>PBCP01000009.1 GCA_002717145.1 Planctomycetaceae bacterium | reverse complement strand
AGGCCCTCGGATCAAGAGCATCGCGGTCATGCCATCGCCTTACCTGATGGGCATAATGGACAAGTTCTTCGATGGCAAGCCGACGCCGATTCAAGACGGCAGAGCTCGGATCGAGCCAACCAATGGTACCCACCGTATTGTAATTGGCATTCAGCACGCAGACCGCCAATCGGTAAGCGTCCGGGTTAATGCTAAAGCGAGTCCCCAAAGCACGGTTCAATTCCAATGGGCTCAATAACCTAAACCGGCTCTCACCATGACCGAGGTACCCGGATCGAAATTCTGTTGAGGGGTATTCCGAAAGACCACCTCGCGATTTACCACTAAACCGGCTTCAATAAAGCCTATATGTTCACCTAATCTTAGTTGTTCCGGCAATCCAAACTCGAATCCCGTGGTGATCCTAATGTCGTTCAGGTCCACTTGCGATTTTACGCCACTATCGAGGCGCATCGTCCAGCTGCCTCCCCCAACTTCGGCACCGTAGTACCACCAAACGTCATAATTACTAAGTGACGTAATGTATTGTGACACCCGAGGTTTTGGGAAAAACAGATCAATTCTAGCCTCCGGATGCGGCTGCCAGTACAAACCAAATGCCGGTAACATCTTCATGTCTAATCTATCGTAATAGACAACTCCTCCACGGAATGTTGTATCCTCCGTGATGCCGATATTAAACAGCGCGTGCCCGGTCAAACGGAGGCTGTCCGAAGTAAACGTGTTAAAGTCGGTAAACACTCCTACTCCAACGCCTACGTCCAGATTGAACCTTTCCTGCGGATCGGTTTGCCACTGCATCTCAAGCACACCGCTATAAACCTGATTTGGTAGCCCTACACTTCCGGCCCCCTGCAGCAAATTCAGCCCGAACGACGGTGCAACGTAAATAGGTCGCTCGGTATTCAAAAAATTTGGAAATGCGAAGACAATCGAGAAATCGAACTCTTGTTGCGAAAGATCACTTGGGCCGTTGCCATCCGGTATCCATGAATATTGGATCCTTGGCATCTCGGCAAATCTTAATAAATCGCTAAAACGTGTGGAGGAGTTGGATCCGAACAACCTGCTAGGCAGCGAGCCACTGGGAGGGTCCTTCGGCGCCGTATACGGCTGTCCGAACCATGGACGATCCGGTGGATTACCAACGCTATCAGAACCAAATTCCGGGGGCGTTGGAGCCCCCGAATCACCATAAGGGTCGAAGGAAGGTTCGCCCAGATTCCCTTCCGATTGGAAAGTCACAAAGCGGCCCACCGCACCACCATCCGACCATTCATATTCTAATTGACCGAAACACGGAGTGCTAAAGGCCGTTACCAAAACAAATAGGGTATGCCTGTTTAAGGGAATACTGCTCACTGATTCATCCTACTAAATAGGAGATTACTCAAAACTTACGCAGAAAGTACTAAATTTGAAAGTATCAGGTCAACACCACACGCCTCGCCATATGGCAAGCTAGGCAATCCAGGGAGCCTGTAGGGCTAGCAGGGGTTATCGTGGTTTTACAGGCTCTATGGGCCGAAAAAGTAACTAATGAACTGTGATTGTCTTTTGGGGATTCCATCTAGGGGGGTTTTAGTAATGAATCGTTCGATTGTTAGTATCGTGCTTTTGGCTCTTTCCGCACCGTCGTTTGCTCAGGATGGAATACAGATCGATAGACAGGACTACTATAACGAGACGGTCAAAGTGAGGCAGCCGTTCTTACGTGGTCAACTGCCAATATCCGAAAGAATCACCAGCTTAGGTAGACCAATCCAATCAGGAGATTGTGGCTCGTGTTGCACTCCACTATTACCAACGGTCGCGCAAGGGATACGCGACACTTTTAACCTACTATTCCCATGCCATGGTCTACGAGGGCAAACTGGTCAAGGCTTACTGTTTTCAGCCAGGTTTTATGAGTCGGGTTGTTGTGGTAGTTCAATTGGTGGCGGAGAAGTGATCATCGAATCCGGTGACGAACCTACCCCTGCCAGGGCTGTTCCCATGCCCGAAGAGGTAATTCCTGAGGAACTGGGTAACGCTATTCAATTTCGGCGTTTGCCAGCAACGACATCAGTTCGTGGAACATCAAAGGGCATTTCACCTGTACGTCAGATATCCGGCCAAGTCATCATTCCAACTGATTCGAGAACCAATACTCGATCCTATCCTAGTAATCCGCTGAGGCGTTGAACGAATAAACCTCAGGGCGCTCTTGCGTAGGTCCACATTCCGGCTAAGATTTAGGGATATAGGGGTTTGTGGCCGCTTGCAGCCTTTATCTGCTAAAGTGCCACCTACACAATTCGTCGTGTACGGTTTCTGCTGTTAGATGTTGCAATCTACCACAAACTATCTTAAAGCAACATTTTT
The DNA here is from genome assembly GCA_002717145.1 of Planctomycetaceae bacterium. Taxonomy (GTDB): domain Bacteria; phylum Planctomycetota; class Planctomycetia; order Pirellulales; family Pirellulaceae; genus UBA721. Next base: position 66,774 of record PBCP01000009.1, on the reverse strand, counting down.
TGTTCCCGGAAAACCCAGCAGTACCATGGCATTAGAGTCAAAAAAGAATTACGGCATTTCCACCACCTCCGTACATGGCGGAGAGGCGCACCAGAAGGCACTAGACTCCATCACGGATCCAATCGTGATGGCTTCTACTTACACGTTTTCGGACACTCAATCCGTCATCGATTATATTGAGCAAAAACAGAAGCGTGGAGAGTACGGCCGATATGGCAACCCGAACGAAGCGGTTGTTGAACGTAAACTAGCAGCCCTTGAAGGAGGCGAAGACGCGGTCCTCTTTTCAAGCGGAATGTCAGCAATCGTAGGCGTTATTATGTCCAAGCTGAGTGCTGGCGATGAGGTCGTGTTTTTCGATGAATGTTATCACAGAAGTAGGGAGTTTTGCTCAAAACATATGTCCCGATTTGGCGTTGTTACACGCCAGGTTGAAGCATGCAACTATGAAGCGATGGAAGCAGCAATCACCCCCAATACTAAGTTGTTGGTGAGTGAATCTCCTACTAATCCACACCTCAGCGTTGTGGATCTAAATCGTTTTGCTGAAATTGGTAGACGCAATAACGTCGAAACATTGATCGACGCGACACTAGCCACGCCTTACAACGTCAAGCCACTTGATTTTGGCGTCGATTACGTATTACACTCTGCGACCAAATATTTAGCCGGCCATAATGATCTACTCGCTGGCGTAATCGTCGGTAGGGAGTCAAAACTTTCCGATATCCGCTATTTGCGAGGAATCCTTGGCTCAATTAATTCTGCCCACAACTGCTATCTTCTGCAGAGAGGCTTAAAGACCTTCGATGTTCGTATGCAACGACACAACGCCAATGGGCAAGCGGTCGCAGAGTTTTTGGAATCCCATGCGCGAGTAAGTAAGGTGTATTACCCTGGCCTGGCCAGTCACGATTATCACGAAATAGCGGCTCGTCAAATGCGGGGTTACGGGGGCTTGATCACTTTCGAACTCGCCGATGCAGACTGGAGAGAAACGGCAAACGTCGTAGACAGATGCCAGATACCTAAGATCGGCCCTTCACTGGGAGGAGTCGAGTCACTTATCGAACAGCCTCTCGTCATGAGTTATTATGAATTGCCTGAGGACGAACGACTGTCCTACGGAATTCGAGACAACATGATCCGCATGGCGATCGGAATTGAAGATACCGATGATATCATTCTAGACCTAAAACAAGCTTTAGAGGGATGAACAATGAAATTCCGAACGAAAGCTATCCACATAGGCAATGAACGTTGCAAAACGACAGGGGCGGTCGTACCTCCCATCCATCTCGCATCGACCTACGTCCAGGATGTTCCCGGTGAGTGGGGCGATTACGACTATTCGCGAAGTGGGAACCCCACTCGGGACAATATGGAAACAACACTGGCAGCCTTGGAAAATGGCATCGACGCCCTCGGCTTTTCTAGCGGAATGGCAGCCACTCATTGTGTCACCATGCTGCTTGAATCTGGCGATCATATTGTTGCCGGGACAGACATCTATGGTGGAACATATCGCCTCTTACACAAGATCTGCAATCGTAGCGGGATCTCGGTTTCATTGGCTGACGCCTCCGAGCCAACTAATATTGCAAAAGCGGTACAACCAAATACAAAGTTGATTTGGATAGAAAGCCCGGGTAACCCCTTAATGTCGATTACCGATATTGAGGCATGCGCCTCGGTAGCACGGGATGCTGGTGTTTTGATTGGCATTGACAACACATTTGCAACGCCGGCTCTAACTCGTCCTCTAGATCTAGGGATCGATATCGTTATGCATTCTGCCACGAAATACCTCGGTGGCCATTCAGATGCTTTGGGCGGGGCGTTGGTTGTTAAATGCCAGGAGCTAAGAGATCGCCTGTACTTCATACAAAATGCAACGGGTAATTGCATGAGCCCCTTAGATTCATTTCTAATTTCTCGAGGCATGAAAACGTTGGACTTGCGCGTCAGAGCTCAGTCAGAGAGCGCTTTGACAATCGCTCGTTACTTGGAAGCTGACCCTCGTGTAAAGCGTGTCCTATATCCCGGTTTACCGAGTTCTCCAGGGCATGATGTTGCCGCTCGTCAAATGGACGACGGGTTTGGAGCGATGATGAGCTTCGAGATTAACGGCGATTTTGAACGTGCCAAACGCGTCACCGGATCGACCCAACTCTTTCAACTTGCGGTCTCCCTTGGGGCCGTCGAATCCCTCATTGAACAGCCAGCGTCTATGTCACATGCTAGCTACGACCGAGAGGATCGAATTGAACACGGTATTAATGATGAACTAATCCGCCTATCAATCGGATTGGAAGATACCGACGATTTAATTGCCGATCTCGATCAGGCATTAAACGCTTTAGCATGATGATGCTGGCAATATCAGGCCCCATGAACTCTAATATTAATATGCTAGAGAAACCTTCCAATTCGATCTTATTTAAAGCATCCTTTTATTTCTTATTGACAGTTGGGATGACCCAGCCAGTCTGTTCCCAGGATGCCGATATCAGGATCCTTGTACAAGATCTTGCATCTAAACGATTCGCAACACGCCAATCCGCCATGGCCCGTCTTATAGAACTTGGCTCTGACGTGGTTCCTGAGGTAGAAGCAGCGATAGCCGAGGGAAGCAGAGAATTACAGTTTCGCGCACAACGTGTTCTCGACGCAGTGGAACAAAACGCTTATCAACTCCAACTAGAGGCTTTTATGCAATCGGGTGAACAGGCTGCCGAATTGCCTGGTTGGAAAGAATTCAAAACGTTAAATGGTGAAACAAGCACTGCCCGCCGACTGTTCGTCCTAATGTGTCGAGCAGAACCTGAGTTAATGCGAAATCTAGGGCGTTCCAAAGGAGTAATTTCAAATATAGTCAGTAAACGTTGTAAAGAGTTGCAACAGGTCTTCCGCACATATAAGCGGAACAGTATCAAATTAGGGACGGTTGCGGGCCTGCTTTTTGTTGGTGGACTCGACGGTATCAAGGTCGAAGATACATCCATCAAGACAATTTATTCCGTTTGCAACTACGACGCCTTTCGTAATGAAATGTACATCCGAAACCCCAATGGCACGTCGCAATATCGTCGAACTCCACGTTCCAATATGTTGCGACGTCTCTTTGCAAAATGGATGAAACACGGACAGAGCTGGGACACACAGATGGCATTTAATCTGGCGATGCAATACGACATCCGGGAGGCTCTTCCCAGAGCAATAGCTTTGGTAAAGGCAAAAAACACGCCGTGTCATGTCGCACAAATTGCGTTAGTCGCGGTAACTCGTTTTGGTTCATTGGAAAATATTATTGATCTTGAGTCACGTATCGATGACAAGAGTTTCTGTGGCGTACAGCAGCGCGTCGGGCAAAAACTTCATCAGACACAGCTTCGCGATATTGCATTGGCGGGTGCATTGCTGCTAGCTGACCAAAATCCCCGAGAATTTGGTTTTCCCAGGATCTCCTATACAAATCAGCGTCAGCTAAATTATTCAACCGTTGGGTTCGCAGACGAGAAAGAACGAGAAGCAGCGAGAACGAAGTACGAAGAGTTTCGAACGTCACTTACGCTTCCTGATGCAGAACTCAATGAGAAGGAAGATTGATGCACAAAGACTACTCTGTCTTTTCTGAGCCCATCGTTGCTACGATAATCAACTCAGACTCCAGTCAAGAATATTCTCTCTCAGCCGCGCAGATTGCGGATTTTCAAACAGATGGATTTGTTGTCGGTCAGGCCTCAATATCAGAGGACTATATCGCTAGCCTGTTGCACGACCTTACAGATCTTCTGACACCCGATCATGTCGGAAAAGAACTTTGGCACGAATACCACATCAATGAATCAACCGATCCTGATACGGTACTGTTTCATGCTCTCGGCGCTTGGCGACTGCGGCAATCCTTCCACGACCTCCTTTGGCACCCGGCGATTACAACCCCTGCCAAGCAGTTACTGAATGCTAGCGTAAGATTCTGGCATGATCAGCTATTCTGTAAGCCAGCCCGTCACGGCGGCGTCGTTGCATGGCATCAAGACTACTCGTACTGGACTCGGTCCGGCCCGATGAACCACTTGACTTGCTGGATAGCCTTAGAGAACGCAACGATCGATAACGGATGTATACATTACATCAAGGGCAGTCACCAATGGGACCTATTACCAATAACCGGACTGGCAGGTGGCATGGATTCAATACGCGACGTCTTATCGGATGACCAGGCTATCGCGTTTCAAACCCCGACGCCTATTGAGTTGGAGGCAGGACAAATCGTCTTTCATCACCCGCTTACAGTCCATGGTTCTTTCGAAAATCGAACATCCAGATCCCGGAAGGCGACAGTTGTCAACCTAATTTCCGACGGTGTAACTAGCCAAACGAATGAGCCACTACTGAGTGGAGTTCCTGTCATCCCTAAAGGTGAACCTATTCAGGGTCAGTTTTTCCCCTTACTGAAGGGGTGAGCAGCGTATAATTCCTATATATAAATGGGCTGACATTATCTAAAATAACCTTGGCTCAGTAAGGATGATTGATATGAAGCTCAGGCTTATTCCACTTCTCTTAATAATTCTTGTAAGCGGTTGCGATTCTGTCGGACGGCACCTAGCTACGCTCTTGCCTGAAAAGGATGGGGTAAGCAAGAGTAAACTCGATGCCAGCCAGGACGGCAACTTCATTGATCCAACAAAAATAGGTGGGGATCCGTCCGCCTCAGGTCCGGCAAATATGCCAATTGGGAATGAACAGTCGTCCCTCTATGGCGATCCAACCCGGGATGGCGAATATCAGCAGATGATGCAAGACACAGCAGATATAGGCATGGATCCGGGGCAGGCCATGGGTGCCTTTGTTGGAGAAGCTGAGTATGCCGAAGCGATGACGCTTGACGAGCCAGTTACCGGCGCTGCAAATATAGACCCAGCATCTGAATATCAATTAGAAGTTGGTGAATTCGCTATTCCTGATACCTCAGAAGGTGCCGACGTTACTTCTCAATATATCACACAAGGGGGTTTAACAGATCCAGCAGATCTAAGTCAAGGAAATCAAGACCCGACGGCGCAATACTTGAATGGAGGCAATGGAGGTGACGGCCCCGGTTTTCAAAGTAATCCGCAGGCGAAACCACTACCACAGGGCGCTCCCCGTAAAAATCAACTATCCCCTCGAATAGAATCAGCTAATGGCAACCTACCTTCAGCCTTACGCCCCAAAGGTGGAACCTCTCCTCCTTCAACGAAATTGGAAACTCCTAAAAAGCCACCAAATAGCAGGTCATCCAACAAATCTTCAAGGACAAATATTCAGATTGGCATTCCTGGAAATGTAAGTCCCAGTTATGCCAACTTTGACGCCCCCGTAGCAGTCCCCCAGCTTTTGGAAAGAGGGACCGCAATGTCGTTCGGTATTAATTTAAAGCAGAGCCTCCCTTTACCATCGCAGGGCACTGTTTATTGGGTGATTCATTCTCAGCGTAACGGTTTTAGCCGATTTGAATTACCAGTACGGGCAGGAGAACTTCCTCCACGGTTGCAGGGTGTCGTTCCTCAATTTACGCCCAATAGTGGTCCATTTCGGACGTTTCTGGTGTTGGTCAACGAATCGAATAAAGTCCAATATCTCACGGCGGCGGAACAAATCCCCTGGAACCCGCAATAATACTCCAATATTTTTAGGTCTCCGCCGAATTGCTAAACGAAGGAGACTATTATGCGCATTCATTTAGCCAACCTATTATTTTCCCTATTCGTTTGCTCCATCAGCTGCGGGGCCGAAGCTCCTGAAAATGGTGCCTTAATCTATACAGAGAATGGAAGTTGCCTGGTTAGCACGTACACCAATTCAACCTATTCGCATGTGGCCATCGTACTTTATGAACGGGGTGAGCCTGTTGTTTTTGAAGCCAAACCCGGCGGTGTGACAAAGTCAACCTACCAGCGGTATCTCAAGACGGCCGCGACCGCAAAGTTGAATGATGGCAATCCTGTGTCCTTATGGCTTATGAATCCGCGACACGCCTACACCAAGCAGGAATTGTCAAAAATGCTAGATATGGCCAATCAGGCAATAGGGACACCATATAGTGTCATTCCGACTATAACGGGTCGAAATCAGTCGACCTTACAGTGTGCACAATACGTTAGCACAATTCTACAAACGACCCCCCGGTTTTGGTTTAAGTCTCCGAAATACCAAACCCCCGCGACGCTCTTGAAAATCGCAAAGCCTGGATACCATCCAATGTCTCTACTGCATAAAACCTCCATTACGAATCAATCCCTGGTGCAAAAACTCGGTCATTTCTTCAAATGACGTGCGTTCCCATTGCCACAGAGTAGGAGCTTCGGCTAACTTGTTGGAATTTAGCAATTTCGAAGGAACGTTCGCGACATGGCAGCAAAGCAGCTACTAGATCTTCAATTTCAACACAACCGTCAAACGCAACACAATTGGGAACGCTCGCGTGTACATCGTGAAGCTATCCACGACCACCTAGTCAGATACGGAAACGCTGCCCTATTGCGCGCTTATGGTGCTGGAAATTGTAACGATCTCGATCTCATGGAATTGTCGAAACACTTCACGGCCATAGAATTAGTCGACATTGATACCAAAGCTATGGAATCTGCGTTAATTCGGCAAAACGTAAATACCGACGACGGCGTTCGAATTCTGGGCGATATTGACTTATTGTCAAGTGCTCATGTCCCTAGCCAACCTGCTGACGTTACTGTTTCCTCCTGCCTCTTCACGCAGCTTTTAGAACAGTTTATTGAGGATAATGCTGCGACCGCCGATCTCATTAGCGAATTTCGCCGACAGCATCTAAACATGTTGATTAGCGGAACAAGTTCTCAGGGACACGTTTATTTCATCACTGATCTTGTCAGCGATCTTACGGCCCCGCAGTTAAAACAATTACCTAATGATCAGCTGAACGGGTTCCTCTCAAACTTAATCGAAAGGCGCAATTTCTTTAGTGGCACCAATCCCTTTGCGATTCTAAAACAATTGGAGAGTGATTCTCGAGTGCAGTCTACTAACTTATTGGATGCCTGGAAATGGACGCTCGGCCCACGAACATTTGCGGTCTATGGGATACACGCCCAGCTTGACACAAACTAGTCTTTTTTCTGAATACAATAGAGCGCTTCAGAGGTGCGTATCAACAACGTACCGTCTGTCACTCCGTAGGATGCCAACGTCCGCTGTCCAAACGTGTTTTTAGCCACGACCTTATATTCGGGACCAGCCTCTATCACCGTTGCATCACCCTGCTCGCTTTGCATATAGATTAACCCATTTGCAAGGAGCGGCGAGGCAGAGTAATTGCCCCCGACTCTCTCCTGCCAGATTACTTCACCCGATTTTGCGTCGAGGCAAGAACCAATCCCCCGATCAGAAACCATATAAATACGTCCCTCAGTAATGATAATCGAAGGGGTATGCGGAACTTGTTTTTGATGCGACCACCTTACATGCGTTTCGGTGATATCCCCTTTCCCGGTCGGGTCAATACAGTAGATCCAGGGAGTGTTATAACTAGTGCACACATAAACTAAACCGTCTCTGAATACAGGCTTCGGAATCACGCTATATCCGTCGTATTTGACCTTCCAGATCATTTCACCGGTTTCCGCGTCGAGTCCGTGCACGACGTCACTTCCGGGCGATACAATTTGTCGTTTTCCATCGACCTCGATCAACGCCGGAGTTGAAAAGGAGAATTTCCTTGGGGCATTTGACTCCCGGTCAAACGTCCACCGTACCTCCCCGTTTGATAAGTCGAGTGCAATTACCTTGGCAATGGCCGCCCCATCTACACTGAAAACGATCGTGTCATCAACAATGACGGGAGTCCCCCCGTTACCATGCACCGGCTTATACTCTATCGACACAGTCTTCCAGATCACCTCACCTGTTAGTGATAAACACGCCGTCCCCTGATGTCCGAAATGCACATATACCTGGTCGTCATGGACGATCGGCGTTGGACTCGCATGACTGTTTTTTTGATGCCTGCGTGGCGCATCTGCCGGCTGGACAAAAACAGTCTTCTTCCATCTGACTTCGCCATTATCCAGATTTATGCCAAAAACCGTTAAATCATAGGCGGACGTCTCGTCCGTCTTCCTTTGAGCTATAGCGGCCGTCAGATAGACAACGCCCTTATAAACGACGGGGGACGACCACCCTTCGCCCGGAAGGTCAGTCTTCCAGGTTACATTCTTATCAATCGCCCATTCAACCGGAAGATTCTTTAGCGTGCTGGAACCGTCACCGGCTGGGCCGCGAAAGATCTGCCAATCGTCAGCGGTCGCGATGGACACCATGAAAACGGACGCGATAAACGCGAAGAGGAACTGGTTTACCGTGGACATATCTGAATCCTATTATCGTGAATATGAATTAATGACAACGAGGTACATTATAACCGTATTCTAGCCCGAATCACTAACCTTCCAGGCTTCAACGAATCAGCGGCGAAGCACCGCAATAGACACAATATCCAACCCGTGCACCTGTACGACATCATCAGGTACAAATACGGTGATGCCGGCGGCCAAATTCGGATTAGAACTCAAGTATACACTTCTCCAATTCTCGCTCGCGATAAGACCGTCTAACAATTTACGACGAACCATCAGATCTGAATTCTTAAAAACCAGGACTGGTGGAGTATCGGAGTACTTCTTAAGTACTAATTCCATCGCCTCCAGGCTCTGATTAGTGTCGCCAATGACTGCTAGAAAATCCTTCAACACTGTCAATGCATTTGCTTCAAGCCGGGCATCTGCGAACACCCGCTTGGATGTCGCATTGCCACGCGCATATCCATGGTAAATGACAAGGCCTGCAAACCCGGTCCCGTTATAGTGAACATAGACATCATCTATTCCGGGTAAGTTTGCAACAAAGCGTGCAGCGTCGTGGTTGTACCAAGAGTGCTCACCGAATCCTGCCCGGCGAACCGGATTATGCGTACCCGTCATTTCCTTCTTTTCGATAATGTCCACCGCTGATGAGAGTACACTGAAACCTATGAAGACGAGTACTAGCCCAGATACAAACCCCGTTAGATTGAAAGCGTCCTCGTTAGCAATCGACTTACCGCGATTGTAATTCTTTACCTCGTCACCTAGGACACCCGACAATATGAATCCCCATACGATTGCATATAACGATGCATTTCGGTTCATGTTCCAGGCCAGATACCCAAACCCTAAAACGAGCAACCACCTATAGACAACAAGCTCTCGCCGCTTAATGGACGACCAAACGAGTGCAGCAATACATATCGGAGCCGTCAGGAACATCCATCTAGGCGTAACGCTCCTTACAACGCCATCAAGCCCGTAGGTCGCGAGAAATTCAGCCATCCCCTGCGTTTCGCCCGCCAGCAATTGGAAAAACGCTCGTTGATCCCCACCGACTTTCCCAAGCAGTTCCAAAGGAAACAGTGCCCCCTCTAAACCGTAAGGATTGATCAACGACGCCACAAGACATAGTAGGACCACCGCCCATATACTATTGATTTTATTTCGATTCTTTGCACAGCATTGCACGTCGATGGAATAAGCGCCCAACACACAAAGCTCTAGTATGAAGAGACCCTGACTGTTAACCCAGGCTATTTGCAAGGGTATCAACAACCAGATCCACTGACGATCTCCAACGCTGTGTCGATGAAGTATGTATAGGGTGAATGCCAAGTAAAAGTGGGAAAACATTTCCGGCCGTACGTGATATCGACCAGCATAAATCCAAATGAAAGGTAGCCAGCAGATTGCTAATAAGATTCCCGGCAGACGTTGGCGAACCGTCAAGAACAGTAAACCGAAAACCGCACCGCCAATCAGAGATTTGAACAATACGAGCCCAGTCGTACCAAATTGTTCATACGTCACTGCCATCGCAATTTGGAACAGCCAATGTAAATCGATCCATGTTGAATCCGGATTGGTGTAGGAGAAAAGATTTGCACGAGGAATCGAGCCCGTTTCCAAGATGTACTCACCCGTTCTCAAATGCCACCAAATATCACCATTGACCATGCTGTAGCAGCCTAATGCGAAAACGCTGCAGATTAGGAAGACGAAGAATGCCCACCAGCGAATCTCTGTAGGCGAGGACTCAGAGTCGGGGGCGTTCTTTTTTTGAGGTAGGGAATTACAGTTCTTTTCCGCCACTGATTTCCCCCATGACGCGCAATTTCTCGTCACTTAGATAACAATACCGGTTAACCCACGCAAAGTTGTCAGCCGCGTTAAAGGCCAGCTCAAAACGATTTCTGAATTCATCTACTGGACCATAACCGTGAATTAACGCTGCTATTTTGGTATCACCTGCCTGTCTTTGAGCAAACTCAATTTTATGGCGTTGCACGCGATTTGTAGGCAGCTGCGGATCGTCCGGCCCTGGATATCGAACATCCGAGATCTTCTCAGGAGACGCTTCGTCCGAAATGGACAGCAATGCAAAAACCATGCGGATTAACTCGGCTTCATCTATATCGGGATTAGATTTTGTTAATTGATCTAGATAGAATCGCGCGATCATTGACCAGTGCATCGTATACATCTTTACCGGAATATGATCCGAATATTTACCGACTTCGCCATAGTCCAAACCGGAAAGCCTGTGGAACGGCGGCGGGAAAGCATGCGGTACTAACCGCTTCTCCCGAAACCCAGCGTTATGCATTGCTTCGTGGATTCGAGCAATATAGCTAGTGACCAACTGTCTTTTCAAGTGAAGCCATTCTTTCAGCACGTCGTAATAGCCAAGCTTCCTCAACTCGCCGCTCAATGATGGAATATCAGTAATATGACTAATGGCGTCGTTCGTAAGGCTACTATGAACCCAACTATAAATTTCAGCAATCGAACGCCTCAGATTGTTAAAGAATTCAGTTGATTCACAGTGTGCTGCAACCTGAGAGTTAAAGTCGAGAAAGACACTATCGAATCGGTACGGCGGATACTCCGGCCAATCGAGGCGTATGCCATCTAGATCTGGGTATTGTTGAAACAGGTCCAGCATTAAAGCGATTTGATATTGAAGGATATCTTCACTTGCGAGACTTGCATTTTTTGCGACTCGATTAACTACCTGATTCCCATTCGGTAGTAAAGGTTGATCTTTATCAATGACGCCACTAAACTGAACGCGATACCCAGGAGGAATGGCCGCTTGTACCTGAAAATAAGAAGTTAAGCCCCGTTTTTTGATGGCCCTAAGGGCTTTTGCGACAATTTCCCCTCCCTGGTCAGTAAAACGGTCACCAATAGGTGGCTCATAACAGGTTTTCGAGTACAGAGCCTTGTTTGCATGGAACGACGGCGAAGTCAAAACATGTAATTCCCGTTTTCCCCATAATGGGCGGTCCAAAATTCGAACGGCCCCGGCTCCGGCGTCGATCGGTGGCTCCCTTTGACCTTCACCTGTCGCCGCTAATCTCATAACGTAAGGAGAGGTCGTGATGGCATTGGCTCCCGCAATGTTTTGGCAGTTGTCCAATACAGGCTCAATACCTTCAACCTGAAAATATTCGGGTAATACCGTTATTCCTAGCATTTTGCTGCTAGTTTCACTCATAATGAGGTAACTTCATTAAATTTTTTCGGGTGTTTTAAAACGTTTTGTTAAAGAGGTGATACCCTTTAATAACCAATTACTAATACATCTTAGCTCAATCTAGCGTACGTCAACCCACCAACTTACGGGGTTTGACTTAGCTCGATTGTTTACGAGTAACGTAGTTATGAAAAAGAATCGTCAAGCAAATCGTCGAAGTTCACTAAGAACTAAGCTATTTTTTGAATCCCTTGAATCCCGACGCTTATTAGCTGCGGATCTCTTGCTATTTCAAAATCCCATCGAGCCATTGGATGTAAATCTTGACCGCCATGTTTCACCAGTGGACGCACTGGCTATCATCAATGAATTAAACGCACCTAACACACAAGTAGTTAACGTAGGAAACCTGCTAGATACCTCGGGCGACAGGATTTTAGCACCTGTTGATGCCTTGGGAGTTATTAACTCACTAAATAATCCAGCCTCGGATTCTACGTTAAGGCACCTGTACGAGGCCCGAGACTACCTAAAAACACACAGCGAAGCCATTCCAACTAAGGTCCTGGGAGTAGCGAGCGAATTTACCAAATTGATCGACGATTACGAAGCAGCTTCCGATGCAATCTATGCATCTCTCAGGTCGTTTAGTGAATATACTTTGGAGAATTCAGTCGAAGTTCAAGAAGTTTATGACAAAATCGAACAGGTGACCTACATAAGTTTCGACGCGTTACAACGCAACCTAAAAACGCTCGAACCAGCAATCCGCGACGCGTCGATTCAATCCTTCGGCAACACTACCGATGAGCTCGGGACAGACTCCGAAACACCATACGAATTCGATCCAGATGATTATGATGATCCAGCAGCTGGCTTACCCGAATTGTTTGATGAGTTAGAACAGGGCCTGGATGATGTTGAAGTCCCGGCTTATGGCGACGTGATCGACAATTATGATGAAATCTACCAGACGTACGAAAGCTCAGATTATGACCTCGACGTATTTGTGATTGATTCTATTGATGTTTCGGAATACGAAGATTTCGTCTTACATGGCGGAAACCTGGATGATTTACTCGACAAGCTTAATCAGGACACAAATGAAGACCTTACTACTGTCGAGGAAATCCTCAATGGTGAATTTGGCTCTAACATAGACCTCGGCAGCCTCTTTGACGACATTCTCGACTCAGCTTACATAGGTGAATTGATCTACAATGACATTGCAGCCATCGGTGGCGAAACTACCGGTTCGGTCATAGTCTCCAACGACCAGACCATCGTAGAAATCGACTTGGGCGATTCTGATAGGCTCCACGAGCTGGCAGCGAAATATCATCATCAAAGAGTTATCATAGAAGGGGCTGCCGTACTTGTTGAGGGCATCGAAATTCCGAATCGTACCGTCATAGATGTCCGTTCTATATTCGGTACAACGGAGGTTGAAGCCCTTGCAGATTCCCTCAATGCGATCGACCCTAATGACAGTCTGGGTTTGCTGGCTAAGCTTGACAATTTCGACCTCGGCTAAGCCAGCCAGGAGTTAACACAGATTAACGAAAGGACTCAAGATGCAACGTATCGGAATCCTGACGGCCGGGGGAGACACACCTGCCCTCAATTCGACCATCCTCGGTGCAGTTAGATACGCAAATTCTGCACGAGTTGAGGTCGTTGGACTACTCAATGGTTTCAGTGCCTTTTTTCAGGAACGTGCTCCACACGTAATCTTAAACCCCCTTTATCAAGAGATTCCTCAGTTAGATGCAACTCGTGGAGGAACGATCCTGGGCTCTTCACGGACTTACGTTAATGACGAAAAGCCCGGACTGCTTGATTTAATTCATAAACGTATTAAGCGTTTACGTCTTGACGGACTAATCTGTATTGGCGGTGATGGCACCCTTAATGGTTTACAACCGATATGTGACATGATTCCAACAGTTTTGGCTCCAAAAACCATCGATAACGACCTTGGTCTTAACTATGCCGGGGAAGCGGATCAATGGATAAAAAAAACTGTCGGCGACGAGCTAGTTTACGAAAAAAAAGATCATCCAACCGGCCTCGATGAGAATTTCGACATCCAAAAAATGATCAACTATGCGACCCCGGGTTATGCCACCGCCGTTTATGAGGCGGCCGAAGGTGTGCGTCGAGTTCGTACCACAGCCGAAAGCCATCAGCGTGTGGCGATAATCGAAGTCATGGGGCGACATTCGGGTTACATCGCTTTGGGATCAAGTTACGGCCAACCCGATATCGTATTGGTCCCAGAACACCAATTTAATCTCGAACACGTCGCACGCCGTGTGAAGAAGATATATGAACATCAGCGTCACGCTGTCATTGTTTGTGGGGAAGGCATTATCGGAGACGATGGCCGTGCTTACGGGGCTTCCCACGGAAGTACTGACCCTTCAGGGAACATCGTTTTGTCAGGTGCCGCCGGAAATCTGTCAGCAGCTCTCCTCGAAAGTATTGGTGCTGAGTTCTTTGAACAGGGTGGAAATTTTGAAGACGGTCGGGCGGCGTTTTTCACTCGCAAAGTCGGACATACACAGCGCGGCGGGCGGCCACTTCGATTTGATCGATTTTATGCAGCACAACTCGGCGGAAATGCAGCCAAAATGCTGTTAGATGGTTCCAATAATGCGGTTTCTACGTTGCAGTGGAACGAATCCGATGGATTTACTGTGGGAACGCATGATGCCTCAGTGTTCCGGGATAGATATGGGGAAATCCACGCGCGAACCCTGCATCCGGCATTTTACAACTCCGAGCAACTTCAGATTTCCGCACTTGGGAAACAATACCTCCACCCGATCTTCGAGAATGCGATCGGCCCTGAAGATACAGAATTTATTCGGCAATCACTCTTTGACTATGGGAACCTGTATCATGGCTATAAGAGTGTTAATGTCGACATTCGTAAACTTACACGTTACCTAGATGATTAGACTACAAATGCAAATCAACCGACGAAAACTGCTAATGTCTTCTGCAGCGACTCTCGCTGCATCGCAACTCTACGCTAATCCCGAACACAATTTTCAATTAAATTACATGCTTGCCTCCTCAATGTACGGCAAAATTGACGTCATCGAATGCATACGGCAGGTGTCAAAAATAGGCGCTTCATCCATTGATCTTTGGCCTCCAAGTCATGGTGATCAAAGGCTTCAGATCGACCGAATCGGCCATGACAAATTCCGAGATGCGCTTGAGCAATATAATGTAAATTTTGAACTCTCAACTCGTTATGACTTAGGTCCATACCGGCTAGGCGATGAAATTAACGTCGTTAAGAACCTAGGAGGTTCCATGATCGTTTGCGGGTCACGAAAGCAGACCACCGGACCACTAAAAGCCCAAGTCTCGGACTTCTTAAAGAGTCTCAAGGATACGGCTTCAAAGGCTGCATCAGCAGGAGTGCGCATCTGCATTGAAAATCACAGTTCGTCTCTTATCAATAGTCCGGATTCCATTCGATATTTTGCCGAGCTCAATGATTCGCCTGCGTTGGGGATCGCCTTAGCACCTTATCATCTTCCACAGGATGAATCACTAATCGCAGAGCTTATCACCACTCTAGATAAACACCTCGCCCTGTTTTATGCGTGGGAACATGGGATGGGATGTCATAAACCGATGCCCAAACCACTCGAACTAATGCAACTCCCCGGTCAGGGCACTCTTGATTTTGCTCCAATAATACGCTCTTTAGCCACAATTAAATATTCCGGGTACACCGAAATATTTATGCACCCTACCCCGAGGGGAATTCCCATCCTCGATACAGCAGACCTGGTTTCTTCCGAAATCAACAAATCCCGGGCCTATCTAAGCAGATGTATTGCGAGGACACATGATTAGTTCTCGATACGTCACAAAGGCGCATCAGGAATCCTATCGCGACGAGGGCTTCTTTATTTTAGAGTCTGTTTTATCTGCAGATGATCTCGACCTATTACGTGGAGCGTGTGACACGCTCATCGACGCCATGCATGCCGAGATGGATCGCAAAAACACGGACCACATACATATTAGTCATCGTGGCCAGCGCTATCACATTGCCAAACAGTACAATCTCGTACCAAAGCTCGATGAATTTGTATTCAGCCGTTTGATGGCTGATATCTGCCGGGCCACCATTGGGAGTGATGCTTTTCTATTCTACGACCAGTATGTTGCAAAAGCAGGTGAATTGGGGCGGGCATTCTCCTGGCATCAGGACGGAGGGTATCTCGGTTTTGATCATGCCCCCTATGTGACNGTCTGGACCGCTGTTGACGACATGACTATTGAAAACGGTACCGTTTCTTTATTGCCTTTTAGTATGGCAGGGACTCGGCAAATCATACCCCATGTCCGGGACCCTGAATCCGGTGACAAGGTCGGGTACAACGGTCCGTTGACCGGATTATCCGCCGTTGTTCCCGCAGGAAGCGTGGTAGTCTTTAGTAGCCTTACATTCCATCGCTCGGGTCCTAACACCACCGATCGAATTCGTCGGGCGTATGTTACCCAATACAGTCCCCAACCTATTATCAAGCCAGGAGAAAATGTGCCGTATCATTTGGCGGTACCATTCTTAGCAAACGATCGAATTGTTTATCCGGATCTTAATGACGACTAAGCGGGCCGGATTTATAATGGAAGCTGGTTTTACTCCAAGTCACTATTTTACAAATATTGGATCGACCCGATGACACGCTTTATAAACACCCTCCTTTGTGTGGCTCTGCTAACTAGCACCTTTACCTCACATGCCAGTGAAGATGGCTTTGAATCAATCTTTAACGGGCAAACGCTCGAAGGCTGGGATGGAAATCCGGATTTTTGGTCCGTCAAGGACGGTGCGATCACAGGTGTCACTACGCCGGAAAACCCTACTAAAGGCAATACGTTTATCGTCTGGCGAAACGGTCAGCTTGGGGATTTTGAACTAAGACTACAATTCCGGATCATTGGTGGCAACAGCGGCGTCCAGTATCGAAGCAAAGAGGTGTCTAAGTGGGTGGTCGCTGGCTATCAAGCTGATTTCGATGGTTCAGGGGCCTGGACAGGTACACTGTATGAAGAACGTGGTCGAGGTGTTCTTGCCAAACGCGGTAATAAAGTAGTCATCGGGAAAAACGGTGAGAAGCAAAATGCGGGTAACACTGCTACCGAACAAGAGATACTTGAAGCAGTAAAGAAAGAAGACTGGAACGATTATACGATCATCGCAAAGGGCAATCATCTTATACAGATTCTCAACGGCAAAGTCACAATCGACGTCGTGGATCACCAACAGGAACGCGCGGCAGTAAGTGGGCTCTTGGCGTTGCAACTACACGCTGGTCCACCGATGACTGTCCAATTCAAGGATATACGGGTCAAGTACCTGTCTTCCCCCAAAAAAATAGCCTTTATGGCCGGCCCTCGCAGCCACGGCTATGGCAGCCATGAGCATTTTGCCGGTAGCATGATCTTGGCAAATTCCATCCGCGAACATATGCCTGGGTATACAGTCGACGTGTTTCAGAATGGATGGCCCAAAGATGCAAATGCATTTGCGGATGCTGATTGTATCGTTATGTATTGCGACGGTGGCAGCCGCCATCCGGTGAATGCGAATCTTGCGCAGATTGATGCACTCGCAAAGAAAGGTGTGGGAGTGGTTTGTATCCACTACGGCGTAGAGGTTCCAAAAGGTGATTCTGGCGACCATTTTCTCAAATGGATTGGAGGATATTTCGAAACTCATTGGTCGGTGAATCCACACTNGACCGCTCGCTTCGACCATTTACCTGTACACCCGATTACTCGGGGTGTGAAACCTTTTCAAGTAAACGACGAGTGGTACTATCACATGCGGTTCAGACCCGCCATGAAGGGTGTAACCCCCATTCTCAGTGCAATGCCACCTAAAACCACACTAACACGTCCGGACGGCCCTCATAGCGGAAATCCCCACGTGCGAGCGTCCGTGGCTGCCGGAAACTTACAGCATGTAGCGTGGGCTGCTGAGCGTCCTGACGGTGGCCGAGGATTCGGTTTTACCGGTGGGCATAACCACTGGAATTGGGGTGACGACAATTTCCGTAAGGTCGTCTTAAATGCGATCGTATGGTGTGCAAAAGGAGAGGTCCCTACGGATGGCGTACCCGATGATTCCGTCACCTACAAAGAACTAGAACAAAACCAGGATTTCGACCAACCCGGCAATTTCAACAAGCTTGATGTGATCCGCAAGTTCAATCTCAAGCTAGGATCGGCGAAGCGTCGTGAACCAGTCAAACCGTTATTCCGTAGTAAATTAATCACCACGGACACGCCTAATTATTCTGTGCCCGTAAAAGTCGATCTGAAAGGTGCAGAGCAATTGGTATTGGTCGTTGAGGACGGTGGTGATGGTTTTGGATGCGACTGGGCGAACTGGGAAAACCCAATCGTCCGAGGTGAGGGCTGGCAAAAATCATTGACCGATCTTCAATGGAAGTCGGCATCTTCAGAATGGGGGCGTGTAAATGTCAATAAGAATGCGGACGGGAAGCCTTTACGTAGCAAAGGCCGTCAAATAAAACTCGGGATCGGCACTCATTCGAATTCTACAATCGTCTATGATTTGCCGGAAGGTGCTTTAACATTCGAAGCGGTCGGATGCCTGGATGAAGGGGGCACTCAACAAGCCGATGGGAAGTCTACCTCGGTGATCTTTGCAGTGTACAATCAGATGCCGACCGTATCTGACAACTCAGGTTTAGAAAGGCATCCTGAGCTGGCTACCAGCGGCCTCGCCGTCGGTACGGGAATGGAAGCCACGCTGGCTGCTTCCGAACCCAAACTCTTTAGCCTAACGAACCTAGACATTGACCATCGTGGCCGGGTTTGGGTTTGTGAAGTCATGAACTACCGAAAACACGCCAATCGGCGGCCTGAAGGTGACCGCATCCTTATTTTAGAAGACACCGACAAAGACGGTGTCATGGATGAGCAGAAGGTGTTTTATCAGGGGCGCGACGTTGATTCTGCGATGGGTATCTGCGTATTGGGTAATAAAGTAATCGTATCAGCCACTCCAAAGGTTCTTATATTTACAGATGACGACGGGGACGACGTACCAGACTCGAAGGTGGTACTTTTCGACAAAACAGGACAACCGCAACATGACCATTCCGTGCATTCATTCGTCTTCGGCCCTGACGGAAAACTGTATTGGAATTTTGGCAATACAGGTAAAGCAGTTCACGATGCAGGCGGACAACTAGTAAAGGACCTAACCGGCAACGACGTCGTGGACAATGGAAAACCGTATTACGGCGGCATGATTTTCCGTTGCGACATGGATGGAACCAACTTTGAAGTTTTAGCACACAATTTCCGCAACAACTACGAGGTCGCTGTCGACTCATTCGGAAGAATGTGGCAATCCGACAATGACGATGACGGCAACAAAGGTGTCCGTATTAATTACATACTGGAATATGGAAACTACGGTTATCGTGACGAGTTGACGGGTGCCGGCTGGAGGGCAGAACGCACTGGAATGGCAGAGCAAATTCCCCTGCGGCATTGGCACCTCAACGATCCCGGAGTTGTCCCCAACCTACTACAAACGGGTGCCGGTTCCCCCACGGGAATTGCCATCTATGAAGGCAGTTTACTTCCCTCAAGACTCCATAATGAAGTTATTCACTGCGATGCCGGTCCCAATATCGTACGCGCTTATCCGGTGGAAAAATCCGGCGCCGGCTTCACTGCCAGCATCGACAATGTCGTTGAAGGCATTGACAAATGGTTCCGGCCCGCAGATGTCTGTGTTGCGCCTGACGGTTCGATATTTATTACCGATTGGTATGATCCCGGTGTCGGCGGGCATAACATGCAGGACTTGGAGCGAGGGCGCCTTTTCAGGGTTGCCCCGGCTGACAGCAAATACGATTTTCCGAAGGTAGACGTAACCACCATAAACGGTGCTATCGCTGCTCTACGTTCGCCAAATCTTTCGACTCGATATCTAGGATGGACCGCTTTACATAAATTTGGAGAAGGCGCTGAATCTGCACTCCTAGATCTCTTTCATTCCGGTATCCCTCGAGAGAGGGCTCGCGCTCTGTGGCTCTTGGCTAAGATACCTGGAAAAGCAGAACAATACGTCGAAACCGCAGCTAAAGACACTGACGAAGACATCCGCGCCACCGCTTTACGAATCGCTCGGCAGGCGGATCTGGATCTTGTTGCCATCGTTTCTCATCTAGTCGCCGACCCTAGCGCTCAAGTCCGTCGCGAAGCCCTGATTGCGCTGCGTTTCATTGACTCGCCCAAAGCAGACCAGCTCTGGGCAAAATTGGCAGCTCTCCACGACGGCAAGGATCGGTGGTATCTAGAGACACTCGGGATTGCAGCAGACCTCCACTGGGAAAGTCGGTTTGAGGCATGGCTAAAACTAACGGGTAACAACTGGAACACGGCGGCTGGAAGAGATATCGTTTGGCGAAGTCGTTCCAAAAAGGCACCTGCAATGCTCGCCACCATTCTTTTGGATAAAGCCACCAAAGAGTCAGAGCAGGCGAGATATTTACGTGCCTTTGACTATCATTCTGGCCCCGAAAAGGAACAGGCGCTCGAAACAATTCTATTAGGAATGTAGGTGAACATGATAATGTCCATCCGGTATATCCCCCTAGTTGCATTCTTACTTGTATGCTCACTGACATCCGTGATGAATGCTCAGGACCCCCTCCGCGATAAATTGGTCGTTGAGACCCTTATCAGACTCAAGCGTTTTGATGTTTCTGACAATGAAAAGCTACGCGGTTCCGTTGTGCGCCATATGGAAATTCACAAGAACACACCAAAATATGTCGAACTGGCGAGACTATTTTCGATTGAACAATCAATACCAGAGTTACTGGCAATAGCCATTGAAATGCCGACAGCCAATATTGGGGTGAAAGCGATGAACACGGCTATTTCTATCGGTGGCATTGAAGTGTTCGAAAAGGCACTAAGAACCGATGACACACAACGAACCGTTGCACTTTTGCAAGCGGCGGGCCAATCCCCCGACCCGATCACTACAGCGTTTCTCTTGAAGTATTACAAGTCAGCTCCACGTAACAGACAAGTCTTGACTGCCACCGCTCTGGCCATAACGCGAACCACAAACGGGCAAAGATACCTTCTTAAAGAGGCGGAGGCGGGCAGACTGCCGGCCGAACTCACATTTGCCGTTGGCAACGCACTTTACAACAGTGCGGACCCAGAGATCCAGACACGCGCCAAGGCGTCGATCAAACTTCCGGCAACCGCAGATTTCAAGCCATTACCCCCCATCAAAGTCCTCCTATCCCGACGCGGTGACCCGCAACAGGGAAAAACGATATTTTTCACCAAAGGAACCTGTGTGAAGTGCCACAAAGTCAATGGGCAGGGTAAGGAAGTCGGCCCAGGCCTATCAGAGATAGGTAGCAAATTATCTCGGGACGCGCTATACACTTCAATCCTGGACCCAAGTGCCGGCATCAGTCACAACTATGAAACATATTCTCTGATAACGATTGATGGAAATATCATTACCGGAATCAAAATCAATGACACCGATACCGAAATTACACTGCGTACAGCTGAAGGTATCGATAAAACAACGATGAAAAGCGACGTTGATGAGTTAATTAAAACTGGTGTATCGCTCATGCCTGCTGATTTGCAACGCCTACTCTCTGTCCAGGAACTGGTCGACATCGTAGCCTACCTGGCAACGTTAACAAAGAACTAGGGAATCACTTGCATGACTAAAACATCCTCACTTAGGTCCCGAATGATTGTGATAGCTTTGGGGATAGCACTTGGCTATCTGGCGAAATTCGTTTTTCCAATATCCGAGACCGTTCCTGCAGCTCCAACAACTTCTGAAGGGACAGCACGATTAATTAACTAGCTTTGCTAACTTTTCTCAGGGCGCCAGTCGCTTTGCGGATTTCTTTTTCGCCCGTATGCGAATATTGATCATTTCGACGATGAGTGAAAAAGCCATCGCGAAATATATGTACCCTTTGTTAAAGTGCGCTGCGAAGCCCTCTGCTACGAGCATGATTCCAATAAGAATCAAAAAGCTCAATGCAAGGATCTTTAACGTCGGATGCTTATCTATAAAACTCGAGATTGATCCCGCTGCCGCTAACATGACCAGCATAGAGACAACCATTGCAACTACAATGACCCATAATTCACTAACAATTCCAACGGCAGTTATTACTGAGTCCAGAGAGAATACGACGTCTAATAATGCAATCTGCATTAACACGCCCTGAAAAGTAACCGGTTTATCATGCGCGTGCCCTTTTTCGTGATCATCATCTAGTTTGTGGTGAATTTCATGGACGCTTTTACCTATCAAGAACGCGCCTCCTAACAGTAGTACAAGATCACGCAGTGAGATTTCGTCAACCTCGATAGCATGTTGGCCATCGACGCTTCCGTCGTCGTGTACACCTCCATCTTTTGCTCCGTGGGCTTTGGCTTCGCCTAAACTTTCAAAGCCATGTGAGATCGCTTCTACAGGGATTCCTAAATCCGAGAGCTTAAAAATCGACTTGCTGAATACTTCACTATCAGGACTCATTACAAAAGCCAGTGCGAACAGCAACAACAATCGAGTACCAAGGGCCAAAGCCAATCCGATGTTCCGGCCAGACTTTTGTTGTTTGCCAGGCAATTTACTGGTAAGGATCGATATAAAGACAATATTATCAATACCAAGGACTATTTCCATCGCGGTCAGCGCGAGTAATGGGACGAGATGTTCTGCAAATTCTGCCATGTTATGAACCTAGCTAAAGTTTGATATTTCCATTTCCCGGACCATGCAGTAATATCCCATTTCCTGCTTATGCAGGCAACGCCTATTGAACCTATGCATAAAAGAAAGAAGATAACGTGGGCCTTTTTGGTAGAAAGAAACGTCTTACAGATTATGCTAGCTGTGCTGGCTGAGCAGGTAAACTTCCACAGGAAGCAATTGCACAGGTCGTGCAGTCTTTAGAAACACCGGAATGCGACAGGCTCCTTTTCGGTACGGATGGATTCTCTGACGCATCAGTGTACCGTCTAGATGACGGCTCGCTGCTGGTCCAATCGCTCGACTTCTTTCCGCCGCTAGTTGATGACCCATTTTTATTTGGCCAGATAGCTGCTGCCAATTCCTTATCGGATGTATTTGCTATGGGTGCCTCGCCGGTCACAGCTCTAAACATTGTTGCCTTCCCGGACGACAAATTACCGCTAGATGTTCTTGTCGAGATACTTCGGGGAGGCGACAACAAGGTGCGAGAGGCCGGAGCCATTACAACCGGCGGTCACACTGTAAGGGATGCCGAAATTAAATATGGTCTATCTGTCACAGGGCTTTGTACGGAAAATACACTGTTACATAACTCGGGTGCCCTCGTCGGAGACGTTCTTGTCCTAACCAAGCCGTTAGGCACCGGTTTTGTGACGACGGCAATGAAAGCCAGACGCGCCTCGGAATTGATCGAAAAACAGGCGATCGAATCGATGACAGCGCTCAATCAGCATGCATCCACTGCAGCCCAGAAACATTTAGCTACGAGCGTCACTGATATCACCGGTTTCGGCTTAGCAGGTCACGCGATTGAAATGTCAGAAAGCAGTAACGTAACCATCAAAATTACTGTCGATTCATTGCCCGAACTAACTGGAGCAATTGAAGCCTATCAATCTGGGTACGTCACCCGTGCCTCGAAGACTAATATGACTGCTAACTCCTCCAAAATATCTGGATTAGACGTATCCGCCGAGTTGAAGTCCAACCTTCTTTTCGACCCACAAACCTCTGGAGGATTGCTGGTCTCCTTACCGTCCGCCAATGTAGCTAGCTACATTAACGACGTGGCGAGTACCCAATTCTTTAAGCCAGTCATTATCGGTGAGGTAATAGAGCGGGGAGAAACTGCGCTTGTCGTTGTCTGACGGACCCTGACTAAACTTGATAGATGGTTGGATCTTCGAGTCCGTTCGCCTCGAAACCGCGCCNTCTCAACAAACAGGCGTCACAAAACCCGCAGGCCCGATTATCTTCATCAGGGTCATAACAACTGGTCGTCAACGAGTAATCAACACCAAGAGCGATTCCTTTTTCGATAATTTGAGCCTTTGTCAAATTCATCAAGGGTGCCCAGATTTCTAACCGGCGACCTTCAATAGCTCGTTTTGTCGCCAGATTCGCCACCCTTTCAAAAGAACTAACGTACTCAGGTCGGCAATCAGGATATCCGCTGTAATCNAGTGCATTAACTCCAAGCATAATGCAATCAGCACGTCGAACTTCAGCCATCGCGAGNGCATAGGATAAAAATATCGTATTTCTTGCCGGGACATAGGTAACGGGTATACCCTCAGGTATTGCTTCGTGATTGTCGTGTTTTGGTACCGCTATGTCGTCGGTCAATGCAGACGCCCCAAAGATTCCAAGGTCAATATCAACAATCACGTGATCGTCAACGTCGTATTTCCGAGCGATCCGCTTTGCTTGTTCGGCTTCGTGCACATGATTTTGACCATATCGAAAGCTTAGCGCAGTGACATCGAGTCCCTCGGCCAGTGCTATCGCGAGCACTGTCGTCGAATCAAGGCCTCCACTTAACAACAACACCGCTCTTCTATTCTCACTCATCTTATTTTTCTATTTTAAGTTTCCAATATTCTTTCGAGCCGGTAGAAATACTTTGTACACGGCGCGATTAAAGTCCCAAACCCGTCACTTTGTCGAAATACGATCGTTGCTAGGTAACTTACACCTTTCAACCACATCAAATACAACTTTAAGTGATTCAGCAATTCCCATAAAGATGGACTATTCCTGATATAATCTAGTTGCGTTTTAATACTAACTTCGCTTATAACAAGCAAACACTATACATTTCTATCGCTTCACCCCAAGGAAAACATCAATGTCTACAGGTATGATCATTGGGCTAGTCTGTCTCGGGATTCTGGTCGTCGCAGTACTTGCTATCATCGGTATTGTTTGGTCGTCCTACAACAGCCTTGTAAGATGGGACGAAGAAGCAAATAACGGATTCGCAGACATCAACGTTGCGTGTAAGATGCGTTACGACCTTATTCCCAACCTTGTCTCTGTGGCGAAGCAGTTCATGAGCCACGAGCGTGAGACCCTAGAAGCTGTCATTGCGGCAAGGAACGGTGCTCAGTCGTCACTCAGCGCCGCTGCTGCCAATCCCGGAGACTCCGGAGCTGTTGCAGCCTTTGCACAGGCTGAACAGGCGTTATCTGGTTCCGTTGGTCGTATTATGGCGTTAGCAGAAGCCTATCCTGAGTTAAAGTCAGACACACAAATGGTCAAGCTTCAAGATGAGCTTTCCACTGTTGAAGACAAGATCGCTAGGGCGCGTGAACAATTCAACGATCAAGTCACGCGTTTTAATCAAATACGAAAACAGCTGCCCACGGTATTGTTTGCGTCAATGGTAGGATTTAGTACTGACCGTGACTTATTGGAATTCGCGGATCAGGCTCAAATAGAGAAAGCCGTGGACGTCGGTGCTATGTTTGATAGTTAAACAAAACAGAGTCTAAACCCGCAATTCTTTAACTATTCATTCCTGTAAGACCTAGCAAGGTTATCAATGATCGCCTTGATGGCGTCTTGGCATTGTTGAGGACGAATAATCTTCGCGTGCTCGCCAAACGCAAGTACACGAGGAATAATTTCCATATCATGATTTCCCGCCACTTCCAAGACGATTGAACCATCCTCTTTTCGAGACACTTGCTGGTTTTGATGCCAGGGCTCTTCTTCAACCCATTTCAGTCCACTCTCGGTTAATTCGATCTCATAAACCGTCGCACCGTCGTTTGCGTAAATCCCGACTCCCGAATCCAGATAGTCATGGTAATTTTCATCATCAGGTTTGAAATAGTCATCCAAGAGCAACGCTGAATCGATTCTGTCCAGTTTCCAATGTCGAGTAAACCCATTTTGGTCGTCACCCGCTTCCGCTATCACGTACAAGCTGGCGTTATGGAACACTATCGCTCTGGGTGAAATCCGTCGACGGGTGTTACTTTGACTTAGGGATGAATAATCAATCTCACACCAGCGGTGTTGCAGAATTGACCGTTCTAAGGTCTTTAATATATTGCGGTGGTTCTCATAAGTTTTGGCGGGCGTACCACTCACAAACAGGATCTGCCTGATTTTCTCGTAGTGTTGCCAAATGTTTTCGGGAACAACCGCCTGAACTCGATTCCAAAAAGACGTAATACCCTCTCCAATAAAGGTACCGTTCAACGGATTCATTAAGTCACGCCCAACGCTTAATGCTAAAAGTTCCGTAGCTGTTGCGTTGATCTGGTATGCAGTCTGACTAGAATCGCCCAGCAACCAAACGCGCCCCCGGTCCATCTCTCGTGATACAACATCAATCCCTGCGGCTTGCAAAGCTTCAATATCCCGCCGCAACGTTCTCGTATGTAACGACCCAAGCCCCAATTCCTCTAATAAAGAATCTCGCAATTCACTAAGCGTATAGCCAAACCGTGTTCGTTCAAGGACCTGTAATAACCTGTGCTGACGTATTAACTGTTCATTTCTTGCCATCGCGCCAACCTTAAAAGAGTATCCCTAAAACGCCGCCCAATCGATTGGGCGGTCTTTGTCGAGTAATGGAATATCACAACGAATCGCTTCCGCGTATTTTTGTGCCGCGCCGGTATTGAAAATAACCACTCGATCCTCAGCAGAAATAGTTCCGTCTGCGATGCATTTCTCAACAGCGCCAATGCACGCTCCGGTTTCGGGACAAATACTAATNCCTTCGCGAGACATACCTAAATGCATCCATTCCGCTATTTGATCCTCGTCTACTTGCAACGCTGCGCCGCCGCTCTTGCGTACGGCATCAAGGATCATGAAATCCCCCACCGCCGCAGGGACTCTGATACCACTTGCAATCGAGTGCGCATTTGAAAATGGAACAGCATGTTTCTCTTCTTTTTCAAATGCTTCGACAATCGGGGCACAGCCACTACTTTGCACGCTAAACATTCGTGGCATCTTGGGGCTATCCAGCCACCCCAATTGTGACAATTCCTGAAACGCTTTCCACATACCAATAAGACCNGTCCCTCCCCCGGTTGGGTAGAAGATTGCATCGGGTAATTCCCAGTCGAATTGCTCTGCGAGCTCTAACCCCATCGTCTTCTTGCCTTCTATTCGATATGGCTCTTTTAAGGTCGAAAGGTCAAACCACCCCATGGTTTCCTTGCCTTCGTTTACAATCCTCCCACAATCGTTAATCAACCCATTAACACGGTACGCCTTGGCACCGTACGCTTTCGCTTCGTATTGATTAATGATTGGAGTATCTTCCGGCATAAAGACGTAACAACTCATACCTGCGCGAGCGGCATAGGCCGCAGCGGCGCCCCCGGCATTTCCGGCTGTTGGCAAGGCGACACTAGTAATTCCGAAATGGTTCGCCATCGTGACGGCCAACGCCATGCCCCGACTCTTGAAACTACCGGTTGGTAATTGCGACTCGTCTTTAATCCACAAATCGTCGACGCCAAGCGATGCACCGAGACGAGGGCTCTTCAACAACGGAGACATACCTTCTCCAAAGCTTACGATTCTCGATTCGTCGTAGGCAGGCAAGAGCTCTTTATAACGCCATAAGTTTGCAGGGCGGCCGCCTAGCTCACTTCGAGATACAGATTTGGAAACGGCATCCAAATCGTAACGAACCCAGATTGGACGCCCATCATGAAGTGTTTGCACAACATTAGGTTCCAAATGTGTGCCGTCAATGGCACCTTCGAGATGGCTTACAAAAGAAGATTCAGCAATCGACATTGTTCTATTCTTACCTGTTTATTATTCGTTCTCTAAGCAAATACTTTTGTAAATGCTGCGAAACCACCCGCAACCAACAAACCAATCGCCGATAGCACTACAAAGAAATCCCACGTTGCCGAAGGAGCGATCCTTTTATCGGAATGCTTATACCTGAAATACAGGGCCGCGAACCCCAGCATTGGCAGCATAATTGACTGCATAAGTCCGCTCATCAGAACCGCTACAACGGGTTTTACCCCCAAACAATACGTGATACCGCAAACCGCTGGGAGGATACCGCTCCAAATTTTAACCGATTTCCTATAACTAGCCTCGCCAGGCTTAATAATACCTAGTGTCCCTAGCACATCTGAAAACATACGAGCGTTACCAGCAGAGGCGACGAAAAACGTCGAATACAACACGGCAATCGCTCCAAATAGGAAAATCGATTCTGCGACTTCACCAAAAACTGGCTTGTACATAACTCCAAGAGAGCGAACCATATCAGAATCAGCCGGCTCTAATTCAGCTCTACCAAGAATAGCCGCCCCCAACAAATAAAATGCTATCGTAGCGAACGTATAGACGGCTGCCGACGCCCAGGCATCTACCTGTAGTACTTTCATCCAACCGCGAGCCCTTACCGCCCATTCTTCGCTCTCGTCACGAGGCCCCGTAAACTTGGCATATCCCTGCTCCATACACCAATACGGATAGGCAATAAGTTCAGCTGCACCCACCCCAATAATCCCGAAGGTTGCCAATGCAACGGCCAATCCATCCATCCAGCCGTTACCGCCAACACCAAAACTAAGTCCTTCCTGAATATCGGCGAGCGTAATTCTCCATGTCGATGCCGCATCTACAGTCTGGAGGCCAAAAACATTAACAATTGTTACCAGAGTGAATAAACCCACTAGTACTGTTGAGAACATTTGGATAAAACCGTAACGTCCTATGACCAACAGAATGATGGTCAGGATCGTCAGGCCAACGGTATAGTAGACATCGTCTTTTCCCTTTACGACGTAAACATCATCTTTGCCTTCCACGTCGAGGGGGTCCAGTTCGATGTATTCCTGCATGAGACTGCTCGTAATAGCAGCAGAGTCCACGTCATTAGTTATGGCAGTGTCTGGGAACTTAGTGGAAATGAGATCATCTATCAAACGCTTAGCGTTTTTGGCCTCATCTTCCTTCCCATCACTTCTTAATCTCTCATATTCTTCGAGCGGTTTCAGCGGTAATATTGATTCACGAAAATAAACCGAGCCAGGATCCACAGCCGTTGCAAGGTTCTCGTAAAACACCTTGGCGTTGGCTGTATTTGGGACAGAACCATCGCTAAGTTTTAGCTGCGACAAGGCCTCGATCGAAGCCATTTCATTTTCGAGTATACGCTCTGCAATTGCACCAAGATCGCTATCAGGATTACTAGCCTCCAGCCGGAATTGCGCGCGTAGAACCCTCAGTAACGTTTCGGCGTTACGATACTCGTTGAACACACGTCCTTCCTCAGTTAAAGGCATGCTTATGGACATCGCCTGACCAACACCACCAACGATCCCGCCTAGCTGCCCCATAATGAACGCGAACATTACGAACCAATACCAGATAAACCAATTACCTTTTCCTTCAACCCGTGGCCCGGGAAGCATATTAAGCCCCCTAATCGTAGTAATGCCATTGGTAAGGGTAAACCGGCCAAGCTCGACCTGAACAAACACCTTGATAATACAGCCGATAATAATCAGCCAAAGTAGCGTGAAGCCCGCTTTCGCTCCGGTACTCGTAGTTGCGATTAATTCACCCGAGCCGACGATCGACCCGGCGATGATCAGCCCCGGACCAATCTTGGTGAGAATCTTGCTAAACTTTTTTGGCGGTTCCTGAATCGCAGAAACCTCTGCAGAGCTCTTTTCATCTTGGGGCATTCGTTTAGCTTTCGCGTGACACTCTGGATTTGTTCAACCACGGAATCCGATCGTCCATGGTACAAACTGCAAGGATACCACTTATTTTCGCCGATTGCATGTGCCGCGAGCCAGATTTTTATTCTAAACGCCTAAGGGATAAACGGCCTGAAGTTTTTCGAGGGCATGATTTCGGAATCACGCCTTAGCTCCTCATCACCAGCTTGTAGCTCCGGCTCAGCGAGCTCAGAAGTATTTTTGCGGCCGTTGCTGTCCAGGCGGACAAAATTGCTGTTCGCTCGTTGAGACCTCGTGGGCGCGGGAACCAGACCGCCAGATACGCCCAACGCATCATCGTCGATGTTTAACGGCAGCGAACACCCCATCAATAGACTGCAGGCAATGACAAATGAAAAAGAAACAACACGAACTAACATACAGCTATTCCCGTTAGCAAGAAATCGATTAATTTGGTAGCTAATCGACTTAACACATGCCCTTCTACAGTCTTTTTAAGATTATAAGCGAATCTTGAGGGCCTCTCGGATAGATGCGTCTGTTAATGTGTCTGCTATTAATGATGCTCCTTGGTATTCATGCCCGTCGTTATGACTACCCGGAACCGCAACAGCGAACGCCCCAGCGTCTACTGCCGCCTTAAGGCCATTCTCGCTATCTTCTAGAACCATCACCTTTCGAGGAGCCAACCCTAGTCTCTGACAAGCCATTACGTAACAATCCGGCGCGGGTTTACCGTTAGGCACCTCTTCTCCCCCCAATATGAACTCGAAGGATTGTAAAAATCCAAATTGCTCTAAGAGCGAGCTTGCGTAGTCAGATGTACTAGACGTACACACCGCTGCTGGGATTTCAGCGTCGTTAATATCCTGAATCAAATCATTGAATCCCGGCATCACGTCTAAGATGGTCGGAAGGACCCTCAAGAAGATTCGATCAATCTCGTTACGAATCTGCTCCACACTAAGTGAGAGTTGATAATGACTTTTTAGTATCGCCGTTGAAACGTGCGCTTGCTGCCCCATCATCCGCCGCCGCACCTCATCTTCATACAAAAACCCCATTGGTTCTAGGAATTCGGATGTCGCCGCGATGAACACATCCTCGGTGTTGAAGATCAAACCATCCAAATCAAAAATTACAGCTTCTAGCATCTACCAACACCTTGGGTAAGAACTTGCTTGAATTTACACGAACAAAACAAAACAGTGTTAAAATATTTACTGATGTCTTTTCGTACATTGTAACCGCCCCCAACTTCTCATGAATCCAGTCACTCCAAATAGCTCCTCGGAACCTGCCGAAGATCGCTCAATCTATACTCTGATTGAGACAGAGACTATTCCGGACCACGCAGACCACTGGGGCAAGGAACATTTCATTCCGGTTGCACAAGCGGATTGGCGAGTGTTAATGACTAATCTGGTATCGGAAGCAGGCCTTTCACATGATCGTTTTGAAGAGTTTTCTGCATTACTTGACACTCTAATTCACATGCGTTCCTACCATAACAATGCTAAACTCAGCGAAAACTACTCGCACTTAGATCCAGATTGCATTAATCAACGTCTGAATTGTCTCGACAGCTTCTCTCATGATGCTTGTGGAAAAACCGTGTCCAAACAATTGGACCAGATCATGGTGAGGGCTAACTATCAGAAGCTGAACCGTGCTGATTTGATCGAAGCCTTAAAAAATGCATCAGAGTTCGGTATGCAAATGGACGTGAATTTTTCCGCATTTAGACGCCTGGCCGTTTACGTCCGCGGAAACGTTGTTGGCAAGCGAGTGCATCGCCGCCCTTTAAATTTCTACAGACGGGAGGAGGTTGACGTACCACTGTACCAACGACTCGTCATCAGCTTTCAAATGACAGCGGAAGCATGTGACGGCGATGACCTCCATCACGAATGCCTATACATAAAATCGTTTAAAAACATTCCTAAGCATGATATCGACATGTTGCTACCCGGCACCAAAGTTAAAATGACTCTGGCTGACCGCAGTAAAATCGTATTGCCGACTCTCTCTGGACTTGCCATCTTAATCGTTCGTCTATTCTTTGTTGTCTCCATGGGAATCTATGCGTTTGCCAGCCTCATGTTCACTACAACGGGTTACGCTGCTAAGAGTATCTTCGGATACTTGCGAACTAAGGACAAATACCAGCATCATCTTACGAAGAACCTCTACTATCAGAATCTTGGTAACAACGCCGGAGTGCTTCAGCAACTTCAAAATGAGGCTGAGATACAAGACATTCAGGAGTGCCTTCTGGGTTATACCATGCTGCTTTTAAAACACCCTTGCGGCGCAACAGCACGCGAACTCGACTTATCAGCAGAGACGTTCATCGAAGAAACCGTCGAATTCCCCGTTGACTTCGAGGCTGATGATGCACTCAAAAAGCTCGTCGAACTTAACCTAGTTAATGGCGATAGAACGAGGAGGTTTGTTGCAGTTCCATTAACCGATGGAATTAAACAATTGCAAATCTGCTTCAGGACACTCATTAATAGCTACAGCCAGATCTTCAAGGATGAACCTATCGCTGCTCAAGATAGCGTAACACGTTAGCCTCCAGGACGTCCATCGGTACGGCTCCGCTTCCCAGTATGACATCATGAAACTCCCGAATGTTGAATTCGTTAACTAATTGCCGGCTTGCCAACGCCCTTAGTTCACGAATCTTCAATTCCCCCATTTTGTAAGCCAAGGCTTGTCCCGGCCAAGATATATATCGGTCGACTTCAGCTACGATATTATGTCGCGATAGAGCCGTATTCTCGGCCATAAAACCGATTGCCTGCTCACGCGTCCATCCCAAATAGTGAATCCCCGTATCAACGACCAGTCGACAGGCTCTCCACATTTCGTAACTCAGTCTACCGAAATTACTATAGGGGTCTTGATAAAACCCAGTCTCCAAACCTAATCGCTCCGAATACAGCGCCCAGCCTTCTATAAATGCGGTAAATCCGTTGTACTTCCGAAACTCTGGCAACCCTTCCAATTCCTGTTGCAAAGCCAATTGCAAGTGGTGTCCGGGAACTGCTTCATGGAGAGACAATGCCTCAAGTTGGTAGAGAGGACGACTTTTGAGATTATAAGTGTTAATAAAATAGAAACCTGCGTTTTTCCCGTTCCCGGACGGCGGTTGGTAATATGCTGCAGTAGTCTTGGGTGCAATATATGCAGGTATTTCCTTAATTCCATACGGGGTACGAGGTAGTTTTCCGAACAGTTTAGGCAGCTCGCCGTCCATCTTCTTGAGAATATAAGCCACTTCCCTTTTATAAGACTCGGCGTCAGTGGCATAGAATTGCGGATCCGTACGCAAAAATTGTAAGAACTCTCCAAAGTCTCCCTCGAATTTGAGTTCCCGGGGAATTAACTCCATCTCGTTTCGAATTCTTTCCACTTCTTTAAGCCCTATCTCGTGGACCTGCTCCGGAGTCACATCCATCGTCGTATATTTTTTAACGCGATGGCGATAGAACTCTCGCCCGCCTGGGATAGCTGAAATCCCAATCGTGTTTGTTGCAGCTGGCATGTATCGATCCTGCATAAATGCTAGAAATTTCCGATAGGCCGGAATAACGATATCGCCTATTGCCTTGGCGCCTCGAACTGCTAGCGTCTGACGGACCACGCTGTCAATGTTATCTGGCATGTGCGTAAAAGGCGTATAAAGTGGGCTCTTTGTCGGTTGCTCAAAAATATGAGTTGTTATTGTGTCTTCATAGCCCTGCAGTATGATTGCCGGCAGCACACGCCCTTTCTCTATACCAAGGCTCAAAAGCTCAATATGCTCATCGGTGTATTTCGAAAATGCCTCGAGACGGTTCACGTAACTTTCGTAATCTTGCTGATTGTCGAATGGGAGCCGCTTGTATAACTCCGCAAAATAAATATGAAATCCCCAACGATTCGTGATCGGTATCAAATAGGCCTCATGTAGATACTCCGAGATGTCATCTTCTAAAAACCTGATAAAAATTTGCAAATTCAAGGCAGCATTTCTTGAAAGGTCATTGGGGTCGATGGCCTTAGCTGCTTCCAGGAATTTCTTTAGGTGTGAGGAGGAATCAATTTGATTAGCTACGGATACACAGGGTAACTTTCCATCGCCAGTACGATTACCAAGTTGTCCAGCAAAAACAGGGTTTCGCTCGAGATACCAATTCCAATGCTCGTTCAATAACAAGTCAACCTGCCGATCTTGGGCGCCGACTTTTCCGCCAACAATGAGAAACATCACTGTGAAGAATATAACTACGGATCTAGAAAAACACATAAATTGATTCCATCGCGGTTTAATTGAATTATGTTTTAAATTTGGTATAACCCAATAGAACGCAGGGAACGGATACCTGCCACACTAATCGTATTAATCTACCACGATTTACGATAAACGCGTGCCAACCATCACGAATTCTGAAACTCATTGGTGAAAGTACATGGAGGTAACAATGTCGGACTCAGTATTAACCGGAGCCGAACTGAAGGCAGAGATCCGCAAGATAGCTTTTGCAAATAGGAAAAATCAGGATAACAAGGACGAGATCAGTCGTACGATCATGGCGACATTCATGAGTCAGCCAGAATACGAATCGGCATCGACCGTTATGTTCTACGTCGATGTGCGAGCAGAAGTTCGGACTAGATTTGATCTTCCTGCTGCCATCGCGAGCGGAAAGAAAATCGTTGTTCCATGGTGCAACGATATTGGCGAACTTGAATTATTCCATTTGGAATCGATGGACGAACTTGAAATTGGCATGTATAAAATCCTTGAACCTCGTCAGGACCTACGACACTTAGCTTCCAAAAGAGTTGCCGTAGAAGAACTTGACGTGATTATGGTTCCAGGCGTAGGTTTTGACTCGCGTGGCGGGCGAACAGGTATGGGCAAGGGGTATTACGACAAATGTTTGCAACACGCCCGGCCTGATTCCAAGCTTACGGCCGTTTGTTTCGATTGCCAAATCTTTGAAGAGATCCCTGTGCAAGAACACGACGTTTACATGGACAAAGTAATTACTGAGTCTATGGTTTACACCGGCATAGGCCGCGGCTTTTAAAAAAGCTTCCTGAGGGAATAGTATTATCCATGTCACGGCAAGTTGAAATCGAAAACACCTATGCAGAAGCATTTCGTAGTATCTATGCTCAAGTCCTGATTACAGCCAGGGATCAATTCTGGCTGAATCAAGCGGTAAATGCATGCACGGGCCACGCTTCTAGTACCATCATGTGCGATTGTGAAGCAGGTCTCGACCATTATCTGGAAGAATCGGAGACTCCTGATGGTCGGCCCGGCGCCGTGGTGCAATTCCACGTACCACGATTCTTAAAGAACCGTGAACGCCACCTTGAAAAGGTCCTTCTTTCCCGACTAAGTCAAAACGTACTTACATGTCCCACAGCTAAAGTTTTTAACCACCTTCAGTCCGAGAAGTATTTTCGGCTCGGGAAGAAGATCGCCTATTTCGGCGATGGCCACCAATTTCGCGATGTTCGTGACAATGAAGAAGTCTGGGTCATCCCGATCATGGGTGGAGAATTCACTTTAAGCCGTCGCTTTGGATACCAGGACGGGATCATGGGCGGCAACCTATGGTTTATGGGATTTACCCAAGATGCAGCTATTGATGCAGCGCGTGCCGCTGCTTTAGCCGCAGACGCGACACCAGGCGTAATCACCACCTTTCCCGGTGGAGTTGCTTCGAGTGCAAGCAAAGCCGGCAGCAAATATTCATTCTTAATCGCTAGTACCTACGAGAAATTTTGCCCAACTTTGCGAGAGACGCTAGGCACTGAATCTGGCGTTCCGAAGGAAGTGAATTCAATCATGGAAATTATTATCAATGGCCATGACTTGGACACAGTTGCTCGCGCAACCTATAACGCCTTAGACGCGACAGTAGAATTAAACGGGTTAGCAAGGATTACTGCGGGAAATTACGGTGGTAGACTAGGCAAATCTTTCATCTATCTACGACCAGACCTTCAAAACTCAACCGAGGTTGCTTGAGGAGTTACAGGTGCTCGTCGTTTGATCTCAGGTCCATTGCGTAATAGATCTGTCTCGCGAACTCTTTAAAACCCATTTTCGGATAAAGGTGTTGCCCAATCTGATTTTGTTCTAAGGTTTCGATGCGCGCCAATTCCATACCAGCCTTCTTCATTACGTCGAGTGCTGCTTCGATAAGCTTCCCTCCTAAACCTAAACCGGCCGCACTCTCTTTAACAGCCAAATTCGGTATCACACCAATGCAACTCTCCTGATCCAACCTGATCGTCACGTAACCCTTCACATCACCTTCCAGCACAGCAACAAGACATTGCCCATCCTCGTCCGATAAATCTAATTCGAGGTGACGCCGTTTCCGCCACTTCCAGTCCCTGCCAGCAATGGTGCCGTATATATCCTCTATGTTTTTTTCAAAGGTAGAGGGACCGAAAACATTGAGCGTAATGCGTTCAATTGCCTCCAAGTCGGTGGAGACTGACTCACGAATAACAAATGTATCACCATCACCAATCGCGTTCATTTTTATGTCCAATAAAAAATGAAATAATAACCAACAGCGAATGATAGCAGCGCTATGATTAACCGTAGATTACTAATCCGATATTTCACGTCTCTAGGCATTTACGGGGACTTTACGGTTGAGGATGGATTATATGAATTTGGATTATCCGCCTGGCCAATCATTTCAAATAAAAACCGACTGGGGATTTGCTCATAGACTCGTCCCCATTTACGTCTTGTAAGAGACATTGAAAGAGTTAATTCGTCCTGAGCTCTCGTTACACCGACGTAGGCCAACCGGCGTTCCTCATCCACGGCTTCACCTTCAAATTGCAGAGAGCGTTTGTGTGGTAAAATCCCTTCCTCCAATCCGACCATATATACTACCGGATATTCCAAACCTTTAGACGCATGAAGGGTCAAAAGAGCAACCGCATCTTTATCAAGTTGCTTTTCTTTATCTTCTTCAAGGTCAGATGCTGCTAAAGCTATTTCCTCCAGAAATTTGTCAAGTGTGGGCTCTTTTCGTTTGTCAGCAAAACTACCAACAGCGTTCACCAATTCTTCCACCGATGCCCATCGCATTTCCTGTTCTTCCTGATCTTTGCTCGTACGCTCGACCTCTTTGTCGTAACGTATCATTTGGATGAACTCAACCATTCTGGCCTGACCAAACTTATCAGCAAATAACGTCTCAGTGGCGTGCACCAAATCGATAAAATTCCTAATTGCATTTCGCGCAGGAACTGGAAGCATTTCCAATACTTCTGGCATTTGCATTGCTACCCACATCGCAACACCCCTCTGTGTGGCAGCGTCTACTAGTTTTGACACGGTACCGTTCGAAATTCCCCGCGGCGGCGAGTTGATCACGCGACGCATGCTTGTTTCATCCAAGGGATTCTGAGCGATCCTCAGATAACTCACAATATCCTTGACCTCCTTACGATCAAAGAATGATTTACTTCCCAATATCACATAAGGGATGTCCTGCTTCCGCAATTCCTGCTCAAACACACGAGGTTGCTCATTGGTACGAAATAAGATTGCGATATCCCGAGGAGAGTATTGCCCGCGAGCGATTTGTATTGCGATCGATTTGACCACCTCCTCAGCTTCGTCTTCTTCGTCACGGAACTGCTCTATTCTGGGACGCGGACCGCCCTGCCTAGCCGGCTTCAGCACTTTGTCATAGCGTCCAGTGTTGTAACTGATAAGCGTATTAGCTAATTCAAGTATACTAGCAACCGAGCGGTAATTAGCTTCCAGCCGAATCTCTTTGGCGCCGGGCCAATCTCGCGGAAAATTCAGGATGTGCTTGACTTCACTACCACGAAAACCATANATACTTTGATCATCGTCACCGACAACACAGATATTGCGGTGCTGAGCTGCAAGGCCTTTGACAATGTTGTACTGGATACCATTCGTATCCTGATATTCATCGACAAGCAGATGGTCGAACCTTGCTGCTTCCTGATCCCGTATCGATGGGTGTTCATTAAATAATTGATTAACCAAAAGCAGAAGGTCGTCGAAGTCCACCGCGCCGCATCTCTTCAATTCATCTTGATAGCGGCGATAGGCAACAGCTCCAATGTGCTCCTTATCCGTGACCGCAACAGACCCTGCCTGTTGCGCACTAATCCCCCGATTCTTCCAGTGGCTGATAATGTACTGTAAGTCACGTGGTTTTAAAGAACTGTCCGGGACACGAATTTCGCGTAAAACCTTACGGCAGGTTGACGCCTGGTCGGACGCATCCATGATGGTGAACCGGGGAGGATAACCAAGATGCTGGATCTGCCGCCTAAGAATCCTTACACAGAGAGAGTGAAAGGTGGAAATCTCTGGCTTATTATCAGGTGATAAGCTGATCAGATCTCCAATACGGTGCTGCATTTCCTGCGCGGCCTTATTCGTGAACGTGACCGCTAGTATTCTATCAGGGCGTATGCCGTGACGTATCAGATTGACAATCCGATACGTCACAACACGAGTTTTTCCGCTGCCAGCGCCCGCTAATACAAGCATCGGGCCGGTAAGCGTCTCAACAGCGCTTTTTTGAGCGTCATTCAGTCCAGCATTCATAATTCACGTAAAATGGGCGGTTTTTTTTTCAAATCGTCCGCCGTTTTTATATCCCAACTATACGGAAAGCGATGTAAAAGATAACATATTCTTGTGCTTGTTACACTGTAACATTCCACCACTTTCACCATTCCATGGATAAAAGATGACTGACGATAACCTGCCTGAAGACCTAGATTCCACTGAAGACGCAAAGAACGAGACGCTTGATACCTTGGCGGAAGATAACAACTCCGATCTCTCGGAATACGCGTCAGATAATCCTGCCAGTAGAACTCCTCGAGGAAACCGGCCAGACGAACCGG
The DNA here is from genome assembly GCA_002717145.1 of Planctomycetaceae bacterium. GTDB lineage: Bacteria > Planctomycetota > Planctomycetia > Pirellulales > Pirellulaceae > UBA721. Next base: position 28,452 of record PBCP01000009.1, on the reverse strand, counting down.
AAGTAAACGGCGAGGGTCTACAGGATTATGTTAACAAGAAGTTTACTCGATGGCCCGTCCTGCTTGTCTCCACCACTGTAATTGTTGTGGTCTCCCTCCTCGCGGGATGGCTTATCAGTGCCCAGGATGCACCGGGCATAGTCGATCCGGACTGGGGCACGCTTAATGGTAAGATTCTTGAACTAAGGGAGGCAGTAAACCAGAATTCGTTTCAGGCAGATCTGTATGCCTCTGAGGCGGAGGAATTAAGCAATCCCGACGCGCGTGCCTGGTTTCACCTGGAAATAGCCTCCGCCTTAATCGCCGTCTCTACACAACCAGACAATGTTGACCAGTTACCACCGCAATTCCGTCAACAACAACAACCCTCTAGCATATTGGCGGGNGACCAAGTCGCCATCCAAAACCGCGTTACTAATTTGCAGGCGGCCTATCAACAGCTCGAAAAAGCGTTGGAGCATTTCAGCACTTCGGAAGCCAATAAACACGCTCTTGGTACACTTGGTCATTATAGAGCTGAATATAGCGCTGCCTATGTTTCAGAAATTCTATTATTACTCGGTGCTCACGATGACTTCGAGCGACAACGCGAAATCGTGGTAAATCACCTTAATAACGCAAAGACCGCTTTGCCCAGGCCAATTGGTGAAGTTACCAACAGTAGGGATCGCGATATTAAAGCTTTGCTGGACCAAATCGACTCCCGTCAAACTCTATTCGAACAGATGTCCGAGTCACAGGTCGCTGACATCTCCGAGATTTCCGGGACTGTTGACAATTCAGCGATCTACTCATGGATCGGGCAATACATTAACGCGAAGAATGTGCCTGAGTCCAATCCCGAACAAGCCGATGGACTGGAAGATTCGACTCCAACCAGTGAAACGCCAGCCCGAAATACTGGAGATGACGGGGATTTTGAAATCAACGATGATTCCAACGGCGATGTGGAAAGTTCATCCGCCAAGGATTCCACGGAGGATGAAGACGACGCTGAAAAGTAATTCACTTTCCTGCAGACGCTTCTTGAAACGGCAATGTCGATAGAGCACCGCTATCAGTGCGAAGTGCCCCCAGAAGACGATGGGGAACGTCTCGACCGTTTTTTGGCAATACGGATCCCCGAGTACTCGCGTAGCCAATTAAGGACAGCCATAAGTCGTGGCGAAGTACTAATCGATGGTAGGACAGCCAAACCTGCCTATAAGCTTAAGGCGTCACAATCTGTCTTCTGCGAATTGTCGAAACCGGCGGTTGTACTGCCCGAACCCGAAGATATACCGTTAGATATTATTTATGAAGATGACCACCTGGTCGCCATCAACAAACCTGCCTCCATGGTCGTCCATCCAGCAAAAGGGCATTGGAAAGGTACCTTGGTAAGTGGTCTGATCCATCATTTTTCGAAATTAAGTGCCGTAGGTGGTTCCCAACGCCCAGGGATCATCCATCGGCTTGACCGAGATACCACAGGTGTCATCGTCGTGGCGAAACACGATGAAGCACATTCACTCATCGCTAAGCAATTTGAGCTCCGTACCACACTCAAAGAATATCACTGTCTAACACTCGGCATCCCCGACCGCGATAGAGATTTAATCGATGCTCCTATCGGTCCACACCCCTATCACCGCGAAAGAATGGCTATTCGCCGCGACCATCCTAAGAAACGTGCCGCGCAAACTTTTTATGAAGTAGCCGAACGTTTTCGACATATTGCATTGGTCAACGTGCAGCCCAAAACCGGACGCACGCATCAGATACGGGTACATATGGCCCATTTAGGATGCCCAATTCTGGCAGACAGGCTTTACGGCGGGAGACCAGTTATAAGCCGCACGTTTCTGAAAAACGGTCGCGATGACGAGCAATCTGCCGAATCGATCGAGGTACTAAATCGGCAGGCGCTCCACGCTGCTAGCCTCACCATTAAGCATCCATTTTCAGGTAAAGAGCTTACCTTTAACGCTCCCTACCCAAATGACTTCAGGCAAGCACTGAATATCTTACGGAGTTAAGTCTTACCGCTTACCGCCAAATCAGGACACTCTTATTAACACGCTGAAGGGCATCTAACGAATCGTCGGACACTTGACAGCCCTGTACATTAAGCCCCTTGAGATTTGGGAATCCTTGCAGATATAAAACACCTGTATCAGTGATGGCAGTTGAAGGAATGTCGAGAACTTCAACGACAGCCGTATCCTCTATTGACGCTAAGTCCTCGTCCCCGAACCGACCTCCTCTTCTCGTAATAATCGAACCTAGCCCTTTCGAGTCCTCGGCAATCCCCCCCCAACCACTCAATCGGTTAACTAGCAGAATTACGCTGGGAATAACGCTCCTGCCCGCATGAAAGTGCCTCTGCTGTCCTAACGTCAAAAGATAGCCCACGTAACAACCAACAATCGCAGCACTAATAACCAGCGAAATTAAATCTCTCGCCGTTACGATATAAACGGCGAGCAGAAACACGATAAATATACGGAACCACAATATCAAATTTCCGGGATCATTTTGGCTGGTGTGTTTCATTAAAAATCGTTCAAAACCCATTGCGCCGTCAAATTCGTCTAATTCCAACGGATCGAACTCTCGGCTGAGTTGGGGATTGTAACCACAGCTCGCACATTGCAGTCGCCCCGCGGGTATCGCAGCGTTGCATTTTCGACAAATCACTTGTTCAACGCGTTCCTCAGGCTGAAGGTGGATTTCCTGCGCAAAACCAAAGTCCATATGCTTGCTCGATTCGCTAAAACCACCCAGACCCGAGTTTATTTGCCGCGGTAAATCTTCGACTGGCGCTAGCATTAGTTCGTCATCAATCGCATCGCTGCAATATCCACAGATCATGTCATCAGGAAGCGGACGCTGGCAGTTGGAACAAAGCATTGATAATCTATTAACATTTCGGAGAATATACGACGTCGATTAGATCGCCGTCGCCAGACCGCAGTTCGGTCGGATTCATTCCAGTCCCTTCTGTAAGGGGAGTCGATTCCTCTGTTTTACCAAACAGAGCGTTAAGTACTCCATAAATAACATAAACTGCTACCAAAAAGAATCCGAAAGGGCGTGATAACTTTCCATCCTTTGCGGCAAAGATGCCGACACGAAAACATAATAAAATGATGAGCATTGCAGGGAACTGCAATCTAAAGAATATTGATTCTGCTTCCAGCCCCGCCGGTGTTATCGCCGCGGCAGCCCCCGCAACAAACAGTACGTTAAGAATATCTGCACCGATCACGTTGCCGACAGCTAACTCCCCCTGCCCCTTTCGGGCTGCTGTCACAGCGGTCACTAACTCTGGTAAACTGGTACCAAAAGCAACAAGCGTGGAAGCAATGACGGCTTCCGGAATTCCGGCCTCGGTCGCCAGAATTTTCGTAGCTTCTATAAGCGTAATACTCGAGCCTACCACAAACAGGCAACCGACCAGGATACTACCTACTAAGATTGCCACTGGTGAATCATTATCCACCTCTTCTTCAACTTCCTCCGCCTCAATATCCTTAGCCAGCCTAATAGACCAAACCATATAAACAATTAATCCGAAAACAAGTATAAATCCGGCCCATTGCGGCAATGTTGCTTTCGTTNGGAACACATTTCCCAAGTCGGTAAATGGTAAGCAAAAAACTACCAGTAACACTCCAGCACCAAATTGCACCCATCCTTGTTTATTGACAACTTGTTTATCAAGAGGTAGCGGAGCGATTAAACACGCCGTCCCGAGGATCAGTCCAGCATCACAGATAACCGACCCAACCGCATTTCCCAATGCAATATCTGGGTTTCCATTTAGGGCCGCCAAAACCGAGACCACTGCTTCCGGGAACGTCGTTCCAACAGAGACGATAGTCGCGCCCACGATAACTTTTGGCATACCAGTACGCAAAGATAAGGTAACAGCATTTTCGACCATCCAGTCGGCCGATTTTCCCAAAATAACGATGGCAACAACCATTACCCCCAACAGGTACAACATATTCATGTCAGCTAAGCGTTGAATTAATTCCGCTAATAACTCTTCAGGGTTCCATGACGCGATCAGCATAAAGAATTCCGTGTGTCTTCTCAAAAGGATTCTAGGCTTGTCCAGGCTGTTGTAGAATTTTAAAGGCAGATTTCCTGCCTTACAACCACCGCGTAGTACAGCCTAATGGATTCAGCTCCAACAATGACAAGTAAAGACAGCACCTTTCGTTTACTTACCATCTGGGCTTGGAAGATTATTCGCATCCCATTTTTTGCCTATATCGGTCTAATTCTCTTCTTATGTCTATTCGAAAATAGACTTGTTTTTCAACCGACTACTAAATCAGGGAAGCCGCCAAGCAGGCAATCGCCCAACGTTCGTCATCAGTTCGTGAGATCGAAAGACCATTCAATTCACTTACTAATCGTTGAGCGTGACGATCCGAGGCTTTACGCTCTTTATTTCCACGGAAACGGCGGAAACATCACTCACCGAGCTTCCATGTTGCAAAGGTTAGCGACCGAGCTCAACATAACGATCATTGGCGTTTCCTACTCAGGTTATGGTTACAGTGAAGGCGCACCAGATGAAGACCAATTAGCCATTGATTCAGAAGCTGCTTACAGTTACTTACGAGCCGAGTACGACGCTTCTCCAAGCCAAATCATGGTTTTTGGAGAGAGCCTCGGCGGAGCCATTGCAACCCGTCTGGCAGCTAAGCACGCACTCCCTCTCTTGGCTCTCGACAGCACGTTTTCCTCAATCACCGATGTAGCACAGCACCATTACCGCTGGCTTCCAATCCGCATCTTGATGAAGAATCGTTTTCCAACGAGTGCATATGCGAAAAAATTCAACGGCACGACAATCCAAACTCACGGCACTGACGACCAAATTGTGCCTTTTCATCTAGGGAACAAACTTGCCAATCAATTCGCAGGTTCTCATGAGATGATAATCCGCGAAAATGGCAAACACAATGAGGTGCCCCCTGATGAATACTATCGGGCAATAGCGGCAGCCATCGACAAAATCTCCAACGATGGACCGGCTTCTTCCGTAAAAGATTAAATCACGCTTTCTTCTGAAACATCATGGAGCTGGCTATTTAGTCAGTGGCACCTTCAAATAGCGGAGTAGAGAGGTATCGCTCACCAAGACTGCATAATACAGTAACAATCACTTTCCCGGCGAATTCTGGTCGAGCTGCAACTTTAGCAGCGGCACAAACATTTGCACCACTACTAATTCCAGCCATAAGCCCTTCTTCTTTAGCCAGTTTCCGTCCCCACTCGAAAGCTTCCTCGTCAGACACTGTTATGACTTCGTCGACAATGCTCGTATCCAGATTGGCGGGTATGAAACCAGCGCCAATACCCNGTATGCGATGTTTTCCAGGACCTTCACCGCTTATCACTGCAGAGGTTTCTGGTTCTACTGCAAACGCTAGGAATTCCGGGTTTTTAGATTTCAGGAATCGACTTGAACCGGTGAGCGTACCGCCGGTCCCAACTCCCGCGACCAACGCGGCGACTTCGCCGTTGGTGTCATCCCATATTTCCGGGCCGGTCGTGGCTTCATGGATCGCAGGGTTCGCGGGGTTCTCAAATTGTTGTGGCATCCACGCGTTTTCCTCGCTAGCGACTATTTCGGCAGCCTTATTAATTGCGCCTTTCATCCCTTCAGAAGCGGGGGTTAACACGAGAGTTGCACCAAGCTGTCGCAGTAGGGCGCGCCGCTCGACAGACATACTCTCAGGCATAGTTAGAGTTAGTTTGTANCCTTTTGCGGCACACACGAAAGCGAGTGCTATCCCGGTGTTGCCACTTGTAGGCTCGACAACATGCGTTTCTGAGTTTAATGCCCCACTTTCTTCTCCGGCTCGGATCATAGCAACGCCAATTCGGTCTTTTACGCTATTTAAAGGATTAAAAAACTCGCACTTCGCGTAAACGGTGGCACCGCCCTCTGGAATCACGCGGTTAAGTTTAATCAGTGGAGTGTCGCCCATCACCTGAGTGGCGTCGGAGTAAGTCTGATTTCGCAGCATTTAATTAGGCACCTTTAGTTGGAATGATCTGTCTGAGAATGTCGTCGCTAACGATCGACAAGAAGCTGTAATTACAAACAAATTGGCATTATTTATTAACCATAATGTCGTGTCATAATACTAGCGTTCGACATTTGCACGCATTACCCGAAGAATAGCATATTTTCTGACAGTTTGTTACTGGGTCAAAATAAAATCTGGCTTTACTTCTAACACAAAACAAGAATAATCTACAGTATACCTCGTTAACCACTGCATTAAATACTTACCGCCACAGAGAGCAGATCCATGAGTGACAATGCTGAAATCATCAAATTATTGCAACAGGCCTATAACCACGAACTTGAAGTGGTGACGAACTTCATCGCGAATAGCACGAACTTGGATGGAATTCGCGCCGAGGAAATCAAAAAGGCTCTGGCGGCTGATGTTGCTGAGGAACTAGCCCATGCGCAACAATTAGCCAATCGAATTAAGCAGATTGGGGGCTTAGTTCCGGGTTCAGGGGAACTAGCATTTGGTAGCCTGCCTCAACCTCCTAGTGATACCTGTGATGTCGTTGCCGTGATCAAAGGAGTTATTGACACTGAGATTGCCGCGTGCAAACTCTACAACAAGATCATTAAAGTGACCGACGGTGTCGACTACGTTACCCAGGATCTGTGTATTACTCTATTAGCAGACGAAGAAGAGCATCTCGTGCTTTTCCGTGGTTACCTCAAGGAATACGAACGTGAAACCTAGGACCAAACGTAGACTTCGGGATCGTCGGGGCTATACCCAATAAAGGTCGCGAGAACAACACGTGCGTCTTGCCCCGCTACCCCGGGAACTTCGTGTATACAGCCTGTGTTAAAGAAATAAAGGTCGCCGGGTTCCAAAACGACATCGGCATTAGGAATCTGATTGATATCTGCGTATTCATGAAAGGTGTTGTTATTTAGGTACGGTTGCACTTCCGGCTCCCAAAAACATTTATGTATCCGACATTGAGCCGAGATTCCGTCGAGAACCGTATTTTGCAAAACCAAAACCCCTGCAAACTGGTGTTCAAATCGGAAGGCTTGATAATCGGTCCTCTTTTCTCGACGGCGTACACTATCGAAATGGGGTGCGTAACTATATCCACCATAATGAGCCCGAATGATAGCCTTTCCATACTTTCGTCCATCTGGCTCGACTGCTGTCTTCACAACCTTATGCGTTGCAAGTTTGGCAAGTCCGCTGTACAACGCATCGATTGGATTCGTTAAACCCTCGAAAAGCCCTTCAAGTAACTTGTTTGTCTCCGCCGAATGCCTTAGAAACGCCTCGCGGTCCGATCCCCGGTATCCGAGGCTAGAACCGATGTCGATCCGTATCTTGTCATCGCCATCGGCCTCACTCCGCCATGCCTGAAGTGCTTTATCTGAATTCCCTTCCCGATAGTGCCCTTCCGGGATACTTGCAGCGCGAAATCTTTCAGGAACGCCATCAGCTGGATTAAATAGCAAATCGCGTTCGACAAGGCGGTTTATAATCGCAATACAATCTGCGGGACTAATCACTTTTCTAAAAACGACTGCCGGAATCGAACCGTCAGCCAGATCCTCGATAGTCCCAGCTTCAACAATACTCTCTGAATCGCCAATCCCTAGTTCAATCGTTTTCCAAGTCATGTTAAATCGTGCTTTATTAAACGGGTATCAAACAACTACGCAATTTCTCTAAAACCGTCCGATCATCTCAAGTCAGGGGTGTGAGCGGATAGGAGATTTATTAGAATATACATATATTTATAGAGAACATGCGACTAAAGCTATAACCTCACCAACTTTGCCTTGTTTTAACTTCGTTGGATATATATTAATGGGTTCTAACTCACGTAACGCCGTCCCTGGCGGTCTCACTACTGTAGGAGCAAAAATGCTGGTTGCGTTAACCGGCATCGCCCTAATCCTCTTCGTCATTGCCCACATGCTGGGTAATCTACAATTCCATCTAGGAGCAGAAGCTCTTGACAGTTACGCCAAAAAGCTCAAAGACATGGGGCCGTTGTTATGGGTCGCTCGAATCGGTCTACTTGCCGTCTTCGTAACACATATTGGGCTTACACTTGCTCTTGTACGTCGTAATTCACTAGCTAGAGGCGTACTTGCCTCGAATGAACCACAAATCCGCGCAGCCGGCGAGCGTTATGTAAACGGATATGCCTATGAGACTGCCACAACTGCGAGCCGTTTTATGGTCCAAACCGGCATCCTCATCCTACTCTTTGTGATTTACCATTTGATGCATTTTACGATTAGCCCCGACGAAACGATTCCCTATGGCAAGGTGCACCAAATGGTCCAAACAGGCTTTGAAGATACCTTTACCTCCGCCGTATACATTCTAGCTCAATTGATGCTCGCCGCTCACATTTATCATGGAGCTAGCAGTTGCCTGCAAACGCTTGGACTACGCACCCGCTCAACGAAAGCAGGTATCAGCAAGATAGGAATCATCGTTGCCATCTTGGTAGCCGTTGGAAATATCTCGATTCCCGTCGCTGTGTTGGCCGGGTGGGTTCCGACGAGCTAAGATCAGAACATTTAATTCACATTTTCAAACAATCCAGCCAAGTGTTTCACTCATGCAATTAGACGCAAGAATTCCTGCAGGCCCGATCGAAGAGAAATGGGCTAACCATAAGATGGCGATGAAGCTGGTTAATCCAGCGAACAAGCGAAAATTCAAGATTATTATCATCGGTTCCGGGCTGGCCGGCGCTTCCGCCGCCGCCACGATGGGAGAGCTGGGCTATAACGTTGATTGTTTTTGCTTTCAAGATAGCCCACGTCGCGCTCACAGCATCGCAGCTCAGGGTGGTATTAATGCCGCGAAGAACTATCCGGGCGACGGTGATAGCATCTACCGACTTTTTTACGATACTGTTAAAGGTGGTGATTTTCGGTCACGCGAAGCCAATGTCTATCGCCTAGCCCAAATCAGTAACCAAATCATTGATCAATGCGTTGCTCAAGGCGTCCCCTTTGCTCGCGATTACGGCGGACTACTCGCGAATCGATCTTTTGGGGGAGCTCAGGTATCGCGTACTTTTTATGCCCGAGGACAGACCGGCCAACAGCTATTAATCGGAGCCTACCAGGCGCTCAGCCGGCAGATCGCTGCTGGCAACGTCAAGATGCATTCCCGCACAGAGATGCTCGATGTCGTTGTCGCTGACAATGTCGCGAAAGGGGTCGTCGTTCGGAACCTTGTCACAGGCCAAATTGAGAGTCACGCTGCAGACGCCGTCGTGTTGGCAACGGGAGGCTATTCAAACGTCTTTTACCTTTCGACCAATGCGATGGGTTGTAATGTCACAGCTGCCTATCGGGCATATAAGAAGGGCGCCGGCTTTGCTAATCCATGCTACACCCAAATACATCCTACTTGCATCCCGGTAAGTGGCGATCATCAGTCCAAACTGACATTGATGTCCGAAAGCTTGCGAAATGATGGCCGCGTGTGGGTGCCCAAAGAGCTTGGCGACAAACGGCGGCCCGAAGAAATTCCCGACGAAGAACGAGACTATTACCTTGAACGAAAATACCCGTCCTTCGGGAATCTTGCTCCGAGAGACATCGCGTCGCGAAGCGCCAAGGAGGTATGCGATGAAGGAAGAGGAGTTGGGAATACCGGGCTAGGTGTTTATTTAGATTTTCGTGATGCAATATCTCGATTAGGGGCGGATACGATAAGCGCTCGCTATGGAAATCTTTTTGACATGTACAACCGTATCACGGCGGAAGATCCATACAGCCAACCGATGAGAATCTACCCCGCTCCACATTATACGATGGGTGGTCTATGGGTCGATTACAATTTAATGAGTACCATCGAGGGGCTTTACGTGATCGGCGAAGCGAACTTTTCTGACCACGGGGCGAATCGTCTGGGTGCCAGTGCGCTCATGCAGGGGCTCGCAGACGGGTATTTCGTCCTTCCGCAGACCATCGCTGATTACTTGGCTACCATGGGCTCTGAGCACGAGAGAATGCCGATCGAAGCCCAGCCATTCGTAGATACTGAAGCGTCAGTTCAAAACCGAATTAACACATTATTGACTATCAACGGCAAGCGAACCGCAGATTCATTCCACAAGGAACTCGGCCGAATCATGTGGGAAAATTGTGGGATGAGCCGATCTAAAGAAGGCCTCGAGACCGCTATCGAAGAAATACCCAAATTACGCAAAGAATTCTGGACCAACGTTAAGGTTAATGGCACGGCTGATGACTTCAATATTTCGCTTGAGAAGGCAGGGCGTGTTGCAGACTTCCTGGAATTCGGCGAGCTAATGTGCCGAGACGCCTTAGCTCGCGAAGAGTCTGCCGGTGGTCATTTTCGCGAGGAACACCAAACCGACGACGGTGAGGCACTCCGAAATGACGCCGACTTTTGTCACTCAGCAGTTTGGGAATATACGGGCGACGATGAAGTGCCGATACGCCACCAGGAAGAACTCGAATTTGAAAATGTGAAACTCGCAACGCGGAGTTACAAATAAGATGGCAACATACAAAATAAAAATATGGCGACAGAGCGGTCCCCAGGCAAACGGTCATTTAGAACGACATGTCGTCAAAGGAATTGACGGAGATATGTCGTTTCTTGAAATGCTGGATCATCTTAACGAGGAATTAGAAGAACAGGGTAAGGAGCCCGTCGCCTTCGATCACGACTGCCGGGAAGGAATTTGCGGAGCCTGCTCACTCGTCATTAATGGTCAATCTCATGGACCGGAAACAACAACCACTTGCCAACTGCATATGCGTAGCTTCGAAGATTCAAAGGTTGATGAAATTACCATTGAACCATTTCGGGCGAACGCTTTCCCAGTGGTTAAGGACTGCGTCGTAGATCGATCGGGTTTCGACAGGATTATTCAGGCAGGTGGTTTCGTTTCTGTGAATACTGGTAACGCGCCGGATGCCAATGCCAACGCGATAGCCAAACCAGACGCTGACTCCGCATTCGATGCTGCAGCCTGTATTGGTTGTGGCGCGTGTGTAGCCGCATGCAAGAATGCGTCAGCGATGCTTTTCGTATCAGCTAAGGTATCTCACCTCGCACACTTACCTCAGGGAGACGCGGAACGTCGTGAAAGAGTCCAAGCTATGGTGAGTACCATGGATGAAGAGGGCTTCGGCTTGTGCACCAACTACGGCGAATGTGAAGCGGCCTGCCCTAAAAGCATTAGCACCGATAATATCGCGACATTGAATCGGGAATTTATACGGTCGAAAATAGGTTCTACAACCTAAATGACAATGACGAAAACGGTTTTAGCTTGAATACACCTGTCGTCTTTTTGACCGCAGGTGTTTTTTGCTATCCACCTAGATTCACTGTAAATCTAGAGTCGTTTGTAATTGGCACAGAATTCGCACATCTGTCTTCACACGGCACTGAAAACTTTGCAATCCTTAAAGGTACTCACTATGTTCTTACGCCTGATAAGCTCCATCGCCATATTGATTGGATTTATTTCCACCATTCATGCGGGAGAACCACTGAACCTGCAATTGGAACGTACCGTTGAGAGCGCGCGGGTGCAGACGCAACGGGAAGTTATACAGCTTGCGGCCAAGCCGATGTTTAACAATATAAATGACTGGCAACGCTGGGCCGATCAGGTTAATAACATGGGAGCAAACCAGCTTAACGGTTTGATGAATATTTTGAATGTGAATCAAAGACAGTTTCTGGCTCAAAGGCAGAATTGGATCTCCCAACTTATACGTCAGCAATGGTTGCAACAACAGTTGTGGATGCAGCAAAATGCCATGGCAAATCTACCGTTTGGTATGATCCCATGGGGATTTAACCAGCCACGTGTCTATTATGCACCGATCGTTCAGTGGCTACCGCAAGGGATCCAATTTAACGCCGGGGCTGTCATCAGCCCGGATCGTCGTCACGTACGAATGAATCTCAATCCGATTTTCTCAGCTATTGGTCCCGTCTACCACTACAACATGCGCAACGGAGCTTATTACCAACCTCAGTCCTATCTACCGACATGGGGTAGTAACAACACGCACTACAGTAGGATACAACGGGCAAATTACAACGCGCCAAATCAACCCCAAAGCACTCGCCGCCTGCCTGACTGGTATCTAAAGAATCGAAACAACCCTTAATTCGAATAACCGTATTAGTACCTGTGAAATCCTAGCGTACGAGAGCGATCCAATTCACGTTCGGCAAGAGTTAGATTCCATGTTTTTCTACATTAGTATTTATCTTTAGATGTTTTTCGTTTGATAGAATGGAACACGTAAGTTGACGAATCCAATCTAAGGAACAAACCGGCCATGAAACTGCCCCTCTCGCTGCTATGCCTAACCATTTTAACTCAGTCTCTTTTTTCGGCAGAGTACCCTGTACGATGGCAGGTAACTGAAGGTCTGTCCAACCCTGAAAGCTCTTATTACGATGCCGAGTCAGGCTATATCTTCCTTTCCCATGTCAATGGTGCCGGCAAAGATAAAGACGGCAATGGCTATGTTTCAAAAGTTTCCCTTAGGGGCAAGGTTGTTAAACAACATTGGGTCACCGGTCTCAATGCGCCCAAAGGCCTTCGTAGTCATGACGGCGTTTTATGGATCTCTGATATTGATACTGTTATCGCTGTATCGATCGATAATGGGGAAGAGATCACTAGATACGAGATTAAGGATGCCGGCTTCCTGAACGATCTAGCCGCCGATGAGCGGGGAAACATTTATGTTTCCGATATGCTAAATAGTCGCGTTTATCAGATTAACGACGACAAAGTTAGTGTTTTTGCAGAAGGCGAATATCTAGAACATCCCAATGGACTACTCGCCGTTGGCAATCGACTCTATTGCGGTGGTTGGGGCACAGGATTTAATTCTGCCGACTTTACGACCAAGGAACTTGGCCGCTTCTTTTACATTGATATGGACACCAAAGAAAAGCACTTGGTGACCAGCGAACCAACTGGCCATCTGGACGGGATCGAAATAGACGGCAAAGGCGGTTTTTTTCTTACCGATTGGGTCGCGGGGACAGTAATGCACATCTGTGCACGGGGAGAGGTGACTGAAATCATGAAGTATGAAAAAGGTTCCGCCGACCTAGCGTATCTGCCTCGCAAAAAACTACTCATCCTGCCACACATGAAAGACAATACGCTCACAGCATTCAGAGTCACGCCACCCCGATAGTTTAGAGAGCTAAATGTGCTTAACAGCGCGGCGACCCAGATCTTTTTCTGCGAAAAGCAATGCTACGAAAAGGGATGGTACCATTATCCAGACGCCCCATACCATTCCTGCGTTGCCAAATACATTTGCTGACATTTCGGCCAGCAATTCACCGGTTGCCACGATTCGAACTCCGTCTTCGTCCGTTTTGTCACCATTGTATAACGCTAAGGCGTTAGCTACCCAGATAACTGCAGTGCAGATAATAAGAATTCCCTGGCAACTCAAGGCGGCACCCATTCCGTAACGAACAAGCTTGAATCCATCTTCCCTGTTGTAATTTACCATCATCAAGATCGCTCCCACCATTCCGCCCAGAGTACCAATCACGATGACTGCTAAAAGTAATGTCAGAACATAAGCCAGGAAATCCTGCGTACCATCCAAGGCACCGGTTTTAGTCTCGCCCCAAAACTCTAAAAACTTATTCCTATTGGAAATCCGGTCAACGAAATCAATAACGAAAAGAATAAATGGAACTAAAGTAACGCCTGACGCGCCAACGCTGATCCAAGTAAAGATCGACTTGGGATAATCAATCTGCCGCTTTTCATCTTCAATAAGATGCGAAGGAATATTCATAGAGACGCCTTTCGAACCAAACCTTTGTCTTACGCTAAAGCGATGCTAAGTCTCTGTTAACCTAGGTTACAGTCCTAGTATATAATACGAACTCGAAAACAATACCCTTAACTTGCGAGCCTTCCAACTGACGCCGGAATTCTGCCTAATGTATAAATATTACGCACCGTTTTTTACACTCGCTTTGTCAATCCTCATCAATCAGGCCGTCGCTGAAGATCGGATTTCTTTCAGTAAAGATATTCGACAAATTCTCACTAATCACTGTTTTCAATGTCACGGTCCTGATGAAAGCAATCGTGCTGCTGATCTTCGTCTAGATAGTTTGCAAGGGGCGACCTTGTTACGAGATGGTGTTGCAGCAGTTGTCCCCGGCTCCCCGGAAAAAAGCTTACTCATCGAACGAATCACGAGCGGTGATGAATCTGCAAGGATGCCCCCCGTAGAACTCAAGAAGGACCTTACCAAAGACCAAATAGCACTTTTGAAGAGGTGGATTACCGAAGGTGCTGAATACGAAGATCATTGGGCATTTTCTCCACCAAAACGTCCACTGCTTGTCTCCAGCTCCGATAATTGGGGAAACAACCCTATCGATGATTTCATCTTTCAACAAATGACTCAGACGGGCCTTTCACCTAATAAGAGAGCGGCTAAAGAAATCCTGATTCGCCGAGTCACATTAGATTTAACTGGAATTCCTCCTACGCCATCCGAAATAGATGCTTTTTTAAACGACAATTCCCCAGATGCTTACGACCGCGTAGTCGATCGACTCCTGGAGTCACCTCGATACGGAGAAAGAATGGCCGTCGACTGGTTAGACGCCGCTCGGTACGGGGATTCGAGTGTGTTTCACGCCGATGGTCCAAGGGAGATGTGGGCCTGGCGGGATTGGGTCATCCAAGCTTTCAACAATAATAAGTCTTATAAAGACTTTACCATCGAACAAATTGCCGGAGATTTAATTCCCGACGCGTCAGTAAATCAACTCGTGGCCTCCGGTTTCAATAGAAATCACGGCACGACTGACGAAGGCGGCGCAATAGCTGAGGAGTACCGGGTTGAATACGCTGTCGACCGTATCAAGACCACATCCACCGTATGGCTCGGATTAACGTTGGAGTGTGCACAATGCCACGACCACAAATACGATCCATTTAGTCAGAAAGAATACTACCAACTATTTGCGTACTTTAATCAGGCCTCCGACCGAGGAATGCAAACCCGCAGAGGGAACGAGCCCCCCATCGTTCAGGTACCAAACTTGCGCACCCAGGCTAAGATTCCTGCAGCCAAAGCGGAACTTAAGGCACTCGAAACAAGTCTCCAACAATTCAAAGCTAATTCCACCGAAGCGTTTTCAGTTTGGCTGAACGCTAAGGAGAGGGAAGCTACCACCGGCCCGAAATTACCTGAAGGCCGATTCGCCTTTATAGATTTCACCGAGCAAAACGACCGGAAGGTTTCAGCCGGAACAACCCCTGCAATTAATGGCACTTATCAAGGTAACGCCAACTGGGTAGCCGGTAGTGACGGACACGCCATTCAGCTTGACGGTAAGAGCCATGTTGATTTCGGTAGCGACTTCTTGAACTTCGAGGGCACAGACGCGTTTTCATTTGGCGCGTTAATTAAGACCGAGAAAGATGGCTCTGGCGCGATACTCAGTCGCATGAAAGACTCGAATAACTTCAAAGGCTATGACTTCTTACTTAGTGGTGGTCGCGTAGAGGTGCACATCGTCAGTCAATGGCCCAATAACGCGATCAAGGTGTCGACTCAACAAAAGGTGCCCATTAACAAGCCAATACACCTAATGATTACCTATGATGGCTCACAAAAAGCTTCCGGAGTTGCCATCTTCGTCGACGGGATCGCACAGCAACTTGATGTACCTCGAGACTCATTAAACGGTTCGATCAAAGCAAACACCAGTTTTAAGATTGGCAAACGGGACGCCTCACTTAATTTCACTGGTGTAATCAACGCGGTTTCTATTTACAACCGGGCACTTTCGGTGGAAGAGGTAAAACTTGACGCCGGGCAGGATGCAATCACTCCAATTCTCCTCAAGACACGTGACGACAGAACGCCCGAGGAATTAACGGCCTTAACCGACCGTTTCTATTCTCAAAACCCCGAGTTCCGTAGACTTACTGACGCGATTAAAAAGCAGCAAGAGGCGATTGACGAATTAAACAAACCGCTCACGAGCGTCATGGTGATGGGCGACGTAGAAAAAATGCGCCCCACCTTTATTCTTGACCGAGGAAATTACGCGAGCCCAAAGAAAGAACAGGAAATTTACCCAGCGATCCCAAGCGTTCTGGACTTGGGTGAAACGGAGTTTCCACAAAATAGGCTTGGGCTAGCTCAGTGGATCACAGATGACAAACATCCCTTAACGAGTCGTGTCACAGTAAACCGTATTTGGCAAACTTTTTTCGGCATTGGGATAGTCAAAACGACTGGCGATTTTGGTTCTCAAGGAGATAGTCCTTCCCATCCGGAGCTATTAGATTGGCTCGCAGTCGAATTTATTGAGTCCGGTTGGAACGTAAAACACCTAATTCGTCTAATGGTAACTTCAGCCACTTATCAACAGTCAACACATACGACACCCATCGCTTTAACAAAAGACCCCTTAAACCGCTTCCACTCGAGGGGCTCACGTTTCCGTTTGCAGGCTGAATTCATCCGCGATAGTGCCTTAGCAACTGCCGGGCTTTTAACGAATCAGATTGGTGGTCCAGGCGTCAAACCTTATCAGCCGGCCGGTCTTTGGAATGAAGTGAGCCTTAGCGGCAACGTAAGATTCACTCAGGATAAAGGCGTAAACAATTACCGTCGGAGCATCTACACTTACTGGAAAAGGTCAGCGCCGGCACCAGCAATGGCTATCTTCGACGTTCCTTCACGTGAAAAATGTGTTGTACAGAGACCTAGAACCAACACGCCTCTGCAAGCATTGGTTACGCTCAACGATCCTCAATACCTCGAGGCAGCTCGAGTATTAGGGCAACGATTGTACGCTCATAGCGAGATCCTCGATGAACGAATCGCGTATGGCTACCGACTAGCAACGGGCCGAACAGCCTCGACAAAAACGATCTCCTTATTGCGAGGCTATTTTGAAAAGGAGCTAAGTCGATATTCCACTGACAAACAAGCCGCACTCGAACTCTTAAAACTCGGTGAATATGAGACGGATATGTCGATACCCATTGAAACGCAGGCGGCACTCACCTTGCTCTCCAACTTACTTCTAAACCTCGATGCCACCATCACCCGAGGCTAAGCGTGCCTAAAGATGAATAATCCTATAGAACAATATAAGATCAATCTAACTCGTCGTCATTTATTACGAAACGCTAGCAAAAGTATCGGCGCGGCCGCTTTGGCCACTCTCTCCGGTGCCGGCGCCAAGGTTGTTGACGCCGACGACCCCTTACTGCGAACACATTATCAGCCTAAAGCTAAACACGTTATCTACCTATTCTTCTCAGGCGGACCTTCGCACATTGACATGTTCGATTACAAGCCCAAGATGCGAGAGTTCCATGGGGAAGAATTACCTGATTCTATACGAAATGGGCAACGTCTCACGGGAATGACTAGCGGACAAAAGTCGTTCCCATGTGTAGCTCCCATGTTTAGTTTTCGACAATGTGGCGAGCATGGCACGTATGTAAACGAGGTCTTACCGCATATCGGCTCGATCGCCGACGAGATTAGCATCGTAAAATCGATTCACACTGAGGCAATCAATCATGATCCGGCTATTACC
The DNA here is from genome assembly GCA_002717145.1 of Planctomycetaceae bacterium. Classification (GTDB taxonomy): domain Bacteria; phylum Planctomycetota; class Planctomycetia; order Pirellulales; family Pirellulaceae; genus UBA721. The sequence continues at coordinate 10,789 of PBCP01000009.1, read as the reverse complement.
TACATTAATACCGGCGTGCAGCAACCCGGAAAACCAAGCTTAGGCGCATGGCTCAGTTACGGACTAGGAAATCCAAATGAAAATCTCCCCGCATATGTCGTAATGATTTCCAAGGGACGTGGACAAAGCCAAGCACTTTATTCCCGCCTTTGGGGAGCCGGATTCTTGCCGTCTCGCCACCAGGGGGTAAATTTTAGATCGGGTAAAGATCCTGTGCTCTTCTTATCTAATCCCGATGGGGTCACTGCAAGCTCCCGCCGCGATTTACTCGATGTTTTAAACCGGTTAAACGCTGAAGAATTCGACGAGTTTGGAGATCCGGAGACAGAAGCACGTATTGCCCAATACGAAATGGCGTTCCGAATGCAGGCGTCTGTACCAGGCCTCATGGATGTTGCTGATGAAACCGAAGAAACCTTCGACCTTTATGGCAAGAATTCGCGAACACCTGGAACCTTCGCGGCGAATTGCCTTTTAGCACGCAGAATGGTCGAGCGGGGTGTTCGCACAATACAACTCTTTCACCGCGGCTGGGACCAACACGGAAATCTGCCAAAGTTATTTAAATTCCAATGCGAAGATATTGACCAACCAGCCGCTGGTCTCGTCAAAGACCTTAAACGGCGTGGCTTGCTCGATGAGACACTTGTCGTTTGCGGAGGCGAATTCGGCAGGACTATCTACTCCCAGGGGAGCCTTACCAAGGATAATCACGGCCGAGACCATCATGGACGATGCTTTACCACCTGGCTTGCCGGGGCCGGCATCCGTAAGGGGTTCGAGTTCGGGAAAACGGACGACTACAGCTACAATATCTTAGAAAACCCGGTACATATACGCGATCTAAATGCAACCATCCTCAACCAGCTTGGGGTCGACCACAACCGACTCACATTCCGACACCAAGGCCTAGACCAGAGGCTAACGGGTGTCGAACCTGCGCACGTGGTTCATGAGATCCTGAGCTAACTAGCCCCTGCTACGCTTACCCCAAAACCCGCTCCGTCATTGAGCTTTACACCATCTCGCGTAGGCTCTGGGATCCCGTCAATTGCTGTGAACCAACTACGCGCCGACTCAGCTAAAGGTTCAGAATCCAAAGCTGCTATAGCAGGTAAACTGTAGGGTTCCGAACCTCGATGTGGCACGACTCGCACACCATAGTCAGCCGCGACTCTGTAAATATCTATGAGCGTCGTCAGACCTCCGCACCAATTGATGTCGGGTTGAAAGACACTCACAGCCTGTCTTACGGCTAAATCTTCAAACCCTTCTTTGAGATACTCATGCTCACCACCAGCGATAGGAATAGGACTCTTAGCATTTAGAAAAGAATAGGCGTCTAACGCCTCCGGGCCAACTGGCTCTTCAATCCATTCGATATCAAATTCCACAATGGCACTCGCAATCTCAAGTGTCGTTTCAACGTTCCACCTGCCAAATGCGTCAATCATAATTGACTTTCCTGCCCCTAGCTTATCCCTCGTCGCCTTTACCAAAGACCGAATATCAGCTGGGTCTGGCTTGTCACCGTACCTTTCGACATGTAATTTCACTGCCTGTTTGCCATCTGCAACAGCTGCCGATGCTTCACGGTCATCGAAAACCGTCTGATACATCGGTAGGAAGTCTGGGGGTTGCTGGTCCGAAAGCAATTCAAACACGGAAAGTTTCTGTTCTTTGGCAAAAGCGTCCCAAATTGCGAGGTCCACGCCCGAGATTGCCATCGGCACAATCCCCTTGCGGCCATAAAAGGACGTATGCGTCACCATGGCAGCATGGGCCTCAGCGGGAGAGTCGTAGCTATTATTCAAGACGCATTCCGAAATGACCGAGTCAATCACATGGATGCCGGAGATACCACCGCCTCCAACGCCCAAGCCAATCGTTCCCGTAGACAATTCAATTTCGACAAGGATCTGCCCCAGCAAACTACGCCAATCCTGAGGTGCTGACTCACAAACAGGCTGCCAAGCTCTCATTCGTTTGATACGCATCGATGTATCTTTCTTCACGGTGTCCAAAGATCTATAAATACGAAGAGATATTACCCCATCTTTTGTATCCACAGGATTACACGTCTATTTTACAATATATGTGATACCTAACCTTTTTCGGGATAATTCTTAATGAACGAACCAACCAAACCGAATTGGATCATCGACACAACCGATGCAGAGTTTGAGAAAGATGCCGTAAAGGCCTCTGCGACGCAACTTGTACTCGTAGACTTTTGGGCGCCCTGGTGTCAACCTTGCCGGATCCTCACTCCCAATCTGGAGGAGGCCGTCGGTCGTTTTAACGGACAGGTACGCTTAGTTAAAGTGAATACTGAAGTCGCGCCGGAAACCGCTCAGGCATTTCAAATTGCCAGCATTCCCACAGTTTACGCTTTTTTGGATGAAAAACCCGTCGATTACTTTCAGGGGGTTATAGAATCAGACGAAATCGAGAACTGGATCAAGCAACTTCAACGAAATCAAGAAGTACTTCGAGTCGATGAATTAACGGCACAGGATCCAGCAGCTGCCGTTTCTGCTTGGGAGGCTCTCCTAACAGACGACCCAGACAATTCGATGTTATTGATCGGAAAAGCCAGGGCATTGACTCTAAGTGGTGATACCGAACTCGCTTCCGGTATCATCGAACGGCTCCAGGAACGCGGATTTCTTGAGCCTGACGCTGAAAAGGTCAAGGCAATGATAAGCCTTTCTTCATCAGCTGATAACTCTGTCACTGCCGAACTCCGGCAAAGACATCTTGATCATCCAAATGACTATACAATAGCACTAGAGTTGGCCGAGTCGCTCGCCGGAGCGAACGAGTACGAAGAAGCGTTTCAATTGGCATTAGACATATATGCCCACGACAAACAAGGGATTGGTAAACAGGCACATCACTTCCTACTAACAGCCTTCAAGGCACTGCCCGATGACAATGAACTAGTGCATCAATACAGGCGAAAATTAGCCATGTTGATGTATTGATTTGCCATTTTGCGCGCCTCGATTATGCTTAAATAGCATCTTCAGATAGAGGGCGTACGTGATTTCGGCGTAATATATTCGGCCGCAAATCAATCCGATTCAGTTTATAGGTATTACATCAATGGCGTTTCCATTCGCAGAGCTGTTAACTGAAATCCAGCATTTAGCCATCCATAAAAAACGTCCGGAACGTGAAATCCGCAACTTTGTGCGTGAACTGTCCAAGAGGACAATTACCGGCAGCTTAAAAATCGCCTCGGTCGCGAAAACAATAGCCTATACCAAGCGGCACACGCTGCGTGACGGCAATACGATAAAATCGGTGATTCCTGAAACAGATTACATAATTGAGCTTCAACTCGACGCTGATGAGCGAGTCGAACAAGGTGGCGAAGTCACGTGCATGTTCTGCCTATACAAATTCGACGGCTATTCTAAGACTTTATATGCCCACCAAATCGAATCCGAAGCCTCAACCCAACCGGATCCGGTAGATAGCAACAACAAAGCGTTTGAAGCCGCCAACATCCCCGGCAGTACCTCCTTAAGCACCGAAAGCTCCGACCCACTTGATAGATATCAAGCGGAGGCATTTGCTAAACTATCTCAGGACGGTCCCGATGTCTCCTTTGATACTTCATACGAGGAGGAAATGCTTGCGAAATTACAACTTGAAGCGGAGCAACGGTTCGCCGAGTTGAACAACGAAGTCGGCGAGGCGACATTTGAATCTCAAGCAGACGCAAATAACGAAATCTCACCAGCTTCGACTGCGAAGACGAAATCCATTGACAGCGTCTTTTCGGAGGCGAAACCTAATACCCTTCTTGAGCCTAAACAGCCTGAGGAACGTTCGACGCCGGCACCGCGAGGACCTAATCCCGATAACATTACTCGCGCCGACCCACCTCAGGAAGACACAACGCCTGAAACAGACGGAACAAATCACAGTCCTCACATCTCTAAAGCCAGCACGGTTCCTCTGCCCGGCCAAAGCCCTGCCCAAAAAGGCGAGCCCCAGGAAGAAACGGCCTCCAATGCCACCGATTCTGACACAGACAAAGTGCCAATTTTAGACGACCTTATCGAGGAGGCATTGGGCGATTCAGAGCCCCCTATAACCCTAGAATTACTCTCAGCAATCGTGTCAGGACAAACCGGTATCCCGGTAGACACCGTCAATACAATACAAAAGGCAATGTGGACACACCTTTCCAGTCCTGCGACCTTCGGCGAGGGGAAAGCAACATACAAATTCCCATTACTTGGAAAGTTTACCGTCCGTAAAGATTCCGAAAACGTAAGCCTAGATTTTGCTTCGAGCAAAATAGAACAAATTGCGGACGCCACTATTAACGAATCCGTGACGTTTGAACAGGCAAAGCAACTAGTGGAAACCGATACAGGGCCTCAGATTGCACGGCACGTCCTACCACTGGCCTTGACCACGGCCGCTTCCATGGGACTTCAACAGGCCCAATCATATCTAACGATATACCGTACGATCCTGCTCATCTTACGTATCCTCGCAAAAGGCAAACGAAGAATTAGGATCGACGATGTCGGGGAGTTTTTTCCCAGTATCGTTGCCGGTTCCGAGGCTTACCGTTTCCGCGCCTATCCGACGTTATTACGAGCTACTAGCTCCGCTTTTAAAGATGCGACTGTCTTCATGTCAAGACGGGGTGAAGCGCAGGAGCGATTCGACTCCCCTTCAGAAACAACTACGCCGCAGAACTCTGAAATGGACCTTAAAGGTTGCCTGTTCTTGTTAGCCCTAATCATCGGATTTATTATTGCAGTCCTTCGCTAATTATGTTCTGAGCTGTCGAAATTCGACAACGAAACGCTATAATTAGCTCTTCGATGGATCTACATGAAGGCTCTTCCATATGTATAAACTTCTCTTCCTAGCTTCCCTCTTTCTCACTCCTGTGTTTCAACTGAGTGCCGACCAACCCAACTTTGTCATTATCTTCACGGATGATCAGGGCTACGGTGATCTCGGTTCTTTCGGATCCAAGGCGATAGAGACCCCCAACATTGACCGTCTGGCAACCGAGGGGCGGAAGTTCACTAGCTTTATGGTCGCATCACCTGTCTGTACCCCGTCACGAGCTGCTCTCCTCACAGGCTGCTATCCAAAACGCATCGGAATGCATCAACATGTGCTATTTCCTACATCTACGAAAGGACTAAACCCTAAAGANCATACCATTGCGGATCATTTGCGTGACTTAGGTTACGCCACCGCGTGCTTCGGGAAATGGCACTTAGGACACCATCCTGAGGTTCTACCAACGTCTAATGGCTTTGATACTTACTTCGGAATACCTTATTCGAATGACATGAACCACCCGGACAACAAAGGCAAACCACAGGGTGGTTTCGCCGGCATGGATATCCTTTGGAATGACCCCATGTCGACCCTTACGAAATGGAAGACGCCGTTAATTGAAGATACGACAATCGTGGAATTGCCTGTTGACCAGCGTACAGTGACGCGGCGTTATACTCAAAAAGCCATCGACTTCATAACCAAGAACAGGTCTAATCCATTCTTCGTCTATCTTCCCCATTCCATGCCACACATCCCCCTCTATGTCCCAGATGATGTACGGGATCCGAATCCACAAAATGCGTATATCAATACAATTGAGCATATCGACACAGAGGTTGGACGACTTCTTGACACACTCGATGAATTGAAACTCACTGACAATACCTACGTGATCTACACTACGGATAACGGACCTTGGCTTCCCTTTAGACACCATGGGGGAACGGCCGGCCCTTTACGAGATGGCAAGGGGACCACGTTTGAAGGAGGCCAAAGGGTACCATGTTTGATTCGTGGCCCAGGTGTTCCGGCAGGTACCGTCTGCAATGCTCTGGCAAGTACGATCGACATCCTACCGACGATAGCAAACCTTACCGACTCTCGTCTCCCTCGACGGAATAAAATTGACGGCCATGACATTTCAGGACTTATCAAAGCTGATTCGGACGAAACGCCCCGCACAGAGTTTATTCACTACACTTCTCGCGGTGAACTAGAGGGAATTCGCCAAGGCGATTGGAAACTGTTAATTAAAAAACCACGTCAAACTAGAAACAACAACCAACAAAAACAGCCGATGCCACCGCAGATTCTTTTATTCAATCTCAAAGAGGACCTAGGTGAGACTGTCAATCTAGCCGATCAACACCCTGACATTGTGACGCAACTTCGCAGTCTCATGACCGAGCTTGATGCGGAGATCACAAAGAACGCTCGCGATCCCTGGATAAAAAATTCGCGTTAACGCGCTACGAAGTCGCTTGACGGCTAGGGCTCCGCACAATCTACATTCACCACACGGAAAACTCCCTACTAGTTGTTGGGTCTTGCACACTGAAGCTTGCCAGAAGGCCCTGCAAGAACAAGTGTTTCGACTTTGCCCGCACGGCGACGCCCACCTATTGCACCGCTTTTTGCAGCCGGGGACATCTTCCACTTAATTCCAGAGGCGTTAACCCCACCCTACCCATAATTTTTGCTTTTTTTAATTTCTTTCGCCCAGTTTTAGCTCCAACTTGCACCTATAAGAAGGTAACTGGATCTCTAAAAGAAGGGGCGTCGATGGGAATCGCATTTTTAGTACTTATACTTGGAATCTTTTTCGTACCGTTTAATGCCTTCGCTTTGCTCCTGACCTTTAAGGCAATTGACCCCCATCTCAATAAAGCGGAAATGAAGCTTGGCTTTCTACTCGCGCTGAAGCTTTTCGCAATAATTGAACTTGGTCATGTTATTGCAGTAGCGGCGATGGTACCCATGGGCGTGGCGAGCTACGAGATCATTACATTCTTCGTGCAAATCGTAGGTTATATACTTTTGTGGAAATATTTCGTGTTAGACGCTGGTACGTTTTTGATGATCACGATTATTTTTGGATTGATCAATACCGTATTAGGTAGTCTGATCCTCGCGTTCCTTGCCGGCCTTTTAAAAGTCGCTATTTAATCTCGTTGGGTATACCATGCCAATACCAGTACATGTCTTCAGATATATCGCGTTTATAGATATCGCATGTTGCCTGCTGCTAGTCTTCTTAACGCTCACACAGTCAGAGCCTGAAGATTTTGTCGGCATACTACGGTCACTGTTATCTTATGGGCTGATCGCGATTTCAGTTCTAGTGATACAAGCATTAGCCTTTTTTGTTAAATTGTATTTCAGTTGGGATTTAATCGAGCAATACCGTTCTAAATTAACGCAGCAGAGAGTACGAGCCAGCTTCTCGCTTTTGCTTAGCGCTTTTTTCCTATCAGCACTCAACGGGCTTCTCGTGAACGTTGAACTAAAGGCAATCAATACACTTCTGAGTTCCCTATTTCTTATCGCGATCACGTTGAGCCATATTGTACTGATCACGGCTATCAGTTTGGAGACTGCGCCGAAATCTAGAACGAAGAGTCGTGCTCTTTTATACGCGCATTACGGAATGACGGGATTGGTTTCCATACTCGCCTTAAGCCACGTTTCTGGCTTGCTCTCNTTTTCGCTCTCCACAACTCTTACCGTCGGTGCCGGTGTAGTCATCGCCTGGAGATGCTCTTTCATTCGACTTACAATCTGCCATTTNGATTAATTCGTTCGTCGACTATTACCAACAAATCACTGAGTCTCCCTACTTCAACAAGTGGTACCAAACGCATACATCCGTCGCTTTATGCGCGGCAAATCTAACACGTTAGAACCACGATTCAACTCTTCAGTCGCCCTCGTCGGACAATGTGTTGAATCACTCCAAAACTCATGATGGGGCGGTAACAAATTATCATTTTGCGAAGCAACCAATTTCCTGCGGACTAAACAGCGCGGTAATTAATTTTTTCCTAGAAAGACATCCTNCCGTGGCACCTCGAGTTTGTCGGTCACAAAGACACACCGTGGGTGTTGACCGTTTTTTTTCAAAACGCAATACTATAAACAAGTGCGGGGGTGCCCCTTAAGGGCTGAGAGTTTTGGACATCGTCATTCGAAACAACCCTTCGAACCTGATACGGGTCATACCGACGAAGGGAGCGAATCGGCAGCGCAATTGTGCCCTAGAGCCGCTCCTTCTTCGCCAAGTAGTTCCCAATGAAATCCGAGAGGGAAGAAATGAATCATCCAAACCTGCCCGTCCTGAGCGATCTGAACAAGGCCCAGCAACGAAGCGACTTTCCAGGGCAATTTACCGATGAGGGCGACAATTCCGAAGAATTACTGGCAATTCAAAAAGACCCGACGCTGTTCCCGAATTCAACCCGTATCTACGTCGATGGGCACCTGCACGAAGGACTTAAAGTACCGATGCGAGAGATTCGTCTCTCTGACACCGAACACGCTAATGGCGAACTAGAAAAAAATGCCCCTGTGAGAGTCTATGACTGTTCAGGCCCGTGGGGAGACCCTGAATTTGACGGCGATGTGACTCGGGGACTACCGGCAGTGCGAAGTGAATGGATTCTTGCCCGGGGTGACGTCGAAGAATACACGGGTCGCGATATCAAGCCTGAAGATAACGGTTATTTATCTAAAGAACATTCCGAAAAATATAACGAACTCAAGGAATTAAAGAACCGGCTTAAAGAATACCCCGAGNTNGNAAGAGCGTNNGCCTTTGCGAGCAAAAGGCAGCACGCTTGGCGAGAGTAATTGGCATCCGGTTACGCAAAAGTGGTATGCGGATCAGGGAATTATCACGCCGGAAATGGAATACGTCGCCATTCGCGAAAACCTAGGTCGGCAGGAAGAATTCGAGACGATAGCAGACAAGTATCCGAATCTTCGTGATCTTCCCCCGGAAGCCTCGGAACGAATCCGACAATTGTGCTCTACGCCCGAGGGTTACGAAATGCCTCGCCCTTCGGAGATTGATCCTAAATTACAGGTTCCACGCAATCGCATCGATCACCAGCATCCGGGACAATCCTGGGGAGCAATGACTCCAACTTTCATCACTCCGGAATATGTACGTTCCGAGGTAGCCCGGGGCCGTGCAATCATCCCGGTCAATATTAACCATCCCGAATGTGAGCCTATGATCATTGGGCGCAATTTTCTGGTAAAAATCAACGCCAATATCGGGAACTCTGCCGTTACTTCAACTATAGACGAAGAAGTCGAGAAGATGCGGTGGGCGACGAAGTGGGGCGCTGACACCGTAATGGATCTTTCAACCGGGAAGAATATTCATGCAACACGCGAATGGATAATTCGCAATAGCCCCGTCCCGATTGGAACCGTCCCAATCTACCAAGCCCTAGAGAAAACTGGCGGAAGCATTGAGGCACTCACGTGGGAATTATTTCGCGATACACTGATAGAACAAGCCGAGCAAGGAGTTGATTACTTCACGATTCATGCCGCTGTCCTCAAAGCGTTTATTCCCCATACAACCAAACGAATGACCGGAATTGTTTCCCGCGGCGGTTCCATCATGGCAAAATGGTCCGTTCATCACGATAAAGAAAACTTTCTCTACGAGCATTGGGATGACATTTGCGACATTTGCGCCGCCTATGATGTGAGTTTTTCGATCGGTGACGGCCTAAGGCCAGGCTCCATTGCCGACGCAAATGACTACGCTCAACTCGCAGAACTTGAAGTACAGGGTGAGCTGACGAAGCGTGCTTGGGCGAAAGGGTGCCAAGTCATGAATGAGGGTCCCGGACATGTGCCCATGCACTTGATCCAGGAAAACATGCAGAAACAAATTGAATGGTGCCACGAGGCGCCATTCTATACCCTTGGGCCCCTGACAACGGACATCGCTCCGGGATATGACCACTTTACTTCAGGTATCGGAGCAGCGCAAATTGGCTGGTATGGATGTGCTATGCTTTGCTATGTAACTCCCAAAGAACACCTTGGGCTGCCCGATCGCAACGATGTCCGGGAAGGTGTTGTGACCTACAAAATCGCGGCACATGCAGCCGACCTTGCAAAAGGACACCCAGCCGCTCAAATTCGAGATAACGCGTTATCCAAGGCTCGTTTTGAGTTCCGCTGGCGAGATCAGTTCGCACTCGGCCTAGACCCCGCGCGTGCGATTGAGTATCACGACGAAACATTGCCTGCCGAGGGTGCGAAAACCGCTCACTTCTGTTCGATGTGTGGCCCGACTTTTTGTTCGATGAAGATCACAGAAGATGTTCGCAAATACGCCGAAGAAATGGAAGAACGCGAAATCGACAGCACCATGGATGTAACAAGCAACTCCGTCCTTTAGTTGTGGCGTGAAGGGACAGCTTCATATCACAAAGAGCAACGGTCGCAGCCTCGAGATACAGACCGTCGATTTCAATAGGCTCAATCGCACTTTAACCTTCTTCGCCTATCGGCCGGAGAGATTTCTCCTGGCCTTACTTTGCAGTCCGAGGCGGCGCCTTATGTTAACCTGATAACCAATTCCGGGTGCTCGCCACCCCAAAAACACTCGCCTGTATACTTGGATCGCACAAACCAGCGTCTGCAACTCCGTGAACGATTGTGGAATTGGGAATCAGACGCGGCAGCTGGAAATGCCGATTGCTCGATTTCGTACTATCGAACTCGACTTGGGGCAACGGCGAACTCAGGATCAGATTTCGCGACCCCTTTGATCTCATTGCACTTGGGACGACCGAACTGAAACAGAAAAAGGCCGCCGGATTGGGTTCCGACGACCTTTATCAATTTAAGTACACCCCACAGGATTCGAACCTGTAACCTCCTGTTCCGTAGACAGGTGCTCTATCCAGTTGAGCTAGGGGTGCATCCAAGTGCAATG
>PBCP01000008.1 GCA_002717145.1 Planctomycetaceae bacterium | reverse complement strand
TGGCCTTGTAGGGTCTTATGGGTGACCTAGAATAGAATGTTTCCCTCCTCCATTACCCACTTGGGTGGGTAAGCCCAAAAGACTGGAACCGAGTCTTGGGGAGGTGACGAACGTTTAAGAATCCAATGGCCAATACGGCCCGTTCAGGAGTAAAAGATAAATGCCACCTCGTTCATCATCCAAAGCACGAAAACGTACTAAAGCTCGTTCTCGTTCACGCAAACGCGACCCACTATTTGTAGACGGTAAACGTCCACGCCCGATGTTTGTGGACTACAAAGATATCGATATGCTTAAAAAGCTTGTCAATCGACATGGTCGTATCGTTGGTCGTCGCAAAACAGGTTGCTCGGCAGCCAGTCAGCATGCTGTAACGCAGGCTATTAAACGAGCTCGCTTTATGGCCTTGCTACCTTATGAAGGTGAATAAGCTTCTAAGAGCACAGGTTCATCCGAATCAAAATGCAGAAACACACGTCTTCTATCAGGGCGTGTGTTTTTTATTGTCTGCTTTTAACAGAACAACACCTTCGCTGGCGAACTCGGTATCTATAATAGAGCCATGGCTCAAGTATTCACTACAAGCAAACGCGTCGAATTCCGCGATACTGATGCTGCCGGGATCATGCACTTTTCTGCTTACTTTACATATATGGAAGAGGCAGAGCATGAGTTATTGCGCAGCATCGGTACCAGTGTTGTACTCGACGTCGGGGATGATACTTTAAGCTGGCCACGGGTTGCGGCCAATGCCGAATACCGGGGACCTGTTCAATTTGAAGATGAAATGGTGATTCAAGTGCGAATTAAACGACTTGGCTCACGAAGTGTTACCTATCACCATCAATTTGTCGTGGGTGATCAGGTAGTTGCAACCGGTGAAATCACTGCTGTCTGTTGTCGTATTGAGCATGGTCAAAAGCCAACCTCTCGTGAAATCCCGGAAGAGATTCGTCAAAAACTTCGAGTCTTTGTAGATCCTTCGCTAAACGACGACTCTTAAACCCACTCTCTGTAATTCCTCTATCCAATCAAACCATGTCTGCCTATCTCCAGGAGCTTACGATTCGACTGGCAACCGCCATGGGCAACGTACCTGAAGATGTACGACAGCGACATGCCAACTGGGTTTGGGCCAAACAAAACGGGGACGGTGGTTGGGCCGGCCGTGAAGGAAACAGTGATCCGTATTACACATCTTTCGCTTTACGAACTCTGGCAGTCACCGGCGAACTCTATGGTAGTCGAGCTGAAAGTGCCGCTGGTTTTCTTCGTTCGCGACTTGATAAACAGGAGACTGTCGTCGATCTGGCAGCACTCATTTACGGAGCCTCACTTCTTGAGAATGCCGCCGGCATCGACGTATTTGAGAAAGTCGGGATACAATGGGAGGATTCCGTCACCGACTTTTTTGAGACATTACGACGAGACGATGGTGGATACGCAAAGAGTGCGAGCAGTAATGTCGGCAGCACCTATAACTCGTTTTTGGTTTTACTCTGCCGTGAGTTAATGGAACGTCCTTTGAAGAACGCCAATCCTCTCATTCAATTCATCTTTGATCAGGAAACCGATACGGGAGGCGGATTCCGTGAAGTCCAACAACAAAAACGAGCTGGTACCAACCCAACAGCCGCTGCCATCGGGATTCTAAAGATTCTTGATGCATTAGATGACGAACTACGAGAAGACACGATCAACTTTCTCGGGGAAATGCAGACCGACGAAGGTGGTTTGCGAGCCAATACGCGCATACCCATAGCTGACCTGCTAAGTTCCTTCACCGGATTTCTGACTTTGACAGACCTTGGCGGTCACCGGAAAATCGATCGAACGCAATTATTGCGGTATGCTAATAGACTACAACAACCCGATGGTGGTTTTCATGGCGCTGAATGGGATAAAGTATGCGACGTTGAATATACGTTTTATGGCATCGGTTGTCTCGCACTAATCCACGCTGAACTGGATAACTAAGGCAAAAGAATACTATGGCTCAACTTGTCCTCAATGATCTTCAAAAAGAGTATCCGACCCGAGGTGAACCACTCGAAATCCTTAAAGGAATTGATCTAAAACTCAACCGTGGTGACAATCTCGCAATCATCGGCCCTAGTGGCTCAGGAAAAAGTACATTACTCAATGTTCTCGGAACGCTTGATCATCCCACCGGAGGAACTTATACGCTAAATGACATAGATCCCTTCGAACTGGCTGAAGATAAACTTGCAGCCTTCCGAAACTCCAATATCGGCTTCATATTCCAAGAGCATCATTTACTACCTCAATTGAGTGTCCTGGAAAATATTCTCATTCCAACAATGGCGAGTGGAAAACCTTCTACTGACGATGTGACACGTGCAGCCACGCTCATAGAACGGGTAGGGCTTGCCGATAGAACGCACCACCGCCCCTCAGAATTGTCTGGTGGGGAACGCGAACGTGTTGCAGTCGCCCGCGCTCTTATCTGTGCTCCCGCACTCGTACTTGCCGACGAACCTACTGGAAATCTGGATCGAAAGAATGCGCAACAGATCGGGGAATTGCTGCTCGAAATCCAGCAGGCCGAAGAAACAATCCTCGTTGTCGTGACACACAGTCGTGAATTGGCAAATATGCTTGGGCGACAACTCGAGATCAATGACGGTCGTTTGACGACTCCAGACGCCTAACGGTAAGGACAGCAGGAATATGAATAACAAACGATTCGTTCTGCGAAGTCTGGTTCACCACTGGCGAATCAATCTGACAGTAGCCCTAGGCGTGGCCGCAGCAACCGCTGTACTAACCGGGGCGTTGTTAATCGGCGACAGTATGCGTGGAAGCCTAAAAACACTCACACTCGGTCGACTCGGTCTCATTGACGAAATCATGGTAACCCCTCATTTCTTTCGTGAGCAATTAGTCGATGAACTGGAGGCATCTGACGCCTTTCAACCAGACCTTTATCAACGGGCGACAGCCGCCATTCTCTTTCCACAGGGCACACTTGAGTTTTCGTCGACCACGGATATAAACGCAGACCTCCATGTCGCTTCCAATATTCTTGTTCTGGGCGTGAACGAACAGTTTTGGAGTTTTGGACAAACAGAACGTGAGCAGCCCATTCAACCAAAAGAAGATGAAATTGTTTTAAATCAACCGCTCGCTACGGAATTACAGGTAACCATCGGAGATACCGTAACCCTGCGTCTTCCGGAAGATAAGCAGGTTAATGCTGATAGCCCTCTTGGTAGCCAGGACGATCGTATTCGAAGCATTCCCCGGCTGACAGTCTCCGACATTATTCCTGCCGAAGATCTCGGGCGATTCTCGTTAGCTTCATCGCAACAGGTACCACTCAACGCCTATGTTAACCTGACGTTTTTGCAGGACGAGTTAGATCAGGAAGGCAAGGCCAATGCAATTCTTGTCTCAGGTGGCCAGATTGACACTCCACCCGGAGACGACGCCTCGGCCATATTGCAGGCTTCTCTGCAACCGAACATAGGTGATCTGGGGTTGTTGCTAACTGACGTCACTTTGGATTGGGAGGCTGAAGATGATAGAAACCCAGCCGTCCTAAAGTACCACAGTTTATCCAGTGTAAAAATGATGCTTGATGATGCTACCGTATCACTTGCTGATACCGCTCTAGGGGATAATGCTCAGCCAGTCCTAACCTATCTGGCAAATGCCATGATGAAGGTTCCCGATGACCAGTCTCCGTCTTTCGAAGGGGGAATTGTTGAGAAAAAGCGGGATGCTGACGCTTACGGTGAAATCGTCCCTTATTCCATGATTACTGCGATTGACAGTCAACCTGGATTGGGGCCTTTGCTTGATGCGAATGGTACCCCTGTGATCGTCAACGATAACGAGGTCGTCATCAATAGCTGGCTAGCGAACGATTTGGGAATCTCACTAGGTGATTTCCTTCGAATTGACTACTTCGAACCGGAAACGACTCACGGTCAGACGATTGAAAGATGGATCGACCTGAAGGTCGTGGAGATCTTTGATCTTACCGAGCCAAGAAGACCATATGCACGCCGAAGGAAAGCATTTTACGATCAGCCGCCCACCCTTCTCAATGATCCGGACCTAACCCCGGAAGTTCCTGGTGTCACAGACCAGGACTCGATCAATGATTGGGATCTGCCGTTCGCCACCGTCAACCGCATTCGCGGGCAGGATGATGATTACTGGAACAATCATCGCACCACGCCTAAGGCTTTTGTCTCACTTAATTTAGGGAAAAAACTATGGGGAAGCCGATTCGGAAATCACACGACCGTCCGAATACCTTTTAGTGATTCTGAAGCGGTTGCTGGTAAACTTCAGGAAGCTGTATCGAATTCGAATGAATCTTTCGGGATGACTTTTATCCCTATTAAACGTGACGGGCTGAGGGCAGCTAGGGGCTCAACCCCCTTTGACGGCCTGTTTTTAGGGCTTAGCTTATTCGTCATTGCCAGTACATTGATGCTGATTATCGTACTCTTCAAACTTGGAATACAGCAACGCGCATCTCAACTCGGGGTCCTGTTAGCACTGGGGCTGCGTCGTAAGCAGATTAGCCGATTGCTAATCTATGAAGCTCTCGCTGTCTCGTCCATTGGAGCGGCCGTGGGAGTCGTCATAGGAATTGGGTACGGAAAATTAATGCTAGTTGGACTCAGTACATGGTGGGTGGACGCTATTGTCACCTCATTCCTGTCATTCCATATCACATTCCGAAGCTTGCTCATCGGATATTTACTTGGTGTGTTCATTTCCGCAGGTACCATCGCCTGGGCCATCCGCAACACCAGCACGGTAACCGCCCGTCGCTTACTGTCAGGTCACATCGAAGATCAATCCTTGTCAGCGGACACCTCACCCAAACGACGCAAAATAAATGTTGCGGCGACGCTGTTTATCTTTGGAATGACGCTTGCTGTCTTGGCTGCCATTCCCAATCTTGGCTCGTCTCTCGGAAGTGAAGGACAGGCGGGAGCTTTTGTCGGGGCGGGATTCCTGGTCTTAACAGCACTCTTGTTACGTATCCGAACCTTGCTGCAGAAGGGGGGGAATGTCAATTCCATACAACGGATTCATATGCCACTCAGTTGGCTGGCAGCCCGTAATGCCGGTCGCAATCCGGGACGTAGCACGTTAACCATTGGGCTGATGGCTATGGCTTCTTTCCTGATTATCGCGATGGGTGCATTTAAACTTGCACCATCCGAAAGCGGACGAGGTGGATTTACGTATTGGGGATTGAGCTCCATGCCGATCTATGAAAACCTCGCTCTTCACGATTTACACGACCGTGTCTTTGAAAAAGAAATAGTGGATCAGTTATCCGCTGAAACAATACTTTGCCTTCGTTATAAGCCGGGTGATGACGCAAGTTGTAGTAATGTTTATCAAGCTGCCAGACCTCGGGTACTCGGAGTTCCTGAGTCCTTTGTTTCACATTTTGATGAAGCTATGACACCTTTTATATGGGGTGCAAATTCTGCTAACAACGAGCAGGCAGCCAATCCATGGCGCCTGCTGAATTCTTCAGAACCTGCTCATATCGGCTCAGCAAAGGATCCGGTTCCGGTCGTCATCGATAAGAATACTGCGATGTATAGCTTGAAGCTGTATGGAGGAATGGGGCAGGTTTTCGACGTTACTTACGAAGACGGGCATACCGTTCATTTCAAAGTTGTGGGATTGTTGGCCAATAGTATTATGCAGGGCAGCCTACTGGTCAGCGAACAGGACTTTAAGCTGCTATTTCCTCATATCAGTGGCTACCGGTTCTTTCTTGCCACCGAACAACAAGCGGAAGGCACTCTGCGATCAATTCTGGAAGACCGATTCCGTGATCAGGGACTGGACATGCAGTCTACTCAAACCCTATTAATGGAATTATTGGCTGTTCAGAATACATATATAAGTGCTTTCCAAAGTCTTGGCGCGTTAGGACTATTGTTAGGAACATTCGGTTTGGCGACCGTACAACTTCGAAGCATTCTTGAAAGACGTGGGGAATTGGCACTGATGAAAGCGACAGGCTTTTCACCAGGACGTCTGGCTAGAATGGTTTTGTGTGAAAATATCGTTTTGCTGAGCACCGGATTAGTCACCGGAGTGCTCTCGGCTTTGTTTGCCGTATTACCTCATATCATCTTTGCGGCTGCATCGCCGCCAGGCATAGAGCTATTTGTGATGTTAATTGTCATTTTAATTGTCGGTATTGTCTCAGGGCTGCTTGCCGTCCGGGTAACATTACAAGCTCCCCTCATACCAGCGTTACGGGGAGAATAATGAAGAAATCGTTTCGACAAGGACTTTCCATATGAAAACAGCTTTCGCGATTGGTGCTCATCCGGATGACATCGAATTTCTCATGTCGGGTACGATGATGAGGCTTGCCGATACCGGCTACCATCTTCACTATATGAATGTCGCGAACGGTTGCTGTGGAAGCACTCTCTATTCTCCCGAAGAAACCGCTCGCATAAGGCAACTGGAGTCACAGGCAGCGGCCGAATTTGTTGGGGCAACATTCCACCCGCCTCTTTGTAATGATCTGGAAATCTTCTATCAAAAAGAGACGCTGGAACAGTTAACCAGCATCATTAGAATTGTACGGCCGGAAATCATTCTGACTCACAGTCCAACGGATTACATGGAAGATCATACTAATACCTGTCGACTTGCGGTCACAGCAGCGTTTTGCCGTGGAATGCCGAACTATGCTACACAACCTCCGACTGACGTTTCAACACAAGCCGTAACTCTTTATCACGCACAGCCCTATTCTCATCATGACCCGCTTGGCAATCTAATTTATCCTCAATACTACGTGGACGTTGCTGATTTGCAGCAGCGTAAACAAAGTATGCTATCTTTGCATGCCAGTCAAAAACAATGGCTTGATGAAAGCCAGGGACTGGATTCCTATCTGAAAACAATGTCGGAACTTGATGAGAAACTGGGCATGATGTCCGGACAATTTAGCCACGCTGAGGGCTGGCGAAGACATCTTCATCTCGGCTTCTGCAGTCCGGATGATGATCCGTTACTTGCAGCACTGTCTGACTCAATCTACCAAGCCTAACAATCCGTTTCAGAATCGGTTAGACTTATCATCTAGTTATCAAATCGCTCAATTCCCCTTCTTTCGAGATTCAAAACATGCGTGGTATTGTCGCTTCCCTTCCCTTCGCTCTATTAACTGTCCTATGCTGGGGGTCTTATGGTCCGGTTTTGCACCACGGTAAATCCGGAATGGACAAAAATTCCTGGGCTCAATTGCTGTGCGTCGGTATCTCTTATTTTGTAGTCGCCGTCATCGTCCCGATGTATGTACTCAAATCTAAAGGTGAGCAGGGAAAGTGGAGTACCGGTGGAGTTAAATGGGGATTGGCAGCTGGTGCTCTGGGAGCCTTTGGTGCTTTAGGAATCATCACAGCATTAACTCAGGGAGGGTCACCTGCCTATGTGATGCCCATCGTTTTTGGTTGCGCTCCGGTGGTTAACACATTTGTTTCGATGTACATGACCAAACTCTTCAAAGAAACAACTCCTGCTTTTTACTTAGGAATTATCTTGGTTGCACTTGGTGCCTGTGGCGTCTTTGCCTTTAAACCGGAAGCTAAAACTGACGAAACGATTCAGCTACAAACACAGATCACGACTGTAAGCTTTGAAGAGGAGCAAACCTCTGCCACCGACCCCGCTGACGAGCAGGCTCCTGAAACGGAAGCTACGGAGCCTACAACTGCAACCGATACTGCGAATCACAATCAGGCAGTGAAAAATACTAACGGAAAGGAAACAAATGTTTTCTTAATCGTCGCAGGGATCTGTTTAACCGTTATCAGTTGGGGTGCTTACGGAAGCGTATTGCATAAAAGCCAACACCTTATGGATGGTAGTCGCCTGCGGCCGTTATTATGTGTTGGCATTTCCTATTTCGTGTTAGCCGTCATCATTCCAATTCTGATTATGTCGAAATCCGGATTCCCTGAGCAAACGACAACGTCGGGGTGGACATTCTCTTTACTAGCCGGGGTGTGTGGCTCGGTTGGAGCATTAGGAATCATTCTGTCGTTTACATTTGGAGGCAAGCCCGTCTTCGTAATGCCCCTGGTTTTTGGAGGCGCTCCGATTGTAAATACCGCTATTTCTGTTCTGGAAATGGATGCCGTCGGAAGTGTAAACCCGTTATTCTTTGCAAGTTTGACAATCGTCATCGTTGGAGCCATCGTCACTCTGGTCAGTGCCCCGAAGCCCGGAAAAAAACCGAAGTCCACCGCAGACGAGCAGCCACCTCTTTGGGATAAGGCTCGTGAGGAAAGTGCCGCGAACATCGCTGCTGAGCAGTCAGTAAACGATGAACCAGAAGACGCAGGTGATTCAGATCCTGATGATGCCGAATTATCTGAGGAAGCTGCGGATAGCACCGAAGCCGAAGAGGCAGCTAGCAATGACTCTGATGAAATGGTCGAGCAGGACACTGAACCTACTGACTCACCGGATGAAGATTAAATAGCCAGCACATTCGACCTCTGAAAAGCCATCAGGAATCATGAACGACGAATCGGATTTAATGCGTCAGCTTGATGTTCAGCTTAGTCACGTATGGATGGTGCGTACGTTTCTAAAACATAGTGACGAAGCTGAAGACGATGAAGAACTTGCTTTAGTTCACCGTCGTCTATACGATTTCTCTCTTGCATTAGGAAGTCATCTTAATGCAGGGGATGCTGAAGGCTATTTACGGAAAGCCAATAAGAAATGGCGGCGTCTGCGTGAGGCGTGCGAGCTATTTACGGAGATTCAGCCAGAGATTTCCAATCACACCAACTTCAAAATGGCAGCTCTATCACTTCGTAAAGCGGTCTCTGAGATTGGACGAATGCTTGGAAAAGATGACGTCTGATGTTGACTGCCCCCTTTGACCATTACGCTTACCGGAATTCTATTTGACGCTGTCGTGGCGGCAGTATTGTTGGCCACCTTGCTAATCCTGCTACTTAAGAATAGATAACTCCACCTGACTTGCTTGACGCAGGTGACCCTCCCTTTCAAAATAGACTTTCCCGTTCTAACAACCGTTTTTCTAAAGACTGAAATCATACTATGAGTGACAATCCTAGCGTAATCCTATCCGGTTTTGCCGATGAAGCTGCAAATCAGAAAACTGTTGACCAGCAGTTTTCAGCTTTTGCCGCGATCGGTTTGCAGTACTATACTATTCGGTTTATCGATGCCGGCAATGGTGTCAAGAATGTTATGCAACTGAATAAGAGCGAGGTAAAACACGTCAAGAAAAAAATGGATGAGTATGGCCTCAAAGTCTCCTCGCTGGGTTCGCCAATCGGCAAAGTGAAGTTGCTGGACATTGACGATGGTACTCACAACCAATTCATCCCATTTAAAAAGTACCTAAAAAACGATGTCCAGCGAGCCTGTGATTTGGCGAATGAATTCGGTACTAAACTGATGCGGGGATTCGCGTTCTATCACCCGCGTGGGGAAGACCCTTACGCATATGTCGACCAAGTAGTCGATCAGTTGAGTGCTATTGCAGAGCTATGTGATAAAAACGGGATCACGTTTGGGCTTGAAGTCGAAGCCAATTTAGTGGGCCAGTGTGGCCGTACACTGGAATTGTTACACCGTAAAGTAAAACATCCGGCGATGCTGACCATATTCGACGCGGCAAACATTGTGACTCAGGGTTATTCGTCCGACGACATCTTCCTGCAATATCATATGATGAAAAAGGGAATGGGATGGATGCACATCAAAGACTATCGTCATCCTGAGCCTGTACAACGCGTTGGGCATGTGGACGAGGAAGCTTTGAAATACTTTGTTCCTGCTGACATTGGGGATAGTGGGCACGAAGCAATTCTACGAGACTTCCGAGAATACATTCCTGTCATGGAACGTCGTCTCAAAAAACGTGGTGTTCCTGGTGTATTTCTTGATCTTGAACCACACGTCAAGGGTGGAGGTCAATTCGGGGGATTCAGTGGCCCTGACGGCCTGGGCGTCGCACTACGAGGCCTCTGCAATGTGCTTGATTACGTCAATATCGACTATCATTTACGTGATTTTAATGATGTGATTGAAGCCCGCGGCTTCTAAGATATGTACATCTGAAAAGGCTTTCTACCCTATGGCAGATATCCAAACCGTCGGTGGCTGCAAGAAATGTGACAGTAATTCGGTCACTTGTAAATACAACTTTTTCGAGCACGCTGAGCTTCAGATCCACTCGTGGGAGCATAAATGCCTCGACTGTGGGTACCGACTGACAACGGCATATCGGAGCGATGACGAAGATATCGATTTTGAATCCGAAACCGTGGATCAATGCCCTTACTGTCAGCGTATGGGCAAAAGAACCTGACAGTCATTGCCTGGAGAGTTCAACACTCGCACCTTAGTGTGGCTGTAGACTGAAGCACGCCTAGGCAAAATGCATTAAACCGCTGGGAAGCTACTTAAGAAATCGGGTCGCCTTGTTTCCATTCAACAGTCACGTTGGTGGAAATCCCACCGCGTGGACTGAACTTCGCTTTGAGCTCTATCCACCGTGGATTAAGCACTGCCACCAGATCATTCACGATCGTATTAGTCACATTTTCGTAGAAGATGCCGTCGTTACGATAGCTCTGCAAATAAAACTTCAGACTCTTTAACTCTACACATTTTTCATCCGCAATATAGCGAAATTCCAATTCACCAAAGTCAGGTTGGCCGGTCTTCGGACAAACCGAAGTAAATTCTGGACAAATCGTCTCAATCACATAGTCGCGCTGCGGAAACTGGTTATCAAAAACCTCGAGAATTTGCTGACGTGAGTCGGGTGTATGGGATAAGGTCATGGATGTTTTACTCCTATTCGTTACCCTTCCATTGTGTCATGATTAGTCTATAGCTGTAAGGGGGGTATTTCGTAGTTGAAAATTGCTGAAATCTATCGGTCGATTCAGGGTGAAGGGATTTTGACAGGTACGGAAAGTGTCTTTATTCGAACCAGTGGATGCAACCTGCGTTGTTGGTTCTGCGACACTCCGTATGCTTCTTGGAATCCACAGGGTGACGATTACAGTGTCAATGAAATCATGGAACGCGTCTCAGTTTGGGAATGTCGGCATGTTGTATTGACCGGAGGCGAGCCGATGCTGTTTGCCGAGATGATTCCACTTTGCAATCGTCTTCGAGCAGAAAACTACCACATCACGATTGAAACAGCAGGAACGTTATTTCTACCTGTGGAGTGCGATTTAATGTCGATCAGCCCCAAAACTGCCAACAGTGCCCCGAACGTAATTGACCATCAGCGCTGGCACCGCAGACATGAACGAACCCGTTTTGCCCCACAAGTCATCAATCAGCTGTTAGATCGCTATAACTACCAGATGAAATTCGTCATTGACCTGGAAGAGGATTTACAGGAAATCGAAGACTATATTCGCCAGTTCCCAAACATGTCAGCATCTCAGGTGTACCTCATGCCACAAGGAAGAACGCAACCTGAACTGGATCGCGTGGAGGCCTGGCTAAAACCGCGATGTAAACAATTGAATTATCAATACTGTCCGCGCAAACAAATCGAATGGTTTGGGGCAGTCAAAGGCACCTAAAAAATCACATTTGGTAATATATCCCAATAGAAATCACTAATTATTTTCGTCCAAAAACTCCGTATAGATGAATCGAGCTGACATATTTGCCAAAATGGTAATTCAACTGTCGAGCAAGATTTGATACTTCAGGAAAATGCCAATTCTATGTCCGATTCAACGATAGCCATGCATCATCTCAAAGGCGGTATGGTTGGGATGGGAATGATATTCGACGAGACGTACCGTCCCTTCTTTGAAAATGCATATAAACAAGGGATTTATGACGCTCGAACCGGAGTCATCAAGCTTGAAATCGCTGCCGTGGCAAGCCGAACCGGCGGTCGCGCTTCTAAATATAAGCAAGCCGCTGGGGAACAGATCAACGACTTCATTAGTTACATCGAACCTAATAGTATCGGGCAACTATTAAAACATGACGTCGATTTTGTTTGTGTGGCCACTCCGGATGATCGGCATTACGACGCAACAATGGCAGCAATTGAAGCAGGTAAACATGTCATTGTTGAGAAACCATCTGTGCTGTCTATGCAGGAACTCGACTCCCTTATTTCGGCAGCTCGCGCTAAACAGGTTCTTTGCAAGGTCGTTTACCACAAGCTTTTTGACCCTGATCATAAAAAGCTTCGTACATTAGTTGCCGATGGTGTACTGCAGCACGTGAACACCGGCTATTGCACTCTCCTGGAACCAAAGCAGATTTCCGGTGCTCAATTCGCCGAGTGGATTCAGGGACGCAACCCAGGAACTTACGTTGCCGTTCATTACATCAAGCTGATCGATTTCACCTTTGGTGGCAATTTGAAAAGTGTTAGCTGCAGTGGGCAACGGGGTATCGTGGGTGAGGCCACGGGAAACACCTGGGATTCGACTCAATTGAGACTTGTGTATGAGTATGACAGCGGTCGCGAAGCAGCTTTCGATATCCACACCAGTTGGGTGACTCCTGACAATTTCCCCGGCTACGTGGAACAGGAAGTTCAGTTCCGCTTTGACAATGGTATCTGGAATGGGCACAGTCGAAAACGGGGAGTCGAATGTACCGTTGAAGAAAAGACTCCAATCTCAATCAAGAATTCCATGAACAATCACTACAACGGCACGTTTCTGGAGCCCGATGGTCGTCGAACTCAGCGGGGTTACGGTATCGAAGTACTAGAGGAATTTGCCCGTGAAGTCGCATACGTCGAATATGGCACGGATGAGTTATCGCGAGTAGATCGCATCAGCCAACTTTCGACTGGCTATTACAATGATATCGCCAGTGACCGGCAAACCGTTGCTGCTGTTCACGCTATGGAAGCGATTCTTGACCAACATGCCCAGGGTAATCCGGCCTGCGTTGTTCGGGTAAACGAATCAAACGGCGGTTTAGTTTTATATATCCCCGGCCAGTCGGAAGGCGTTGTCCTCTATGCTGGTCAGGTTTAAGCTCTAGCATTCCATATCCAATTCAACCAATTAGCAACTTACAACTAGACAGTTATCATCATGCCTGACATTCAACCGATCCAATTTGACGGCGAAGCCACTTCGAACGATGTACGTGCAAAGATCCTTCAACAGGAGCCGTTTGCGATTCGTACTTTTACTCCCAGCCAGTGCGTAATCAGCCACAGCGCAGGAAGTTATCATTTCACGCCGGAAGGTCGTAAACTTGCAGACTTTACTTCCGGCGTGCTGGTCGCCAATTTGGGGCACAACCCTGTGAGCTGGTGGAATAGAGTTATTGAATATCTTGGATTGGGAACAATTAAAGAAGGGGGAGAGTTTGCAAATTGTGTGCCCTTGACTGCCTACAATGCCATCACCGAAGTTGAAGCTCAAGCCAATGAACGATTGATCGCTAATTTGCAGGCAGCGCCGGGCGGAGGCCGTATCAATCAAATCATGTGGTCAGCCAGTGGGAGTGAGGCGGTCCAGAAAGCATTGTGGGCAGCCATGAAGCGCAAGCCAGGGAAAGATATGATTATCGCCACTCGCGGTGGCTTTCATGGCAAAAAAGGGCTCGCTGGAGCTGTCACTGGTAGTGAGAAAGACAAAGAACGAGACCACCGCGTCCAGTTTATTAGCTTTCCAATAGAAGAGTGTGACGATGTGGAAACCCGGAAACAACCTATAGATTTGACCAGGTACCAACAGGAACTTGATGCACTGTGGGCTGAACATGGCGAGCGGCTTTGCTGTGTAATCACCGAACCATATCTTGGGGGTGGAGGATCCTATCACCCTCAAAAAGAATATCTGCAGCTACTAGAGTCGTTTTGTCGCGAACACGACTTAGTATTTATCCTTGACGAAATTCAATCAAATTTCGGGCGAACCGGACCAATGTATGCTTTTAGTCACTATGAAATCGAGCCCGATGTAGTGCTCTTAGGGAAAGGACTCGGTAACGGTGTCCCTGTTAGTGCTGCCGTCGGGCGCAACGACGTTTTTGAATGCCTGGGGTATGGGGAAGCTTCTGATACCTGGAGCGCCAATCCTCTATCAAGCGCCGCCGTTCTTGCCACTCTTGATGAATTCGAATCCACCGATGCTCTCGAGAAAGGTGCTCATCTGGCTACCATCATTGAAGCTGGGCTAATCCGCCTCAAAGAAACTGGTGCCATCAGTAGAGTCCGAGGCGAAGGCTGTGTTTGGGGTATCGAGTGTGCAGACGTTGGTGACCGTGAAGGGGCAGTCATCGCCAATCAGATTATCGAAAAATGCTATCGCGCAGACGGTGCTGCCCTGGCCATTCATCTACTGGGCGCTTTGGCTGGTAAAGTCTTGCGGATTAGTCCGCCGTTAACCATGTGCCCCCAAGAGTGCCAGGCCTACCTTGACCGACTCTATGACGTATGCCAGCAGGTTGCCAACACTTAAAACGACTAACTCACCTTGTAAATGCCACTAGATCGATCAGTTAATCGTCATTTACAGGTCGTCGCGAAAGTTGTACTTCAACTCGTAAGGGCTTGCGGTCGCGAAGCAGTAAAAGAGATACCTTGTTACCAACAGGTGTAAGACTGACCAAATTTGCCAGATGGTCATCATTTTCGATCAAGGTGCCATTGAAGCTCAGAATGACATCATTGGGTGTAATCTCAGCGTTATCCGCCGGTGAATTCTCAGTGACACCGGTAATACGTACCCCTCGGGCATGACTCAATCCCAGTTTTAACGCCGTGGAATCTGTAAAGTCATGATCCATGCGAACGCCTAAATAGGCGCCACGAATGGTTTCATCGTCTAATAACTGGTTCACCACCACCATGGCCATGTTGATAGGGATGGTAAAGCCAATTCCTTCGTTACCTCCCGAGCTACTAGCAATCGCTGTATTGATTCCTATGACTTCGCCTCGCATGCTGACCAATGGCCCGCCACTATTACCAGGATTAATTGCAGCATCCGTCTGAATGAAATCCTGAATCATGACGCCTTCAGTACCCAATACCAGATCTTTTCTTCCTTTGGCAGAGATGATCCCATAGGTGATTGAATGTGTTAACCCAAACGGACTACCAATGGCAACAACGAAATCTCCGATTTCCGTTCGCCCGCTATCGCCGATACGTGCCGGCACCAGAGCTTCTGTTTCGTGTACGGTAATTACGGCAATGTCACTGGATGGATCTGAAGCGATTTTCGCTACCGTCAACTTACGCCCATCTTCCATCGAGATTTTTACTCCGTCCGCAACGGTCGGAAAGATAACGTGGCGATTTGTCAGGATATACTTCTGTTCCTCCAATTCAATAACGAAGCCTGATCCAGCTTCTTCGATCGTACGTCGCGAGCTGGATTGAACAATCTTGCGGCTTTGAATGTGAACAACAGACGGTTTAGATACTCGGACAACCTTTTTCAGAATATTGCGAGCGTCAAATTGGGCTGCATCAGAAGCGAGCTGTTCGAAGAGGCGTTCGCGAGCATCGAGCGCCACGGAGACAGGCTGTTCCTGACCATCAGCCCCCCGCCCCGGCAACAAACAAGTAACCATACAGATTACAAATAGTAATCGATGCATCCTCTATCAGCCACAGTCGTCCTTGACCGGGCTACCCCCCAAATTGCTTGTCTTGTTACTCTCAGTTAGCTTTTATCTTGCGCTGAACATCTGGCTCTAGCTGAAGATTTCATCGTTTTCTTCTTCCCGGTTCCAGTCTTCACCAAGCGTTTCCACTTTGGTTTGGCAGGCGATACAAAGCGATGCATAAGGCAGAGCCTGCAGTCGCGCCAATGGTATATTCTTTTGGCACATCTCACAAATGCCATAAGTTCCGTCAGAAATTTTGGCAATCGCCGTTTCAATCTGCTTCAATTCACGACTTTCAACTTCGGCTAACTGCGAATTTAATTCGTCTTGAGCAGAATCTAAAGCAAAATCCACAACGTCTCCGGATGCTTGATCTCTTAGTGCCTGTAAAGCACTAAAATCTCCCTCCAAAGCTTTTCGAAGAGCTTCACGACGACTCATAAGAATCGTTTTTAACTTAGCAATGGCATCTTTGCGGGCCATCGTTGTTATCTCCAAATAAATCAGTCAAAAACCGAACGTTACGTCGGAGTCATGTATTTCAACGACCAAAACGTACTCGGCTCTTCCGGTGTTATTGGAATAATCGACACAATCGGACTCCCAAAAACAGCCTTTTTAGGTATTTATCAGAATCGAATTCCTTCCTACCTGCAGTGATCTAATAGTCGATACAGGGTAGATACCCAGAACAGAATTTTATCTGTTTAGGTATTTAATCACGGCTTGTCGAGCGGCAGAAGCGTCGACAACTCTCGCAACTTCCAGATTGTGGGATGTTTTTCGGCCTTGGCGTTTCTCAAACACTGTCATGCCTCTAGTAAGCTGACCTTTCACTTCCACATCGCCAGCCCAGGCTTCTAGTTCAAACAACTCTGGTTCCAACAGTTGCAATAAAGCGATGGCATCATGTATTTGAACTGTTTCCTGACCAAGTTGTTGATGGTAGGAACGAAACAGATAGGGGAGAACGTTTCTTAAGAAGGAACCGACGGATGTGGATTCCTCAGGAAGCTGATCAATGAAGCTCAGTGAGAACTGCACCTGTGACGTAATATCTAATGGTATTAACGTTTTCTTGATAGGCGCATGAAACACTTCTCTAGCGCTTTCAGGATCACAGTGGATGTTGAACTCTGCCGTCTGCGTGATATTACCGATGCCATTAAAGCTACCACCCATCATGACGATCTCTCCAACGTTTTCAATAAAATGAGGATCTCGTTGAATCGCTCTAGCTACATTGGTGAGTGGCCCCAAACACACAATATCAATTTCTCCAGGTGCTGCCCGAACTTCGTCACATAGAATCTTTTCAGATTGGTGACGCTGATGATGACCTGCCATCACGAATCCTACTTCACCTAATCCATCCCGACCATGAATAAAACAGGCATCCCGATAATCCGAATTATCGTTACGCGTTGCTACACCGATACGCGGCAGACGTGGAGGATCTAACTGCTCAACGACAGTTTGTACATTTTTCGTCGCCAATTCGGCTGGCACATTCCCTTCCACCGCTGTAATGGCAACCACATCAAGCGACTTGTGGAACAATGCGATCGACAGCGCAACGCTATCATCGATACCAGGGTCACAGTCTAAAATAATGCGGCGAGCCATACATTGTTTCCCAATGAAAGAACCAGTTGTTCTAGTATGTTTATCGACTGTTGCGTCTTCTAAGTCAATCAACCCATCGATTTGAGTTGCTACTCACTTATTTCCGTTTCCAAATGTACAATAAAAAGAATAATCACATTTCATTCTTTACATACCAGACGATTCATCATGCTGAACGAACAAATTGCCAAAGTAGACGCCGGCGAAGACCTCCTCCAGGAAGAAATGGCGACCGCCATCGATTTGGTCATGCAGGGGCGATGCGAAGAGCAACAGATTAGATCCCTATTGATAGCCTTGGCTACCAAAGGTGAATCGGTCGAAGAAATTGCCGGAGCTGCCACTGCGATGCGATCCCATATGACGCCCCTGGCTTCCTCTCGACAGGATCTAGTGGATACCTGTGGAACCGGTGGCGATGGATCAGGAACGTTTAACATTTCCACCGCTGCGGCATTAGTGGCTGCTGGTGCCGGAATTGCGGTGGCGAAACATGGAAATCGGAAAATCACCAGTAAGACCGGGTCCGCCGACGTTTTAGTGGAATTGGGAATCAATATCGAAGCTCCAGTGGATGTCATGCAGCAAACTCTCAATGAAATCGGAATCTGCTTTTGCTTCGCTCCTTTATTTCACCCAGCCATGCGACATGTCGGTCCGGTCCGCCGAAGTATAGAAGTTCCCACCATCTTCAACCTGCTAGGACCACTCTGCAACCCTGCACGAGCTCCCTATCAGGTTTTAGGCGTGGGTAAACCCGCTCTCCGGCCAAGGTTGGCTCAAGCTTTGTCGTTACTGGAAATTAACAAGGCTTATGTAGTCTGTGGTAGCGATGGACTCGATGAAATCACACTGGCAGGCAACACAAATGTGACTGAAGTTACACCCGGCAAGACTACCGATACTCAATGGCAACCTTCCATGTTCGGCTTAGTTTCAACGGAGTTAACCGGAATGCAAGCTGATAATCCGGCAGAGAGTGCAGAAAAGATTCGTGCCATTCTTCATGGAGAATCCGGTCCAGGCAGAGATATCGTGGTTATAAATGCAGCCGCAGCTATTTCCTTAGCTAAACCGCATCTGTCGTTTAAGGAATGTACAACTGCTGCCCAAATTTCCATTGACGAAGGTGCAGCTCTGGATGTCGTCAAGCGATTTGGTGAAGCTACGAATTAAGCCATGACCAAACGTCAATTATTCTGGATCATCTGTCTCATCTCATGTCTCCATGCGTTAGTGCACGTGTTTGAATTGGCCTTACCGTCGGTTCAGGATGACCTCAAGACACACTATGAATCCAGCGATACAGTCATTGGTTCACTGAGCAGTGCGTTCCGTTGGCCCTGGGGGCTGGGTGCATTGTTGGTTGGATTCCTAGTAGACCGGTTCGGCGCTCCGCCAATGTTAATCATCTATCTAGCGGGCTGTGCCATGGTCTGTTTCTTCATTTCTTCCGTTCCGGGACTGAATTCCTTGTTCGGCATGTTTTTCGTGCTGGGACTGTTTGCAAGCATCTATCATCCAGCTGGATTGGCTCTCATCTCTCTCAAGACCTCTCCCGAACAGCGACCTATGGCATTAGGTATTCATGGAGTGTTTGGATCTGCCGGCATTGCATTGGCACCTCTGGTCTTCGCGTTATTGCAGTCGAAAGGAATGCAATGGGAGGACTTTTTTGGGGTTTTAGGAATTGTTGGTATTACTGGAGCCGTGATCGTATTTGCATTGCGAAGCTATCTGTCCCTTGGGTCACAAACACACCTCCCCAATTCGGTAACCAAACATGCTAACGGTGAATTAGTCGACGAACCCGACCGGGATTGGCCTTCTTTCGCTGTACTAATATCACTTGCTGCAATTCAGGGAATGGTATATTCCGGAGTGATTACTTTTTTTAAAGACGAGTCTTTTCTCGACACGCCGTTATTTTCCGCTCTTTTTGGAAAGGATACTGATCTAAAGTCCCAACGCTCATTTTTGATGGCTGCGATTATGATGTTCGGCTGTATTGGTCAGTTTGTTGCCGGCAGGATTGGCAATCCACACCGCCTCGAACAGCAACTTACGGTCATCACCTTTATGAATGCGCCGTTTCTCGTTGGTATGGCAGTGCTATCTGCTGAATGGGCACTTGTTTCCGCAGCTATTTTCTCGCTTGTGCATTTCATGTTCCAACCAATCTACAATAGCCTGGTCGCGAAATACACACCACGGGAACACCGCAGTGTTTGCTATGGCCTAAACTTTGTCATGGGGTTTGGGGTTGGTAGTTTAGGAGCTGTCCTTGCCGGCTGGATCAAAGATGAAACGACAATGAATACGAACTACATCTTTGCCGGACTCTCAGTCGTCGCATCTCTGTTTGGTGCTTTACTAATCATGTTCAACCACAAAATTCCATCACAAGTAAAGTGAGTGCTATGCCACAATCATCTCCCGGTATCATTGGTGTCATTGGCGTTGGGCTTTTGGGTAGCGCTCTATGCCACCGTTTACGACGAGCCGGATATCATGTGATTGGCTATGACACTCAGGCTAAACAGTTGGAGTATCTACTGCACATAGGTGGACGGGCCGCGGGCTCCGTTGAAGAAATTGCAAAAAGCTCAACCACTATTTTGCTTTCTCTGCCTGATTCGGGTATTTCAAAAACAGTCTGTACGAACTTGATGGCGTACACTTCCCGAAACTCCACCATCATTGATACCACGACAGGTGCACCCGAGGACGCAATCAGTAATAGCGCCCTGCTGGAAACAAAGGGTATCCAGTTCCTCGATGCAACGGTTGCCGGGTCCAGTAGTCAGGTGCATGACGGCGAGGGAGTGATGATGGTTGGAGGAAATAAGGAAGTATTTAATCAATGCTCCCAAATTCTGGACGATCTTTGTGACAGGACGTTTTATGTTGGCCCTACAGGGTCTGGCGCCAGAGTTAAACTGATAGTTAATTTGGCCATCGGCCTAAACCGTGCTGTTTTAGCTGAAACACTGGCATTAGCAGACGCAAGTAGCATTAATTTACAAACTGCTTTAGAAGTCTTAAAGGCAACTCCTGCTTATTCTGCGGCTATGGATATCAAAGGTGAGAAAATGATCGCTCGGGATTTCACACCGCAGGCTCGATTAAGACAACACCGTAAAGACGTTGAACTCATAAGGAATCTGGCAGAGCAGCACAACCAAAAGTTACCACTATCTGATCTGCACGCAACGATTTTGGACACGGCTATCAATGCCGGTCTTGGCGACCTCGATAACAGCGCCATTTATAAAGTCATTCGTGATAATCTCTCATGATTATTCCCCTCTGCCCATATAGATTTTCAACCTACAATAAAAGTGATAAGCCTGAATCTACTAACTGTCATATGATTTTATGAGTCAACGCAAAATACCTGCCGTCGGTATCGACTTAGGGACAACTTATTCTGCCGTCGCAGTTCTTGATGATAAGGATTGTCCTCAAACGCTGCTTAATGCAGAAAGTGAACGCACCACACCTAGTGTTCTGCTATTCGACGGACAGAATGTCGTCGTGGGTAAATTGGCTGAAAGCTCAAAGAACACTCATTTCGAAGGCATCGTTGAATATACAAAACGTGATTTGGGGAAGCGAAGCTACCATAAGCACATTGAAGGGGTTGAATATCCTCCTGAAGCACTTCTGGCTTTTATTCTAAACAAGCTAAAGAAGGATTCAGTCGCTCAGATCGGTGATTTTACCAAAGCGGTGATCACCGTTCCGGCTTACTTTGACGAAGTCAGGCGAAAAGCAACACAGGATGCCGGATATCTGGCCGGCATTGAAGTATTAGACATCATTAATGAACCAACCGCTGCGGCAATTGCCTATGGATATGAAAAGAGCAATGACCAAGCAGATGGTGAGACTGTACTGGTCTACGATCTGGGTGGGGGCACCTTTGATGTCAGTATTGTGAGGATCGAAAGTGGACAATACCGGGCCCTAGCCACCGATGGTGATGTAAAACTTGGTGGGGTGGATTGGGATGAACGACTTGTCACCTATTTCGCCGAACAATACATGTCTACTTATAATCTTGATCCGCGAGACGACCCCAACTCACTCGGTCAATTGTGGCGAATCGCCAAACATGCCAAACACACTCTTTCCGACGAAGATGTTTGCACTGTCGAACTTGAATCCCCTCTTCAGGCTTTGTCGATTACTATCACACAGGAAGAATTCGCGTCACTAACGGCAGATTTATTAGAACGAACTCGATTCACAGCCAGCCAGACTGTCAAAGCAGCGGGGCTATCATGGAACGATATCGACCATGTGCTTTTAGTCGGAGGCTCAACTCGAATGCCATCTGTCAGTACAATGCTACGGGAGGAAAGTGGAGCGGAACCGAAACGTAGCATTTCACCGGATGAAGCCGTTGCTCATGGGGCCGCTTTACATGCTGGCCGTCTATTGGACAAACAGAGAGGACGAAAGACAAAGTTCACCGTTCAAAACGTGAATTCACACACATTAGGCGTCGTCGGTGTTGATCCCAGCACGAAACGCCCTCGTACAGCCCGAATCATTCCACGTAATACAGGACTACCCATCACGGCCAAACGCGAATTTAAGATTCGACCTGATCAACAATCAATAAAGATTGAAATCGTCGAAGGAGAAAGCCGATCTCCGGATGCCTGTCAGTTGATCGGAGCTTGTATGATTCGTGGTATTCCAGCTGATTTACCCGCGCAATCGGCTGTCGAAGTATTCTTTAAGTATCGAGAGGATGGTCGTCTGCAGGTCAAAGTTCGGGTGAAAGGAACTGATATCATTCTGGATAGCGAATTTCTTCGTGAAAACACAATGACGCAGGAACAACTCGACGCATGGCGCGACTATATCACCGGTTAGTTTTATTTTTTTATCTCTCATGCCTCAAGATTCATCTCATCGACCAACTGACGTCCGTATGAAAGGATTTGTGCGACGCTGGACAGTTCAGGATTGTATGGACTGGATTGAGCAGCAAATGCCAACCCCTCAACAAGAGACAATTTCTCTGGCTGACGCCGCTGGTAGAGCTTTGGCAGTGGACATATCAAGTCAGACAGATGTTCCACACTTTACCCGGGCTATGATGGATGGCTTTGCCGTTGTTGCGACAGATACATCAGGTGCAACTACTTACAATTCCTTGACATTAAACGTTGTTGGAGAATCCTTACCTGGCAACCCGTTTGACGGTGAAGTCTCATCAGGTTCAGCAATAAGGATTATGACTGGAGCTCCCATGCCGGTCGGTGCTGATGCTGTATTGCCCGTCGAACACACTGTCATTCACGAGAGTACGATACAAATTCATGGAGAAGTTGCACCTGGTCGACACGTTGGATTGCCTGGTGAGGACATTCAGGCTGGAACGATCGTATTGCAGCGAAATCGACGTCTGCGACCGCAGGATTTGGGTTTATTGAGCTCCATTGGTGTACAAGAGCTTCAAGTCCTTCAACGGCCTCGAGTGAGACTGATTATTACGGGTAATGAACTGCTTCCGCCGGGGTCGAATCCTACTCAATTCAGTATTACTGATGCAAATAGCCCCATGCTTACCGCTCTGGTGCAACGTGATGGAGGAGTGGTCATCCATCCGGGGATTATTCCTGACAATCCAGCCAGTATTCTGGACGCATTAAACACGGAAGCTGAAATCATCGTTGTTTCCGGAGGTTCCAGCGTTGGTCAGGAAGACCATGCTCCACGTCTGCTTGCGGAACATGGTTCACTTGACATTCATGGTGTTGCCATGCGACCCAGTAGTCCCAGCGGGATGGGAACCCTTGGTAAAAAGCTCGTGTTTTTACTCCCGGGTAACCCAGTGTCATGTCTATGTGCTTATGACTTTTTCGCAGGACCGGCAATCAGAACTCTTGCTGGGAAATCCAGCCAATGGCCTTATCCATCCGTCTCGCTGCCTTTATCAAGAAAGTTGGTATCGACTGTTGGGCGCACAGACTATGCACGCGTGAGTATTCAAAACGATTTGGTTGTACCAATTGCCATTAGTGGTGCCAGCGTATTAAGTAGTACAACCAGAGCGGATGGCTTTGTTATTATTCCAGAGGACCTCGAAGGTTACGCTCGCGACTCAGAAGTTACGGTATATTTGTACGAATAATCAATGGTTGAACAACGTCAATTTCTGGAAGTCATCGATCGCGATGAAGCACAACAGCGATTTCACAATGCGCTTCAACTACTGCCGCTAGGCATTGAGCTTGTTCCCCTGGAAAAAGCGTTAGGGCGGATCCTGGCACAAGATGTCCATTCCTCTCACAATGTTCCGTCGTTTGATCGCTCAAACTACGACGGCTATGCTGTTCAGGCCGTTGATACGCGAGGAGCAACCGAAGAATTACCAAGTTCGCTACGCCTGCTTGCCGAATCAATCGCTACGGCCGTTGTTCCCATGACAGAAGTTTCCAGTGGCAGTGCAATGAGCGTTTCGACAGGTGGAATGATTCCTCGTGGAGCAGACGCCATTGTAATGATCGAACATACTGATACGGTCGACGGCAATCTGATGATACGGAAAACGGTCAATTCCGGTTTTGGTATATCTTTTGCCGGATCGGATATCACCGCTGGTGAAATCGTACTCAGGCAAGGCGATTTATTAACCAGTCGCGAAACCGGTGTGTTAGCAGCCATTGGTGAATCTCAAGTCCCCGTTTATCGTCAGCCACGTATTGGCATCATCTCCACAGGCGACGAAATCATCCCTCCTGGCGACACAATGCAGGCCGCTATGGTCTATGACTCCAATGCACGTATTTTGGCAGACGCCGTCACTGAACTTGGTGGTTTGCCGCAGGTACTGGGTATCGTAAAGGATGACAAACAGGACCTTCAAAAACTGCTCGAAACCGCGATCGAAGAATGTGACGTCGTCCTGTTGTCCGGGGGCACAAGCAAGGGCGAGGGAGATATTTCCTATCAGGTCGTTGAAGCATTAGATGATCCGGGAATTGTTGCACACGGTGTCGCATTAAAGCCTGGCAAACCAATTTGCCTGGCTGTGACCAAACAGAAACCGGTAGTCATACTGCCTGGCTTTCCGACATCTGCCATCTTTACTTTCCATGAATTCGTGGCGCCTGTCATCCGGCGACTTGCAGGTAACGCGCCTGTCTACCACACGCAGTTGGATGCCCAAATGGCTGTGCGGGTACGGTCTGAAATTGGACGCACCGAATATCTACTCGTCGGATTGGTAGAACAACCGGACGATGATACGCTGATTGCCTACCCTATGGGCAAGGGCAGCGGAAGTGTTACAACTTTTAGCCATGCAGATGGATTCATTACGATTGATCGTCATCATGAGATAATCGAGGCAGGTACTAGAATTCCGGTCACGCTACTTGGCAAGCAGTTAGCCGTGGCAGATTTAGTAGTGATCGGCAGTCATTGTCTTGGGCTTGATCTCCTCCTGTCCACATTGCAACAGTCCGGCATAAAAAGCAAATTAATGACCATTGGTTCGACCGGTGGTGTGGAAGCCGCTCGTCGGGGTGAATGTGATCTGGCTGGTGTGCACTTACTGAATCCTGCAGGTACAGGCTATAACGAGCATTTACTGGACGACTCACTTGAACTGATCAAGGGCTATAAACGAACTCAGGGTATTTTATTTCGCAAAGGTGACAACAGATTTCTCGGTAAAGGCATTGAAGAAATAATAGAGCTCGTCATCAATGACGCGACGATTCACATGGTAAATCGGAATCAGGGAAGCGGCACCCGAATCCTTATCGATCAGTTGTTTAATGGAATGGAATCAAAACCGACAGGGTACTCGATGCAATCCAAAAGCCATCATGCCGTGGCAGCAAGCGTCGAGCATGGCTTGGCGGATTGGGGAGTCGCGATTAAGGGAGTCGTTAGTCCCTCGCTGGAATTCATTCCTATCGCAGATGAAGAATTTGATTTTGTCATTCCAACCAGCCGCCGCGACAAAGCGTCTGTCATCAAGTTCCTTAATGCTCTACATAATCCATCTGTGCGCGAAAAGCTAGCAGCACTCGGATTTGAATTGCATTCGCATTAAACTCGCTGCGTTTTAAGCTCGCAGCAAGATCTCACCCCGGCCGCCATCAATCATATCTCCGTGATACAGATTGTAGGAAGCGTTTAATGTATCCTCTGAAACTTCAAATCCTGTTTCAGCAAGTTTACGTAAGATAACTCGCATGAATTCAGGTTGATATTTCACGGCATGCCTAAAACTTGGAAGTAACTGTGGATGTTGCTCGCCCATAAAAATAATAGACCCACGCCGCATCCCCGCGCCGTGACGGATTCCTGGCTCACCAAAAACCATAATAGTTCCCGCCAGCATATTGAAACCTATTAAGTCACCGGCATTACCACCAATAACAATCAATCCCCGACGCATCGTCAGTCCGATTTCGTTTCCAGCATTGCCATCAATGATGATCGTCCCGCGATTCATACCTCGCTCGCTACCTCGGTAAGCTGCCCCCACCTGATGACCAGCATTGCCATGGACATGAATCAGGCCACCCTTCATTTCCCCCCCTACCCAGTCACCTGCATGACCATGAACGGTGATGGTGCCGCCGCTCATTTCGCTACCAAGATGCCGGCCGCAATCTCCATCAATGGTGATCGCTCCACTCTGCATCTTAGTGCCGATCCAGTGGACACCCGACAGCTGTCCTGAAAAATGCATATGCTGATCTGCAGCGTCCCCCTTAACTTTGAAGAAATCGGCAACAACACATTTATCTTTGCCGTGGAAAACGGGGAGTTGTTCGATATCAGTAATCGACAAATGCTGAATGGTGTCCGGAGTGACACCTTCAATTTCAACCGGGATCGTCGTTTCGCCGACGTAAGTAAGTTCCAGCGTCATGGATCGTTCTTATCTATAAAAACAACTCGTGGGGGNTTATAAATTTAGTATAGGAGTCAGTTTTGGAAACACTAATGAACAATTCAAACGAACAAATTGCCGGTGTTGTCCTTTGCGGAGGTAGCAGTAGCCGGATGGGGCAAAGCAAGGCTTTGCTGCCATTTGGCGATGAAACCATGTTGCAACGAGTCCTTCGTATTATGTCATCCGTCACAAAACCGCTTGTCGTCGTCAAAGCCGATCATCAATCTTTACCCGACCTGCCGCATGATGTCCTGATCACTCAAGATCGTACTGCCGGTCAGGGTCCACTGGAGGGTATTCGGATGGGTCTTGATGCCCTCATGCAAAATCCGAACGGTATTCAGACTGCTACTGCCGCATACGTAACCAGTTGTGATGTTCCATTGCTCGAGCCCGCGTTTGTGCAGGCTGTCGCCAACAACCTCGGGAATGCCGATGCTGTGGTTGTCGTGGAAGACGGATTTCATCATCCATTGGCCGCTGTTTATCGCACATCCGTTATACCGGTGATTGACTCACTGTTGGAAAGCGGCAAACGACGACCTTTATTCTTGTTTGATCAAATTACAACAGTAACTGTTGCAACCCAAGATCTATTATTTGCTGACCCGGAACTGTCCAGTTTGATGAATCTCAATCAACCGGACGATTATCTGGCAGCACTTCAACGAGCCGGGCTTCAACCCGACCCTAATACTATCGCTCAATTTGATTTATTAGGTGACTCCTCTGGCTGATGACACTCTACCACTTCGGCATTATGTAAATAATCATCCTGAATGGGATAATTATTAAACCGTACCGAATAGTATTGTTCAAACCATTCTGAAATATCTTTTTCAATCTTCAAATCATAATCTGGGTCTACATGAAATATCTTACCCGACAACGGCTCACGGATTTCTGCGTCTTCTACAACTAAAACCCCTGANTTGAAAACATACTTTGGNAATTCAAACATGATTTGTTTATTTTCNTGTGGAAGATAAACNGTAATGTCCGCATCNGCGCCNGGTCCGAGATGNCCTTTGTTCTTCANACCTAGNATCTTAGCCGGACCNGCACGGGTAATAATACAAATCTCATTCAATGTATATTCACGTTTNAGGTCNGCGAGAATACANCGATTTACAACCTCTGGATGTACTGTTTTCAAAATATCATTCCGGTANGTNCTATCCATCAATAGACGAATAATTTGAGGGTAGGCNGTAAAGGAGGCGCCATTTGGTGAATCCGTACTCATAACCACACGCCANGGGTCATTCACNAGTAAATACCATTCCAAGCCNATCGCCCATTGCANCGCGTGAACCAGGCTTTCNTTNCGGTACTTAATCGGTGCAATACCACATCCAGATTCCATTTCTGTATCGCCACTGAACCATTTTGTTCCATAGACGTTGTGCAAATAATAGCCGAGTGGCCCATCTCCAGTCATGCTNGTTGTTTCNCCAAACATGACTTGCCCAACATCAACAGTAACATTNTCGTGAGTGTTTACATATTCAGCTAGTTCTTGTGCTTTACTNCAGAAGCTNTCCTCTTCACCTTCNCCTCCNCCGTAGCTATGGAATTGTACATGNGTAATGTGGCCGTCGTAACCATTCAAAGCATCCATNGTATTNAAGGTAGTCGAGTAGTTACCNGGCATACCAAGATTATTACAGTGAATNTGGACNGGATGAGGCAGGCCNATTTCGTTGGCTGTTCTTGTCAACTCGGANATNATTTGGCGAGGAGTGACGTNAAANTAATCGACTNTCTGATCTACGGTATCTANATTTCCCTTGGGATGATGCTTCCATACNTCNACTCCACCAGGATTGACAAGTTTCGGCGCATAANCTTTCGCGGCACCCAATAACCAAGGNAAAAAACCTTTCAGTTTTTCNGGTTCATTGTCTGCTATCGATTTCATCACGAAGTGATTATTNCCGGNAAGNNCNAAGAANCCTTTNTCAATACAGGGGGTATCTTCAAGCTCCTCATGAGCGTGNCGCGCCGAAAGAGGAGGAACGGCCGCATCAAAGGCGGTAGTATANCCAAGGCCNATATANTTATATCCAATAGCAAACGTACTCGGGACNCTTCCCATNGTTCCACTATGCGTCTTTTGTGTTCGTTGTATCACTTCATCCCGGCGTTTATCTTCCGGTCGCATTTTCCTCGCCATGTTGACTTTTGGACCAGCGATATGACANTGCATATCNACACCACCAGGCATTACAACNTAGCCTGNTAAATCAATTACTCTGCCTGCNCGNACTCCAGGCAACGGTGGATCCACAATCTTATCATCNANAANCCAAATGTCTTGGACTTGACCATCTACGCCATTTAATGGATCGTANACATAACCGCCGGCAAGTTTTAAGTANGATGCTGTCATTTGTTAAGTATCAGTAACNTATATATTTTTGTGCTAAAGTTNCCTATGTCCGNTTCAGTAAAGCTTCAAATTGCTATCGACCAGATCATAGCTGCTCGCGAATACACCAATTCTCTATTGGAAGCTATCGACCAAAAACATTGGTTTCAACAACCTGTTGAAGAGATAAATCACGTTGCTTGGCAGNTTGGACATCTGGCCATGGCTCAGTANGGCCTNGTGTTGTTCCGCCAACGGGGNCGGAAATTGGAAGANACTGAATTAATGTCTTCTGCTTTCCGAAAAAAATTCTCTCGTGGTAGTACTCCCAATCAAGATCCGGAATTTTATCCATCGATCCAAGAGATCATCAATGTATACGACAGAGTTTATAGTCAATCNATGGAAGAACTCGCAACNTATCCNGTCGACCAGTTAAANGANCCGGTCGATGATCCNTANGCCGCCTATCCCACGAAACTNGGGTGCCTTATCTTCTGCGCTCATCACGAAATGCTNCANGCAGGTCAAATAGGTATGCTGCGNCGATTACTCGGCCTCGCNCCCATTCGTTAGNNNAGTCGCAGGACGAAGNCTTGGGTNCATCTCCGTCNGAGGTGCTTCNAACGCAATGAGTTCNTGAACTCGNTTCTCGATTCCCTGAAGAATCTCNAGNTCACTTGGGTGATGACAATCAAAGGCTGGACGAAGTGAAATTGGAACATCGTCCATNCGATAAACCGTACCCGGCACGTTAATACCATAAGTCGCNACNGTGAANGNAACNTCGGCGNNTCTNGTNGTNGGNGTNTCTTTNGGATCNAANGCGATGTANGGAATNGANTTCANNTGNTGNCGNGCNGNNTCACTNAANTTNGCCATNGGNTCGCTGGCNATNATNATNGCCGCNTCNGCTTCNNNNCGNGCNANNACNTCCGAGGCNGTNTATTCNCCNGGNTTGAANCGAGGNTANCCNCGNGCCANATTAACNCCAAANGGNTANCCNGTNCGCCAGGCAACCACGTTGTCNGCACCGGTNACATTNCCNTGNCCNCGNTTNGGCTTNCANACNAANCGNGTGTGNTGNTTCATNTCNCGNGTNANAGCNANNANNGCTTCGGTNTTNGCATGTTTACCACGAGTCATNGTTANGCCCATGCCNAAGAANANNACNCCAAANCGCGANNCNTTCATGCGGTCCATCAANTCCTGCCANANCGCAAATTCAACGCCTGTATCNGANAANACCTGTTCGGGATCNAGNTCAACNCCGGCACANANTGCNCGNAGNGTCCACAAGGCTTCGAAATCTGACCGCGGTTTTAACTGAATGAANATATCGGCCGTGTTGGCAGACTTCGTCTTGCGTACGTCGATGACTACACACGTTCGATCCTTTCGGCCGTTGGGCACAAACATCCCCTTGGGCATAAGGCTGTAACGAGTGAAATGACGAGGATGGCTTTCTGCAGGATTGGATCCCCAGAAAATGATCATGTCTCCTCGATTTCTTACTTCGCCAAGGGAACAGGTGACTTCTCCTACTCCTTGGAATGCCATTCCGGATGGACCATGGCAAACGGACGTGGTGGTGTCGACGTTGGCACCAACCCAGTCCGCGATACTAACCGCCACGCGTTGAGATTCGGTCGTGGTGTCACTTAAACCATACATAAGCGGATAACGTGCTTTTGTAAGAATCTGAGCCGCTCGCTCAATTCCGTCTTCGACCGAAGCCGGCTTCCCCTCAATCAGGCAGGATGGCCGGTCGTCAACAGAATGGTTAAGAAACCAGGCCGATCCGAGGACACAAGCTCGTTTTGCCTTAGTAATTTCATGACCTTTCACGGTCAATTCAATGTCGTCACAGACACATCCACAAAATGTACATGTCGCGTCTTCAACGATCTTTAATTCCGGTTCTTGTTGCGACGCATCAGATGTAACAGTAGCCATTTGGTTACGCTCCACTGTGCGTGCGATATCAATCTCGCTCAGACATGACTGGATAATTCCAGTTCGCACGAATCAGTCTGACCGACGGGAGCTTTGCTCCAGTTTCATTCTCCTGTTGGTTGGCACTTAGACGGGATTACTCACTCGGAGTAGCGATCTTTTCCATCGTCACGTCAATTCCCTTACTTGTTGGCATGCCAGAGCCATGTGTGTCTGCGCCCATGAGCCGACTGGAATAGTCGCCATAAGCAATAAACAATAGTCCGGCTGGTAACTCACCCTTTTTGGCTGATTTGATTGAAATCTCAATCTGGCCGTGCTCACTTGTGACACGAACCCAATCACCTGCCTCTAATCCAAGTTCCTCCATGTCATCAAATGACACCTGCAAAACCGAGATTTCGCTTTGATAGGTCTCTTCAAACTTACCCTCATTAATTCCCACACCCTGTTGGCTGGTTCGGCCGGGAATCATGATGTAAGTCTTGGACATAAAAATGCTTTCCAAAGGATAGTTTGCCAATGTGGCTTTATACCTAAGTGGGGATTAGTGCCTATCTAGCTAAAATCGGCACTTTTCCTGCTTCTTATCAACATTTATTGTGAACTCACTTCTTGATCTCCGCTAGAGCCCCTTTTCCAGTGCCACCCACTAATCAAATCATCTAAAATCGGCCAAATCAGCCTTATAAAGAGTGGGTGGCACCTATTTAGACAGCCAGAATCAAGATCATCGAATGGGTGCACCCATTTCGGAATGTATTTGTTAGAATCTAGGCACAAGCTTGCGAAAATTGTTGCCTTTACCATTTCAGCCAGAAAGTCCTAGCATGTTGGATTTGCATGACAAAATTGAAGACGCCATTGCCGAAATCAAAAAACACTGGGATAAAACTCCGCATGCCGGTGTCATCCTGGGGACAGGCCTCGGAAGTCTTGTCAAAGAAATCGATGTTGAAGCAACCATCGACTATAGCGATATCCCTCACTTTCCTACCTCCACAGCAGTCAGTCATGCCGGTCGACTGGTATGTGGCACACTCTCAGGTCTACCCATCGTCGCTATGGAAGGCCGTATGCACATGTATGAAGGCTATCCTCTCAAAATGATCACGCTGCCGGTGCGTGTCATGAAGGCATTGGGG
The DNA here is from genome assembly GCA_002717145.1 of Planctomycetaceae bacterium. Taxonomy (GTDB): domain Bacteria; phylum Planctomycetota; class Planctomycetia; order Pirellulales; family Pirellulaceae; genus UBA721. The sequence continues at coordinate 22,609 of PBCP01000008.1, read as the reverse complement.
GCCGAATTATTAGTTGTCTCCAATGCTTGCGGCGGAATGAATCCCAATTATCGCTGTGGAGACATCATGGTCATCGAAGACCACATTAATCTGATGGGAGATAACCCTTTAATTGGTATCAACGACGATCGATTAGGCCCTCGATTCCCTGACATGTGTGAGCCCTATCAGCAAACACTCGTTGATCGGGCTTTATCCATCGCCCGAAAGGAAGATATCGTCGCACACAAAGGAGTATTCGTAGCGGTCGCCGGACCGAATTTAGAAACCCGAGCAGAATACCGTTTCCTGCGAACTATTGGTGCTGATGTTGTTGGAATGTCGACCGTTCCGGAAGTGGTCGTTGCCGTGCATTGTGGATTGCGGGTGGTTGGATTTTCAATCATCACTGACATGTGTCTACCTGATGCGCTCAAANNANCNAATGTTGAAGAGATTATCGCCGTCGCCAACAGTGCAGAACCTCACCTTACCACTTTGGTGAAGGGTGTTCTTGCAGCAGAAAAGTCGTAATCGGGACAATGCGGCTCACACCACTGCAATACTCTGAAAAGATCGATGAAGCGACTAAGTATGTCCGTCAGTACAGCGCAAACGAACCTCGCGTAGCCATCATTTTAGGTACCGGACTGGGGAATTTAGCGACTCACATCAAACCCGAAGCTACACTACCCTACCAAGAAATACCATATTTTCCACAGTCAACGGCCTTAAGCCATCAGGGGCAACTTGTTCTTGGCACTCTTGAAAATGTACCTGTGGTTGCCATGCAGGGTCGATTCCATCTCTATGAAGGTTATCCCGTTACCGACGCAGTTTTACCGGTATACGCCATGCAGCGGCTAGGAGCAGAAATTCTGGTAGTGTCCAACGCAAGTGGTGGAGTTAATCCGAAATTCACGGGCGGAGATATCATGGTGATGAACAGTCACATCAACCTGATGTTTCGAAAGAACTCTGAGTTGTTCAACAACAGCCTCGTGCCCATGTCTTCCGAACAAACCGGCACTCTATTGTATGACCGAGAGTTGATTGATCAGGCGCTCCAAACAGGTCGCGAACATGACTTTTATATTCATGAGGGCTGTTACGTAGGTCTCACGGGGCCTAATTACGAGACGCGTAGTGAATACCGAATGGTGCGTAAAATCGGCGGTGATGTCGTAGGAATGTCCACTATTCCCGAAGTCCTTGCAGCTCATTCCTTACAGATGAAAGTGCTAGCATTATCAGCTGTCACCAACGTCGCCAAACCGGACGCTTTATCAGAAACGACCGCGGAAGAAGTAGTCGACATTGCTCGCTTAGCAGAGCCCAAACTAACGGCCATTGTGATCGACCTGCTGCGTAATCTTTAGTCTGGGTCTGCTTGCAATTCGTCCAACTGCCGACGTAGCTTTGCAAACTCTGCTCGCAACTGCAAAACTTCCAACTGCAGTTCGTTGAACATATCCAATGTCACTTGTGGTTCTGCCGGTGCTTGCTCTTTACTGTCACAGTCTCGGGCCTTGTAGATCGGTAACTCAAACTCCTGTTGCGATCCATCTGTATTATCACCACTCATTTACTGCTCCACCCATTTCCAACCAACTGGCACCTGCAATTCCATCTCAGCCATTCGCGCCCAAGGAGTACCTTCATGTTCCGACTTCACTCGCTCGAGATATTCTACAGCACGTTCACCTATTTTTTTTACTGCACTTCCTGCTTCCGTTTCTACGGCTGGTGTTAACACCCAGCGTGTACTGCCTTCATTTTCAAACGATTTGCCCCGTTTCAAGGCCGCTAACATGGCGTTGTAACCTTCCACTCTGGATTTGGCAGCCAGTATCCGTCCCATAGCTAAATCATAACCGGCTTGCCAACGCGGTTTGGTCAGTTTATCCCGATCTGGCTCTCCTGTTGCCAATACCCCGTATGCTACATTAAGGGCGGGTTCAATTTGAGCAGCTCCTAACTGAGCCTGACTCAACGCCTGATTTAACCGGGTCACATCCGCTCCATCGAAATCAACCTGATAATTATTCAGTGTGGGAATGTCTTTGAGCTTAGCAACTTCGAGCAACGCTTTTACCGCTGCATTTGCCTGCACCAATTCCTCGTACTTCGCCCGACTCACGTAATCCGGAGCATATTTTGACATTGTTGTACTGCCGTAAGATCCTATCAATGCAACGGGACGACTTCCGGGACGACTTAACATCGCTGAAGTATAGCCCGGCGCTTTGAGTCCTAAAAATGCTCCTCCACTACTACGACATAACATTTCCCATGTAAACGGACCATAACCACTGTCCACCGTGTCCATGCTCAGACCGGCAGCTGGATAGGCCAGCAACAATTGTTCAAGATCCCGGGTTTCCGGTCCCTGATTGATAAACTGCTTTTCATTCTGACCATTCGCTCCAGCCTCCACGTGTTCCGGCAAAATCGCCCTCTTTCCAAAGGGTGCGTTAACTCCGACAACATATAAGGGCATTGCATACTTTGAGAGTTCGGGACGAATCTCCTCCGCCAGTTGTTGATCATCTCCTGCTTCGTCAGTTACAACGATTAAAAACACTTCATACCCATGTTCCAGTCGTAAATCTTTCGCTTCAGCGACAGCTGCTTTTAAAGCTGTGAACGAGTTCTCTATACCAGTGCTATCCACTGAAATCGTGGAGAAAGCTTCTTTGGCTTCTTTTAATTCACCGCTGACGGACAGTAAACATTCGGACGTTTCACCAAAAGTCCATATGGCAGTGTGAAGGTGATGGTGTTCAATTTCAGCCGAGTCATCTTGCTCACGTTTTTCCCACTCTACGGCCAGCTCATCGTAATAGTATTGAACCTGCAGTTGAATTCCGGCCACCATATTAGCTGCGCTCTTACTACGGTCAATCACCCAACTAACTAAAGTTGGCCCTTCCCGGCGACTGGCATCTATCTGTTCAAGCAGCTTCGTCACTTCTGGTTGAATAACACCAGCAGTCTTTACCAGACGTCGAGGCGGTGCTTCCGGCTCCAGATTCAAAACATTGGTGCGATTCGGTTTCCGTGGTTTAGGTCGTATATCGCCTTGAGGATTCAATGGAATATCGACACCCGGCACTAATTCACGTGGTTGATCATTTTGCGTTTGCTGCGCCTGTTGAGTCTCGCCACACCCCAGCAGCAATACAGCCCAAAGAAAACTGCACGCTTTCAATGCCATAAATCTAAAATCTGCTCTATTCATATCCTGGCTAACAATTCCTAGCGTTTCGGTTCATCTGCATTTATTGTATCTACTACCTCATTTATGATAGAGGCCATATTACAAATAAGGAGTTCCCATGTCATTCGCTCATTTAACCTTAGCAACTCAGGATGTCGTCGCTTCCAGTCAATTCTTCCAAAAAACGATGGGGTGGACTCCTGTTTCCCGACCCGACAACATTGACCGAACGGCTGATTGGCTGGATATTGCTCCGGGACAACAACTACATCTACTGTTGGTAGAAGATTTTCAGGTTTCACCATTTGAAGCGGAGTTCGGTAGACACTTTGCAATCTTCTACCAGGGGAGTGCGTTCTCAGATCTAAAAGCCCGATTGATTGAAAACCGAGCAGAACTCATCGATCCTATTCGAGAGACGCCTTTTGAGCGTTTTTTTTTCAAAGACCCGAATGGTTATATATTCGAAGTAATAGATAAAGAAGGCTACCACCCGGAATANGACGATAGCCTTCTCAATAGATCGTTTCATTGAATAACGAAATCTACTTTTCTTCTGAACTTTCGACTACCCAGATATTACGGTAACGTACAGGACAGCCGTGGTTCTGCAAAAAGACCGGGCCCGGCGCCGGACCAGCCTTCAACGGTGCTGCCGTCGTATTGCGTTCACCTGGCAACTGTACTTTGTCATGAATTTTCACGCCGTTGTGATAAACCGAAATAAACGGATGTTTAACCACTTTTCCATTATCGTCGTATCGTCCGGCAGTGTAGTAAATATCGTAGGTTTGCCATGTCAGTGGAGGAAATGCCATATTGATTGGCGTCTCAGTCACACTATAAATTCCGCCACATTCATTCATAGCGCCGTGAAGACCAAACGAATCCAGCATCTGTACCTCATACCGACCCTGCACGTAGATCCCTGAATTTCCTCGCCCCTGTCCGCGATCGAGTGGCTGATAAGGAATTCTGAATTCCAGATGAATGTGATGATCCTGAAACAAATTCTTACTGGTCGTACCTTCCATGAGCAAACCGTCATCTGATAACCGGCCATTTTTCCAGTTATCTACATTCGTACCATCGAACAAAACCACAGCACCTTTAGGTGCTTGTTTACCAAGCGTCGGGCTCTTGCGATTTACTTTCTCGAGAACAGGCCCGCCTTCTCCATTCGTATCGAACAGAGCGATTCCGTCTTTTGACAACACCGCGGACCCTTTCTCTCCGNTAAATTTCACTTCCCCATTGACCAGCTTGCCATTGGCGCGGACAACTTTGGACTTATCACGACCAAATCCGTCACCTGGTAACCCACCAGGATAAAACGAAATTGCAAATTCGCCATTTCCCAAAGCAATGATCTGAGCTCCAGCTTTGAAAGTTTCGCCATTATTATCAAAGGATCCTGAATATTCGCCCTGTAAAGCATAGTCGCTATCTACTTTAGCCGGGTCGGTGATCTTTGGCCCTGCAGCATAGGCTGCGATTGCACCACATGTAAGCATCGTCAGACTAGCCACTGTACTAATCAATGGTCGGTACATACTCTTTGTTCTCCTGAAATTAAACCCAAATCAAAGGGCTGGAATTTTGATTGATTGTCGAGTTACCCTTCTATGTTTAACATAAAAGGAAGCTATATTTTCGTGCCTTCCGCACCATCTTGCAAGCAACCTGGCTATCTCCTGGCATTTTTCCATGAAGATCAAAATTGAGTATTTCGGTATTCCCAGGCAACGTGTCGGTATTGCCAGTGAAATATACGAATTCGAACAGGAAGAGATGGGGATTCAGGATGTCATTCGAGCGGTGGCCCAAAAACATCCGGCTTTCGAAAAGCACTGCATGGATGGCAACACAATCAACAGGCATTTGACCGTCAACTTAAACGGTAATCAATTCTTCCAAACCGAAGATGGGACGGCTCGTGATGGTGACGCCTTACTAATCCTTTCAATGGATGCTGGTGGATAAGGTGAGCAATAAAAACGGATACCACCATCAATATCTGGAAGTCAATGTCTCCACTGGAGAGTGCATTCGACATCCATTAGAAACAACCACCCTAAAACGCACTATTGGTGGAAGTGGCCTCGGTACACAGTTATTGCTTGAACACGAATCCTGGAAGTACGACCCCCTCTCAGCGGAATCAAGCATCGTTTTTGCCTTTAGTCCACTTGTGGGAAGCCCATTAACCACAAGTGCTAAATTTGCTGTGGTGAGTCGCAGTCCTCTTACCGGCCGTATCAACGACTCGCTTGCCAGCAGTCAATTTGCTATCGCGGGAAAACGAACTGGAAACGACGCACTGCTCGTTAAGGGACGTGCTGATTCCCTTTCTATTCTTGTCGTGGATGAAGGAAACATTGAAATCCAATCAGCCACACATCTTGCCGGGTTGTCAGCCGAACAGACTGAAGCACAGTTAAAGGATCAATTTCCTAAGGATTACTCTTTTGCTGTGATTGGCCCGGCCGGTGAGAAACTCGTCCATTTTGCGACTATTTCACATAGTGGCCGACACGCAGGTCGAGGCGGTAGCGGCGCCGTGCTTGGCTCCAAAAACATCAAGGCGATTGCCGTTCGTGGGAAACAGCGAACTAACTGGCATAATACCGAACAATTGGTTGAGTCGGCTCGAGATCTATCCCAACGGTCGTTCGGCCCGGCAACTGAAAAATATCGAGAATTAGGGACGGCGGCCAATGTATTAGTCTTCAACCGTCTTAATTGTCTCCCAACACGAAATTTTCAAAAAGGCTCGTTTCATGACGCAATAGAGCTTTCACCTGAATCCATGAATTTAGCTCGAGAAAAGATTCGTGAAAGCTGTGCCGCTTGTACAATTGGATGCACACATGTCTACTCAGTCCCAGTTGACGGCAAACCTTCCCGCGCAAGAATCGAATATGAAAATCTATTTGCTCTGGGACCACTGTGTGAAATCGGTGACCAACAAATCGTACTGGAGGCGTCGCAGTTATGTGATCATTACGGGATCGATACAATAAGCACGGGGGGAACGATCGCCTTTGCGATGGAATGTGTTGAACAAAACATTCTTAATGAACCATGGCTGCGATTTGGTGATGGTCAGGCATTAATTCAAGCCATCCATTTGATTGGCCAATACAAAGGGCTCGGGAAACGACTCGCGCAAGGAAGCCGGGCATTGGCGATGGAACTTGGAAAAGGCACCCTTGCATTTGCACCTCAAGTCAAAGGACTGGAACTCCCTGGTTATGAACCTCGCGCGCTGCAAACCATGGCACTCGGATTCGCCGTTGGCACACGGGGAGCAGACCATAATCGCAGTGGTGCCTATGAAGTCGACTTTTCTGAAGCTGTCGATCGTCGTAATGCGGATGTAAGTCAGGCACGTTTAGCGGTCGAAACAGAAAATAAAGCCGCGATTATGGACTCGCTTATTCTTTGTAAATTCCTGCGAGGAGTCTTCGATGACTACTTTGCTGAGTGTGCAGTCATGTTGAACCTCATTACCGGCTGGAATCTACATGCTCAGGATTTAGTTCAAACTGCTGAAGAAATCATCAATGCAAAAAAGCGGTTCAACATTCTAAGCGGTTGGACTCCCGAAGAAGACACGCTGCCTGAACGGATGCTGACTTCCGCATTAGAAGATGATCAAGACGCCAGGCTGAATCGTCAAACGCTTGAAACGCTGATCAAGGCTTATAATCTTGAGCGAGGCTGGGATGCACTCGGCTTCTTGCCGGATTCCTCAACCATTGTTTAGGAATTCGACAATACCGGCAACTGCAGAATCCATATTCTGTTCCAGAGTTATACCTGAAGCTTTTCTTGGCTTAAAACTATGATCACCATCGGCCAGCCAATATTTTTTGATACGACGAGGCAGCTTCATCCCTTTCACTTCCTCTTTGTTTCCAAACGTATCTCTTTCTCCCTGTATGATCATTGCTGGAATGCGGATATCAGCAAAATGATCTGTCCGCAGCTTTTCAGGTTTACCGGGTGGGTGAAACGGATAACCGAGACACACTAACGCATCCACTCGATCATGATGTGTGGACATCGAGGCGATACGTCCTCCCATTGACTTCCCGCCAATGGCAAGTCGCTGCGACGCCCTCATCTTCTGCGCGACGGTTACAGCAATATCTTCCCAGGCCGCAAGTAGCTTTTTGGCTGAATCCGGTGGTCGACGCTTCCCTTGCTCGACAGCTCGAACCATATAGGGAAAATTAAACCTTCCTACGCGGATTCCACGATGTCCCAGAGCTTCGGCCATATACGTCATAAACGGAGAATCCATACCGGCACCCGCACCGTGAGCGAGCACCAAAATCCAATCCGCCGATTTTGGCCCGGTCCATTTCAGCGACGTCATAGGAACTACTTAATACNGGGCGCCGCGACGAAAGTCAGAACTTCTACGCCATCTTCTGTATTCCAGATTTTAACTGCACCATCAAATGCTCCGCCAGCAATGCGTTTTGTTCCTTCATGAAACGCGGAGGATAATGTCCAATCAGCATGACCTCCATAATTGCGCACCTCTTTTTGAGTCGCGGCATCAATCTGACGAATCGTCTTATCTGCAGATGACGTTGTAATCACTCCACCTATCTTTTCGAGCTTATAAACTTCGCCGCCCTGAGCAAGTTCACCAACTTTCTTGGCATCAGCCGCCGTCCACCAATGGACTTTGTTGTCGCCTCCGGCGGTATAGATATGGTTATTGTCAGGATGGAAAGTTACCCCTTTAACTGGGTTGCTATGACCGCTATAAGTCACGAGCAATTCACCTGTTTCCACGTCAAATAGTTTTGCTGTCTTATCACGCGAAGCAGAAGCGAGTCGTTTGCCTTCGTTATCCCAGGCGACTGCCATAATCCAGTCAGAGTGACTAGAGATGGTACGGACCAAATTTCCGGCTGGAAATTCATAGATGCGTATGGCGCTGTCGGCACCGGCAACCGCTAATCGATCTCCGGCAGAATTAAACTGCACGTCCAGTACGACATCTGAAGTCGTTCCGAGAACGGAAACTAATTCTCCAGAGGCCGCATTAAAGATTCGAGCTTCACCAAGGCGTCCGGGGGCGCCGCCCCCTGCCACTAAATGCTGGCCATCCTGGCTAAACCGGACTGCGAATGTACGTTGACCCACATTTTGAATCCGTTTAATCAGTGAACCATCTGCTGAATTCCAAAGCACAACTTCATGATATCCACCAGTAACAACCTGACTTCCGTCCGGACTGAAAGCAACTGCTGTAATCGGCACACTTCGTGGATAGGCTTCCGGGGGCGCCGGGTACGTCGGAGCAGGTATGATGGTAGCCAATGCTGATTTCGGATCATCAGCGTCATACTTGGCACCTTCAGTGATCCATTTCTCAATCAACTCGACTTCGTCGGCAGAAAGTGGTTCCCCTTCTAGCGGCATTCGTTCAAATTCATCTTCCGACTTAATACGTCGAAGGGATTCACTATCATCGTGATCACCACCGGTAATAGCCGCGGCACCAGAATCCCCTTCTCGCAAAAATCGTTCAAATGTATCAACACGGTATCCACCCTCGGCTTTCTTAGGACCGTGGCAGGCAAGGCAATTATTAATGAGTATCGGAGCGATATCCGCCTTAAAGCTTACAGCTTCCTGTGCAGCCACCGAGCTTGTCAGCAGTGCTATAACACAAAGCGTTTTGAAAATCATGTTCATGCGTCTGATATTACTTTCGATTCTTACTTAGTGTTGGAAAAGGAATTCGTTCGTGTTGAGAATTGCCCAGCAAATGTCTTCCAAAGCTTCAACTCGGTTTTCCTTCGATGCGATGTGATCCAGACTGGCCTTCAATTCAGTTTCACTTGGATTTCGGCAAACAGCGAGGTTGTACAACAACGTGATAATCTGGGTATCATCTTTACCATCAGTTAGCGATTTACGGAAAGAGTTGGACTCACTCTTCAATTTGTTATAGATCAAAGGCCCGTTAAAAAACTGAATCGCCATACTCAGATTTGACTCATTCGTCCGTTCGCATGCACAAACAGTCTGACGTTCAGGTTGGCCGAAAATCTTCAGAAATTCATTGTTCACAAGGTCCGGAGCGGGCAAGTGAGTTGCCTTGGTACCGGCCGGCAATCCACCAAAAGATTCAGCAACCTGAGTTACATGGCAAATTGCATCAAGTAGTTGTTCCGCCGATAACAACCGAGGCTGATAATGCGAAAAGTACTTGGTATCTTCTTCATTGAAATCGTTTGGCTGATAGCTGGTTTGATAAGTCCGGCTTTTCAAAATGGTTGCCAGGATTGCTTTGCGATCATAACCGTTTTCCACGAAATCATTCGCTAACTGGTCCAGCAAGACAGCATTGCTTGGAGGATTCGTGTCCCGGAAATCATCAGCCGGCTCAACGATGCCCCGCCCAAATACCTGACTCCATATTCGATTCACTTCGATCCGGGCAAAAAAGGGATTATCCGGTTTCGTGAGCCAACCTGCAAAATCCAGTCGGCGATCAAATTCATTAGGATTTTCAATGTCTCCCTGCCCCGGTACCCATGGTTTCATTTGTTGTTGTGTACGCGGCTGTGTCACTTCTCCACTTTGTGATACATAGATAAACATTTCATTTGCGCGTTTGGTATTAGAACGTTGCACACGATTGAAAAAGGCGGCCATGCCGTAGTAATTATCCTGAGTCCAACGTTCAAACGGATGATTGTGGCATTTCGCACATTGGAGTCGAGCTCCTAAAAAGACCTGGGAAATCGTCTCAACACAATCATTCATATCTTTAGATGTACGGTAGAAATTGGCGGCTGGATTGCTAAACGTGCTGCCTGTTGCCGTCAACAACTCTGTCGCAAATTCGTCATACGGCTGGTTTTCGCGGAACGATCTCTCCACCCATCGATAATATTTGTAGACACCTTCACTGGTAACCTGGCCACTGGTTAAACGTAGCAGGTCGCCCCATTTCAACGCCCAGAATTTAGAATACTCGGGACGAACTAATAGGTTATCGACCACTTTATTTCGTTTTGCAGGATCTTCGTCGGCTGCAAATGCCGTTACTTCCTCGAGGGTCGGCAAAATACCAATGACATCGAGATATACGCGCCGGATGAACTCCTCATCGGTACATAGGTCTGATGGAAGATACTTCAACTGCTTCAACTTTTGATCAACCGCCTCGTCAATGTAGTTATTAACCTGAGGGTCGTTCCAGACAAAATTCTCAACATCTTCAACAAACGTAATGAAGCTGGATTCGATAAATTCAAGATACCGTACGACGACTGCCACTTCCCCTCTTTTCAGGCCCTCTACCAGTCCGTTGCGACTTACATCCGCCACTTCCACGTCAGAACTCGAGTAAACTGCCAGCGGAGTGACGTCTCGCACGCTGCCATCTGAATAATGAGCCCAGACGCTTAATTGTTGCTGCACGGCGGGTTTCTTCAGGACGCGACCCGATTTAGGGTAAACATCGATCCTGACCGGCCGAGCTGCATCCGGTGCATCCATTTTACAACCTTCTTCAATCCAGTCATGAATCACTGCATATGCCGGATCATCTGCCCGAATTTGCCGACCGCCTCCGTGAGCGACTTTCATTAGAGGTTTTAACAGTAAAAGACTGTTATTCGGGTCGAGACTGTTAGTTCGTCGACCAAAGTCCTCGCGAATCAATGTCAGCTCATCGAGCTTTGGATCAAAAGCACGCAGCGATAAACGAAAGCCGCCTTTGCCACTTGGAGAACCATGACAGGCTCCTGCATTACACGAATTCTTACTAAGAGCCGCTAAGGTATCGTATAGAAACGACACCGGTTGAGGCTTTTGTTGATTACTAACCGTTACTTTGACCGAGGCTGTTTTGCCTTCGACTTCCACATTCAGCGAACCTGCACCGTCCCCAGCCGGGTAAGCAACCGTTCCGTCTACGGTGACGATATCTGAGTTAGCCGATGAAATCGTCGCTACTCGAGTTAAATCCTGAATAGACCCATCAGCATAGTGCCCAGTCACGATTAACTGAGCGTGCTCACGAACACCGGTCAATTGCACTTCCGCAGGATACACTTCAAGGCGTTCGAGCTGAGCGTCAGCTGCCAGTAATTGACTCGAAGCTATTCCACCTAGCAGTGCCGCAGTCATCATCAACACAAATGTTTTTCGTAGTTTGCGTAATTGCATTTCTACTTTTCCTTAAATGGTTATTCAGCCGCTTTTACTTCAACCGCAATAGCAGCACTTACCGCCGATACTTCTTTACCGGCGTATTTTGATTTCGCAGTAACGGTAATGCCATCTGTTTTCACAACAGCAGCATCAGCGGCAGCCGTGATTTCAATTTCCAATTCCGATTGGTCTGCTGGTATTATCAACTCTTCCGGCACTGTGACTTTATCAGGCAAGCCGGACAACGTCAGGGTCACAGCTTCTGCTGGGGATCCCGGCGCCCTAACTATCGAGACCAGCGCTTTCTGACTTACACCGGCTGCGATAGCAGCCTCCAGTTTGATTGAAACGGCGAGTGGATCAACAACTTTAATAGGAACACTTCGCTTGACGAACTGAAGATGGCCCGCATGTTCTGCATATGCTTTCACCGTAAAGGCCTTCTCTTCGGCCAGATCAGCGGGAACCGTTACCGTGATCGTGTGAACTCCTTTATCGGCCTTATCTGCCACAGTGATTCCTTCCGGGACATCCTGAAACATTCGCGTTAAAGCACCTTTAAAGTCTTTGTGCTTACTGGCCGTTGACATTTTGATCGTAGCCGTGGTTTCGCCTCGAGCGACATAGACGGCTTCAGGTTCGAATTTTGGTTCGAAGAATTCTTCAATCGCCGGAACCGTAGCATACTGTACGACACCCTGCAGAAACGAATAGGGATACGTGACTGCGGCAAATTGAGTTCGCGTCCAGTCTCGGGAAGTCAACGGAACCTGCACGACCTGTCCATCAATTTGCGCTTCACCAACAATTTCAAGATTTACAAAATCACCCGCTTTGGTGGCTGACGAGAATTCCAGTAATACGGTTATCTCTTTCCCGTCTTTAGCAACGACATTGTTGTGCCAGGTGACTCCGGGTATTTCTGTCTTTGATTTTATCGTAATGGGTCCGGCATATCCGTCACGAGCAACTGTGATTGGGAATTGGAAACCACCCTTTCCTTCGTCCACGACAAATCGATTGCGTGTGGCCTTGTCATTTTTTAGCGTCAAAGTGAAGGTGTTTCCAGCAGCCGCTTCGATGACATATGCATAGTTTTCACCACCACGTTGTAGTAACTCACTCGTTTCCAGAATGTATTCACCATCCTCAGGCGCACTCCAAGCCAAGACGAATTCATTTTCAGGATTGATCGGAGCAATTGCCAGCTGGCTGCCATCTGCTTTGAGCACTCGGAATTTAACTACTGCCGGCGACCCTAGCTTCAGCGAGTGCCCTGCAAATCTAAGTTTCTGGCCTTTGGCAGCATTAAATTTGAAATAGTCTTTATCCCCTCTCTGCTGAAACACGCCACTGGCTCCGCCGGGAAATGTTGCTGCCGATGCCTCTGTAATTTCGTTATTGGGTTCGACTTCAACTGTCTGGATGTCAGAACTTGCACGGGCTCTGGCGAATCCTGAAATCGTGCCATCGGTAGCCCGGGCTCCAGCACGTATATCCTGACCTGCAAGTATCGCACCTAATGACACTTTAGCCGACAATCCGTTTGCACCTATACCGCTAAAACTGACCTCGCGATCTGCGCCGATTTGGATGGCGGCCGGTAACGTTGTTGTGGCGAGAGGAAATTCACCGATACGTACATAGTAAGGAAGGTTAGCGGCATATTTACTGTCGATCACTTCGACGACGTATTGTCCATCGGCCGGAATCTTGGCTTGCACTCTGGAATCAGCTCCCAGCCCCTCACTGTCATCTGAATAAGCTAACTCGGTTCCATCAGTTGCTAACAAACGGACGACCGGATCCATCACCGAATTGAGTCGCGCCGCGAGCACGTCTACAGAAACAATCTGGCCGGCCTTTGCTTCAAACTTAAAGAAATCTGCCATCGTACCGCTGGAAGCTGCTTGGACTGCGGTTGGCAATGTGATCAACGCTGCATCGGACAATGCATTATTCGGGGTGGGCTCTGTAATAACAGGTGCATCATCAATGACGACGATATAGAGCGGGCTAACACCGCTGGCCGAAGCAACTGAAATGGCACCGACACCCACCCCCACATTTTCGGCTAGTGTCACTCTCAACTTGGCTGTGGTCGCATCATCCGTACCTTCAGGTGTTGGTAATACCTCCACTTCGGCCGGAAAACTCGTCCAAACGCTTAAAGGAGATGTGAGTTCGGTTCCATTCAGGGTCACTTCGGTTGTCGCGCCTGCACTGATCCCGTAAGGGGTAACAGCCGTAATATTTGGAGCGGCATCAACCGAACTTGCTAATGAAAGCGATATTCCGAAAAAGACAGGAATCAGTCGTCTTAATTCTCTCATAACGGCGACAGGTGAACTTTCAAAAAAGGTAGGATGCATATAGGTGGGATTCACTAAGCCTTCATTTTAGATAGTCCAATTAGCACCCGTCAAACTTACGATTTCGTTATTCTCGTATTTGAGTCTTGTAAAAAAATGCCTTTCATGAAGCCTCACAGTCAATCCTTTGCCATTTGCCTTCTGTGCGTTCTCTATACCTCCATGCTCTGTGCACAAACAAAGCAAAAACTAATGGTGCAAAGCTCCGTTGATAAATCTCTGCAGCCCTGTTACATCATCGTTCCCGACGGGTACGATGCTTCCGATTCAACCGTTTATCCGGTACTGATGGCGTTACACACGTGGAGTAATTCTGTAGAACAAAACAATGCTGACTGGGAAAACGAGGCGTACAAGCGAGGGTGGATCTACGTCTTTCCGCATTTCCGAGGGCCCAACAACCGTCCTGAAGCATGTGGTAGCAAAATCGCACAACAGGACATTCTCGATGCTCTTTCATATGTCAAAGCAAATTATCACGCTGACGAGCAACGCATTTATCTCGCTGGTGTATCTGGTGGAGGCCATATGACAATGTTAATGGCCAGCCGTCATCCACAGTACTGGACAGCCGCCAGTGCCTGGGTAGGCATAAGTGACTTAAAAAAGTGGCACGACAAGCATGCAAAAACCAAATACGGTGCCATGATGAGAGCAAGTTGTGGCGGGGCTCCCGGAGACAACATGACTGTCGACAGGCAATACAAGGAACGATCACCAATTCACTTTTTGGCGAATTCCAAACGCGTCCCTTTGGACATCGCAGCCGGGATACATGATGGGCATACCGGCTCTGTACCTATTTCCCATTCACTCGAAGCATTCAACGTTATCGCAAAATCAGTCAACGCCGAACCTGTTTCAGATCAGGAAATTCAACAATTAAGCATGCCTCAAGGTAGGCTCAAGGCACCATTAATATCCGATCAGATAGTGGATTCCAGCCTCGGACGTGACATTCACCTACGTCGATATGCTTCACAAAGCAGGGTCACCATTTTTGAGGGCGGTCACGAAGGTATTGCCGCAGCCGCTTTTAACTGGCTAGCCCGTTTTTACACTAATCGTGCTGGCAACAACGTTCAGGTGGATGAAAGTAAATGAGAGCCATGGATGACAACCAGCAATCAATTGCAAAACAACACAATCGTGACGCCTGGAACCGAATGGTGGCTGGCAAGAAACGATTCACCCAACCGGCCAAAGATGATGACCTCCACCAGCCTTTGCATACCGTGGATGCCATCGGCTGGTTGGGCGGGGACATTGCTGGAAAGAAAGTCCTGTGCCTGGCGGCTGGCGGGGGAAGGCAAAGCGCGATTTATGCTGCAACCGGAGCCGACGTAACCGTCGTTGACATCTCTCCCGCAATGCTTGAGCTGGATCGGGAGGTGGCAGCTGAACGAGCATTGGATATTCGGGTCATTGAAACTTCGATGGATGATTTGTCTATGTTTACCAATGAAGAATTCGATATTGTTATTCACCCGGTAAGCACGTGTTATCTGCCGTCGATTGCCAAAGTGTTTTCTGAGGTGGCACGAGTTACCATGCCGGGAGGTTTGTATATCAGCCAGCATAAACAGCCTACTAGCTTGCAAACCGGTATGAAACGATCTCAAAATGGTTATGAGCTTATGGAGCCCTATTATCGCACTGGGCCTCTGCCACCTGTTCAGGGAACACGACTAAGAGAAGAGGGAACTATGGAATTTGTCCATCGCTGGGAAGAAATCATTGGTGGAATATGCCGGAGTGGATTCGTCATTGAAGATCTGGTTGAACCTTTCCATGCAGACCCTGAAGCACCTCGTGATAGCTTTTCAGATCGATGCTGTTATGTCGCCCCCTATGTGCGTATCAAAGCGCGCCGCAATGCCATGAAAATAGAAGCGATGCCGGCAAATAAGATTTTTCTTCCCGAGTAATTAGTCGCTCTATTTTTCAATCCCATAATTGCAGAATTGCAACCACCCTAATAAAACTAAACATAACGGTATCGATTCAAATAACTCTCCGACGTAAGGACATTAACCGTGGCAGATAAACCGATTCAGGATCTGGTGTCATGTATGGGCCAGCCAGTGGCCGGAAACCCAACTCAATTCATGATGGAGCGGGCTTTTGCGGATTGTGAATTGGACTGGAGGTATCTAACACTGGAAGTGCCCGCTGAGAATTTAAGAGATGCTATGGCCGGATTCCGGGCAATGGGCCTGCGCGGCGGGAATTTTACCATCCCCCATAAGGTGGAGGTCATTCAATACCTGGACAACCTCAGTGAAGCCGCTGAACGCATGGGTGCCGTTAATTGCGTAAATGTGGTCGACGGAAAACTGATCGGTGAAAACACAGATGGAAAAGGATTTGTCCAGTCACTAAAGACGCTGGTTGAACCTGCTGGACAGAAAGTCGTGATTATAGGAGCGGGTGGCGCGGCCCGAGCAATTTCAGTCGAATTAGCGTTAAACGGCGTTACTGATATCACGATCGCCAATCGTACTGAATCTCGCGGACAGGAACTCGTCGACGTCCTCAATAGTATTGAGGGTGTTACCGCAATTCTTGATGTTTTGGATGGTGACTATGAAGTAGATGATGACGTTAATGTTGTCATTAATGCCACCTGTATTGGTTTAGGAGACGCTGACGCTCGAGTTCCACTGGATATTGAAACACTCTCTTCCAACATGGTAGTTGCAGATGTTGTCTTCAACCCACCAATGACTCGCCTTTTAAGGGATGCCAAGCAACGGGAATGCCAGATTCTTGACGGTTTGGGTATGCTGGTCAATCAGGCTGTTATTGGTTTTAAGATCTGGACTGGCGTAGACCCCAGACCTGAAGTCATGCGAGAAGCACTCGAAGAATATCTGGAAATCTGATTAGCTCTATGACCCCAGGTATCTTTGTTACTGGTACCGACACCGAGGTCGGCAAAACCTATGTGTCGGCGTTAATTGCTCGCCAATTAATGCAGCAAGGCGTTCAGGTCGGTGTATACAAGCCTGCCGCTAGCGGATGTCTTGAAAACGACGATGGCACTCTATTTAGTGAGGATGCCGATACCCTCTGGAATGCTGCCGGCAAGCCAGCCACAGTTAATCACGTTTGTCCTCAAATGTTTCGTGCCCCTCTTGCTCCCCATATTTCGGCAAAAGCGGAAGGGAAAGAAATTAATCGCAACTTACTCGCTCATGGAATCGAATACTGGCAAGAAAACTCGGATTTTATCATCGTCGAAGGTGCTGGTGGTTTGATGTCCCCTATTAGCGACGATGATTTTGTAGCAGATCTGGCATACGAATTTGGCTTTCCTTTGATTGTCGTCGTTGCGAATAAACTGGGATGCATTAATCACACATTACAAACACTCATTACAGCAGCTTCTTATGAAGACGGTATCCCGATAGCCGGAATCATTATTAATAATGTGAATCCTCAAGGGGCAAACGATCAAAGTTTGGTAACAAACCCCGCTGAAATTGAACGTGTTAGTATCCCTCCGGTTCTGGCCACCGTTGATTTTGAACAGGGGTTAAGCAAGGAAATCGACTGGCTTGATTTGGTTCAGCTGTAACACGCCCCATAATTGTCGATCCGCCGCAGACCGTGCTAGACTAGGCATATGGACACCGAACAGCTTATCAGGATTCTCGACTCTCCCGCTGTCGCACGAGAATGGTTCCAGGCAATGGCACTCAATGATCTGCGTCAGGCTCATGATGCGCTAACTGCAATTGCCGAGTCCGGAATGACATTGGATCTCGTGGCCATCGCAGCCACACAATTGGAGCATGCACTGCCTCACGTGCCAAAACCAGATCAGGCTTTAGCCTATCTGGCCCGGTTCACCTCCCTTTCACGAAGCCCAATTGCTCTTGGCTCACTGTGGGAACGTGATCAAGCCGCTCTGTCGACACTACTTGTCATGTTCTCAGCAAGTATTCAAATTGCTGAATTGCTGATGCAGGATCCGGAGGGTTATGACCTATTGCGCATGACCGACGGCCAACCGGTGGATCGTAAAATTCTCATCGATGAGATCCGCTCTGAAGTCCTAAGTCTGGCAGGGGACCCGGATATTTCGGAACAACTGGAGCGGATACGTAATCGCGAGTTATTACGGATTGCATATGGTGATCTGGTGATGAATCAGGCTGCCGACGTAGTAGCGAATCAAACTTCTATCCTGATCGAAGCTCTACTCCATAGTGCGGTGGAGCTTGCTGCACTCAAGGCAATTGAAAAGCACCAGTTAACCGCCACTAAATCGGCTGATCTGGAGTTTGCATTGATTGCCCTGGGCGATCTAGCTGGTAACCAACTTAGCTATGGAGCAAAACTTCATGTGTTCCTGATTTTCCAGCCTGGGATGTCAGATGACCACAAGTTTGATGCGCCTTTCTACAATACGATCTTGAGTGACACAATCAACTTATTGACATTACCTAACGGTAGCAAGCTGCTCGAAGTCGATCTTAGCTTCCAACTCGCCGCACAGACATCAACTGCGGCGACTCGTATAAACGATGCCATTCGTTTTCTGGATTTTTCCGGAAGAACCTGGCAACGCCAGGAGCTGATCAACGCGAGAACCATTGCGGGGAATGTACAATTGGGCCAGCGTTTCCTGCAGCATATGGAAAAATGGATCTATCGCCGGTACTTAAACCGAGCAGATATCACAGGGATTAAGGCTCAAAAGCGACGGTTAAATCGATGGGAGGACGTGACGTCCTTAGATGTGGTACATTCGCCTGGGGGTATCGCCGAGATCAACTTCGTCATTCCCTTCCTACAACTTATCAATGGCGGTAACTTTAGGGAAATTCGAGTACGGGGCACTCTGCCGGCCATCTATCAATTGCACAAAGCCGGCCTGCTTTCCCAGGAGGAATCCAACGTCCTGCGAGATTCCTATCTTGAATTAAAACGAATTCAGCATCGCCTGCAAGCATTATATGACGTGAATGCTACCTCCATTCCCGAAGATAACCTACAACTGGCAGCACTAGCTCATAGCCTGGGATATCAAGGAAGTGAGGCAATTGCGACACTCAACAATGACACTGCCCATCTACTGAGCATCAGCCAACAGGTTATTGACAGATTACTGGAATCTTCCTTTGATGACGATCAGGAAACAGATCCCGAAGTTGATCTAATTCTTAACCCGGAACCTAGTGAAGATATGCTGGAAGAAGTGTTGGGTAAACACAATTTTAAGGATGTTAATTCTAGCTATCAGTATCTCATGGATTTAGCGACTGAGAGAATTCCGTTTCTTTCCACGCGCCGCTGCCGCCATTTTCTGGCGACCATTGCTCCCAGATTACTGGAATCGATTTCCCAAACTCCTGACCCGGATAGGACTCTGGCAAATCTCACTACTGTCAGCGATTCACTAGGAGGTAAAGGGGTTTTGTGGGAACTGTTTCAAGTTAATCCCGCCACGCTGAATCTGTACGTCAAACTGTGTTCCAATAGCCCTTATCTTATTACAATCCTCACTAGTTATCCGGGAATGATTGACGAATTGCTGGATTGCCTGATTCTGGATCATCTGCCAACAAAACATTCGTTGCACAAGGTCATGGACGAGTTAGTCAAAGGAGCTCAGATTGAAGGGCAGGAATTAATCGACGTCATTTTGGCTTTTAAGCATGCTCAGCATCTTCGTGTGGGAGTCCGGGAAATCCTTGGTAAAGATACTCTCATCGATTCTCATAAGTCGCTCTCCGATATTATTGAAATTTGTCTGCAGGAAATAACCAATGAGCATTACAGCCAGTTAGTGGAAAAGCATGGGCAACCCATCATAGAAGATGGCTTTCAAAAAGGTGAGATCGCTACGCCCATCCTTGTAGGGCTGGGAAAACTCGGCGGTCGAGAACCAAACTTTCATAGTGACGTGGACGTGATCTTCCTATACGAAGGCGAAGGTAACACGCAACCGGTTCGACGAAATCACAAGATTCGTCAAACTTCAAATCATCATTTTTTTAATGAGTTGGCAAAGCGAGTTTTACAAACCGCGACCAGAACCAGACCGCACGGTCGCCTGTTCGATATGGACAGTAAATTACGAGCTACCCATCAGTACGCACCGTTAGCTATTGCCATTAATGACTACGAAGAATATCTGCGTAAAGGAGATGTCCCTCTCTGGCAATACATGGGGCTTTGCAAGGCTAGAATCCTTTTCGCAAGCGATGCGGCTAAATCCCGAATCCGATCGCTGATCACAAATACTATCTCGCAAATTAAACAGAAATCACGACTGAAAACGGCAATCTATCAGGCCAGGCTCAAATCAGAAGAGGGCGCCACCGATCGGAACCTCAAACGGTTTCAGGGCGGCACTATGGATATTGAATATATCGTGCAAATGCTACAGCTCATCAACGGCAACTCTAGAGACATTCAGCACTCCGGCACACTCGCGGCACTGCAAAAGATTCAAGAGCACGGTTTACTTAGTGAAGACGATGCCAATGCCCTTAGTAAGTCATATGTCTTCCTACGTCGAGTGGAATCCGGCCTACGTCTGATGGATACAACTCATCGTCATGATCTGCCTGAGAAACCTCTGGAATTGGAAAAACTGGCTTCGCTGTTAGGCTACGAAAACTCTCAGTCACTTGTGACTGTGTGTCGTCGATATCGGCAGGACAATCGTCGGCGATTCGAGAAAATCTTCAACAGCTAGAGGCCAATGACACACAACGATCCTGACGTTCTCATAGTCGGAGCCGGTGGAAGTGGGCTCGCTGCTGCCGTTTCCTGTGCTCAACATGGGCTTAGCGTTTTAGTTCTTGAAGCTTGTGCTGAAATCGGTGGTACCACAGGAATTGCCGTTGGATCATTCACAGCCTCGCAATCTGAGTTGCAACGCAAGCAGGGGATCACTGATTCGCCTGAACAACACGCTAACGATTTAACAGGATTTGCACCATCACAAATTGAAGCCCGCAATAATTCAACTCAACGAGCTTTCTTCACTAAACATGTAGCAGAAACTATGAACTGGCTTCAAGCATTGAAGATCAAGTTCGTTGGTCCAGTTGCCGAACCTCCAAATCGCTACCCTCGCATGCACAATGTGATCCCCGGAGCCAAAGCCTATATTGCCCGGTTACAAATCGCGGCTCAAAAACAAGGCGTTGAAATTCGGCCGAATTCCACTGTCACTAAGCTCATCATCAATGAAGGTCACGTGATTGGTGCTGAATATCAGGATGCTGCCGGCGAAATTCATTTGGTACGAGCCCAACTGGCGGTCGTGTTGGCGGCTGGCGATTATGCCAACAACTCTGAACTCATTAAACGATTTAAAGGTGGCGGCTATGAGAACATTGAAGGAATCAATCCTCATGCAACCGGCCTGGGGCATCTCCTGGCTGAAAGCGTTGGCGCCCGCATGGTCAATATGGATGTCACCTATGGACCGGAACTCCGTTTCATTGCCACCTCGCAAACACCATTTCAGCAATGGCTGCCAGTATCCGGACCCCTTGCAACGATTCAAAACTGGATCGCTGGATTGTTACCGGATTGGGTTTTTAGAAAGCTGATCAAGCGACTGCTGGTCACCTGGCAACATCCTGAAGACGCGTTGTTTGAACATGGAGCCATTCTGATCAACCGCCATGCTGAACGATTCTGTGATGAGCTCGATACTGCAACACGTAATCGAGCCGTCTCTCATCAGGATGATCGACAGGCCTATATTCTGCTTAGCGCTGACCAAGTGGAAAAATTCTCGCAGTGGCCCCACTTCATTTCGACAGCACCAGACATTGCCTACGCCTATATCGATGACTATCTGCGGCTAAGGCCTGACGTAACCTTGAAGTCAGAAAACCTTCGGGGTATTTCGCAAGCTGCAAATCTTCCACTCACCCGTCTGGTGGAAACTGCGAACTCTTCTTTCAGCAACCTCAATGGGCCATGGGTTTTGTTAGGGCCGGTAAAGTCATACTTTACGACGACAGAAGGTAGTCCTGCGATCAACGAGCACATGCAGGTATTAAATACGAAGGACAGGGTCATTGAAGGACTATATGCTGTTGGCCAATGCGGTCTCAACGGAATGATCCTATGGAGTCACGGCTGTCATATTGCCTGGGCAATGACTAGCGGTCGTCTAGTTGGCGAGTCTATCGCTCTGAAAGCGAGGCGTTAACGTAACGCAAAAACGCCAGCTGTCATTTGCTGGCGTTTTCGTGATCGTCAACTTTGCACCTGAGGTTTAATCAAGGAACCCAACAAGTTCCTGACTACGACTTGGCTGCTGTAATTTTCGTACTGCCTTCGCTTCGATCTGACGAATACGCTCACGAGTCACCTTAAAAATATGGCCAACTTCTTCCAATGTATAGCTGTAACCATCACCTAAGCCGTATCGCAGTTTGATAATTTCACGTTCTCGATAACTCAGCGTTTTTAGGACTCGGTTGATTCGATCCCGTAGCATTTCCTGAGAAGCTCCTGAAGCCGGACTTTCGGCGTCACCATCGGGCAAGAGGTCGCCAAACTGGCTGTCTTCACTGTTTCCAACGGGCCGATCCAGGCTAATTGGATAACGACTCATGGCTAATACGCGTCGCGCTTCTTCCACTGTGGTTTCGGCTCGTCTAGCAGTCTCTTCCCGTGTTGGTTCACGCCCTAGTTCCTGGACAAGCTGACGAGACACGTTTCGTACGCGTGACATGGTTTCCACCATATGAACCGGGATACGAATGGTTCGACTTTGATCAGCCACCGCTCTTGTAATTGCCTGACGAATCCACCAGGTCGCATAAGTACAGAATTTAAACCCTCGGTGATATTCAAACTTGTC
>PBCP01000007.1 GCA_002717145.1 Planctomycetaceae bacterium | reverse complement strand
TTTCGTTGACTGTATCATCGTCGATTTCTCAATTGGCAAAGTCGAATCACTTCAGATTTGCCAAAATCTGCGTCGCAACCCGGATTTTGCCGAAACGATTCTAATTGCATTATTGCCGGACGTGGGAAGCCCAATGAGCTTCGATCGTTCTACCATCAACGAAACTTTCAAGAAGCCGTTTGATGCGAGCCTGTTGGCTGAGCGTCTGCGAACCCTAATCGGGTCTCGCAAAGAGCTTGTATAGTCTGCAGTCAGAAAACTAAAAGAGCGAGGTGCCTGATATAGGTGCCTCGCTTTTTTTTTTGCGCTGGAGCCATTTTCACCTATGCTTAACGAACTGATTTAGAGTTAAACTCAAAGCATACATTTTTTATTTGCCTAGTCGGTGCAATATGGTGGATTTCACTCATTTTGATGAACAGGGTGCCTCCCGGATGGTAAATGTCGGAGGTAAGCAGCCAACTCAACGTGTTGCTCGCGCCTCCGCTTGCGTTGTGATGTTACCGCAAACGCTAGAGAAGATTACGAGTAAGGATCTTAGCAAGGGCGATGTTATTGAAGTTGCCCGTCTGGCTGGCATTATGGCAACCAAGCAAACCGGTAATTTAATTCCCTTATGTCATCCTATAGGAGTAGATGGAGTGGAGTTGGACTTTAAGGTGGAATCACCTGACAGGATTAGAATTGAAGCAACCGTTAGCGTATTTGCCCGTACCGGGGTGGAAATGGAAGCAATGACGGCGGTTAGCGTTGCCGCCTTAACGATTTATGATATGTGCAAAGCCGTTGATAGGGGGATGACAATCAGCGAAGTACAGCTGATTGAAAAGTTGGGCGGCAAAAGTGGTCACTTTGTGCGTGATGATTAAGTTATAGAATCCGCAAGTTAGAGATTAGCTTTGATGCCGTTGGAGTATCGGTTGTAGTTCGTTGACGAAATCACGAACGTCTTTGAATTCTCGATAGACACTGGCAAACCGAACGTATGCTACCTGATCAAGATTCGCCAAATGCTTCATGACAACTTCACCGATGTTGTCGGAATGAATGTCGCCCTCGAAATTGGCGTAGATGTCACTTTCAATCTCTGATAGACAACTCTCGATGTCTTCGGTGCCTACCGGACGCTTCCAACAGGCTTTTACAATGCCCTGACGGATTTTGTCTCGAATGAAAGGCTCACGCACACCATTCTTTTTGCAGACTTTGATGGAAAGCTCTTCCAGCCGTTCGTAAGTCGTATAGCGACGATTGCAAGACAGACACTCGCGTCTGCGCCGAATCGAATAGCCGTCGGTACTAGCCCGGGAATCGAGAACTCGATCATTGTCCTGTTGGCAAAATGGGCATCGCATAGGGTATCTCCAGTAGGAAACTGTCACACCTCGGACAGATAAGGTTAATTGTGCCGATTTTTGACAATAATGCCAGTCTTCGCCGATTTAAATCACGCAGAGTTAGCAAAACACCTTAGGCAGCATCACGTTTAACCGCATCGTCACTGATTTCACCGTTGCTTCCGACGTCCTCAAAACGTACGGAAACCTGTTTGCTGACTCCGGATTCTTGCATGGTAACTCCATACAAGGTGTCGGCAGCGGTCATGGTCTTCTTGGAGTGGGTGACGATGATGAAACGGGTGAAGTCGAGAAAATCTTTGAGTACATTAATGAAGCGCCCAATATTGGCTTCATCGAATGGAGCGTCCACTTCGTCCAGAATGCAGAAAGGACTTGGGCGGAATTGGAATATAGCCAGCAATAAGGAAACGGCGGTTAATGCTTTTTCACCGCCACTTAAAAGGGAGATGTTGATCGCGGGCTTACCCGGCGGCGATGTTATAATCTCGACGCCTGCGTCCAGGATATCAACTCCTTCTTCAAGGATGATGTCTGCCTGACCACCACCGAACGCTTTGCGATATAATTGTTGAAAGTTCTGGCGTATCGTTTCGAGAGTTTCGAGGAACAATCGACGGCTGTCGGCATCGACTCGCTGGATAACTTTTTCAAGTGACTGTTTGGAAAGTGTTAGGTCTTGGAATTCGCGTGACAGTGAATTGAAACGCTCTTCAAGTTCGTTTAGTTCTCCGAGCGCCTCCATGTTGACCGCTCCGATATTGTTTAGTTTACGACGTAATGATTCGATTTCTCGCTCGACTTCTTCGCGTTGCTGTGTTTCTTCTTCCGTTTCCTCCTCCACCTGCAGCAACGAAATGTCGATATTGTAATCTTCACGTAGACGGTCCTCGAGTGCTGATTTTTGGGATCTCAGATCGCCTGAAGACAATTCGATCTCATGCTTTTTAGCAACTAATTGATCGATTTCAGTTCGCAGTTTGCTGCTGGTCCGGGATTCGCGTTTGCGGTCTGCGGAGATTTCGTCCTGACGTTGACGGATTGCGTTCGTGGTTTGACGATACTGAGATTTTGTCAGATAGAGTTCAGCAAGTTGGGATGTCGCGGTTAAACTATGCATGATGGATTCATGGTGACGGTCCTCAGCCTGTTCGAGAAGACGTACCTGATCATCCACTACGATTTTCTTTTCTTCGTGATCCTGAGCGTATTGAAGTAATTGGGACTCTAATGCATTGACACGCTGTTCACTGGTACCTGCTTCAATACGTAATTGAACCGCTTGCTTATTAAGCGTATGTCCCTGGCGTTCCAGTTCATGAAAGGCCTTGTTGAATCGACTTAAGCTGTGAGTGACTTCAGATAAATATTCAGTAAGAGAATCTAACTCTCCTTTTTGTCTCTCCAGTTCCTTCGTCGTTTGTTGTCGGCGTTCTCTTATCTTCTGCCGTTCAGAATTGAGTTCGCTGTGCCGTTGTGATTCGTGGTGGATTCTTTCCTGACACGTTCGTAGTTCGACTTGCGTGGAGTTCAACTGAGAGCGTTTGCTCTCAATTAGCGTTTTCAACCGTTCAAGCTGTTCTTCCTGGTCTGTTATGTTTTGCTGCAGACGCTGTTGCTCATCTCGATTGTCTTGAACCTGCGCTTCGAGAACGAAGATGTCCTGTTTAAGGTTTCGCAATTCGCTACGACGTGATATTAGCTCATTTGAAGAATCAGGAGGTCCCATCGTTATAGTGCCCTGATAATCCAACCTTTCACCAGCTTTAGTGATAACTTCAATTTGTCCCCGATGTCGTTTCCACAGTTGTTGTGCAGAGGTCAAATCCTGGGTAATCCAGGTATTTCCTAGCAACATCGTAAATAGCGGGCGTAAACGCGGTGGGCAATGCACTAGTTGATCTGCACGGCAGACGACACTAGGGTCCTCATCGATTGTCAGCGGAGCCGGGCAATGACCGAGGTTACCAAGGTTAATCAGTGTGATTTGGGATTCCAGTTGAATGCGACCTGTTCGGCATGCATCGAGTAAGTCGTCACTTTCAGTGACGATCATTTGCGCCTGTTTTCCCAGAGCTAGATCGATGAGCGAAGCTGATGTCAAATCGACCTCGATCAGGTCTGCTACGATCCCGATGATACCTCTGATTACCGGTGGCGACGAATGGTCTGGGGTAACAGAGGTCGGCTTCAGTATTTCCTTAATGGCGTTACAAATTCCAGCATCGCGAGTTTCTAACTCCTGAAGAACATTGTGCCGCTCGCGCACTGCGGTGAGACGTTCCGTCAGCGCCTGGAGGTTTTGTTGACGGCGTAGATGAACACGACGGTTTTCGGCGATCTCTCGCGTAATAGCCTCAGACTCCTCTTCCGCCGCGTCTAATGCTGCCGTTAAATCGGTTTTCGCAGCCTGATGTTCGGCCGAAGTTTGCGTTAACGAGTCCAAATTGCCTTGGGATGAGGTAAGTTGTGTTTCGATAGCCTGGAATTGATCGTCGAGATCTTCGGCGTAAGATACCAACTGATTGTAGTCAGACTGGGTTTCGCTAACCTGTTTGGTGGCGTCTACCTGTTCATCTCGCTGTTTTGCTGTGTCCGACTGTAGTTGTTCGGTTTGGGATTTAAGTTCGCTCTGTTGCACTTCTACTTGGTTAAGTTGCGTAAGCGTTTCAGTCAGTTTGGTCCGAGATTTCTCAAGTTCCGAATTCGTGTTAGAAAGTCGGTTTTCAATACCACCCACACCCGACTGAGTGACAGCCAGCTGAACTCGATGGCGAGCAATTTCACTAGCGAGTTCTTCGAGTCGCTGTGTCTGGACCGATTGAGTTGTTACATAGCCAGCTATTTTTTCGCGGACAGCCGCAGACAATTCTTCCTGCCCCTGCAGGTCACCTGTCAAGCGTTCAAGCTGAACGTCAAATTCAGCGATGGTTTTGGCGTTTTGTTCTAACTGAAGATTAAGCTCGTTGGCCTGAGTTTCAACTTCTTCGATTTGAGCGTCAAAGATTCCAATGTTTTCACTCAATTGTCGCCATTGAGCCAATCCGATTTGAGTTCGCAGTTGCTGAAGGCGATCACTGTAATCTTTGTACCGACGAGCCTTGGTGGCCTGATTGCGAACAGCCTTTAGTCGGCCCTCCACTTCGTCTACGATGTCTGAAAGTCGCAGTAAATTCTGATCGACACGATCGAGACGTCGTAGCGTCTCTAATTTCTTTGCTTTGAACCGGCTAATGCCAGCTGCTTCTTCAAAGATCTGACGGCGATCTTTACTCGAGGCCTCGAGCATTCGTGCAACTTTACCTTGTTCAATGATACTGTAGGCATCTGCACCAATTCCCGTACCACGAATAAGGTTTTTAATATCTTTCAGGCGACACGGTTCGTCATTAATTAAGTATTCGCCTTCGCCACTGCGATAGACTCGCCGTGTTACTCGAACTTCGTCGTGTTCCAGAGGAAGGATTCGAGCTGAATTGTCGAAGATGATGGTCGCTTCAGCACTATTGATGTCACGACGATTTGACTGATTTGGACTTTTGAAAATCACNTCNGACATTTCTTTNCCGCGGAGGCTTTTGGCACTAGTCGTACCCAGCACCCATTTGACAGCGTCGACGACATTGGATTTCCCGGATCCATTAGGCCCCACAACAACGGTGATTCCCTCAGGGAATTCAAACCGCGTTTTATCGGCAAAGCTCTTAAAGCCCGTTAATTCCAGTGCTTTCAGCATGGATAGAGTGTGCCTTGGGGTTAAAGGTTAAATACCGGGTATGACAGACTTGACGCGATCAAAAAAACTGTCGGACTGATCTGATTCGTTGGTCCTCCCGGAAATGACCGCATCGGCTCTAGTGTGATTCCGTTTGACGGTCTCCGCTTCCGTCTCCGCTAAGCGATCAAAATATAACTCGGGAATGGGATTTGTAATTTCAAAGCTCTCTGTTTGCGAGTCTGTCGAGGAAGGATCTTCGCGATTGAAATTCCAGATCGGTCGCGGACGAGCTCCGACCAGGACTCTTGCATTAATGCAGTCACTTTTCTTGAGCGATTGCAGCATATCGACGACATCCGAGTAATTGCCATCGACTTCGGATACGGCACGGATAACGTCAGCTAAATTAGTCGTCGATGTCGCATAACGATCAGCCATATTAGGGGAAAAACGACTGATTTGAAGCTGGCCATTTCCTTTGTTCTTGATGATGATTTCTTTACCTGCAAAGACATGATCGGTTGGTGTTACATGGATGTTGTTGCCAAATGCGACCATTTCAGGTCGTTTCGACATCGCGATATGCACAAGAGGGTATGCCGAGGTTTCGACCTGATGGAAATTGAAGTCGCTGAATTTACGACCATTGACTAATGGTGAATTCGGGTTGCGAGTCCACAGAGCTCGAAATGCGCCCACTCGTGTTTCCGCACTCTCTGCGTTGAGAAGTTCTGTAATTGCATCCAGAGCATTGACATGATCCATGCCAGCCAATGCCGTCATGGCATGCCAGCGAAATGCGATGTGTTGAGATGCAAGTTGGCTAAGTGCTGGAGCGGCGTCCGGTTCATCCAGATAAGCCAGTGACTCCGCCGAATAGAATCGCACCTCAGGGTCATCACTTGTGAGGCCCTGTTTGAGCGTGGGAATCGATTCGGCTCCAATCGCTTCCAGTTGCATAGCTGCTTCAGCGGCAGTTGTTGGTTCTAAAAGCTTCGCTAACAGCAGTTCTTTTCGTTCGTGGCTGGCGACATCCGATTCGCCCACGACGATGCTACGGACAACATTCATATAACGCGATACGTTGTGCCGGTAACTGTCATGGACAATCAATTCGACGTAATTGTCACTCTTGGCGCTGGCGACGCCCTTACTATTTTCGTCGGTGTATTGAAGAAAACGCCTGTTAATAGCTGAGGCAACTCGAGTGGCCGTACGAATCGAACTGAATTTTGTTTTGATTAACAATCCCAGTGGGCGATCCATATGCGAGATGCCTCCCCCGAGGATAATGCCAGATTGACTATTGGTGTTGTCAGACTCCCCGCGGAACAGTGAGTGCACCAACACAGAACCTTCTGATAATGCAGCCACATGCCCTGTACGAACGTTTTGATTTAAGACGGCCAATTCCCGCATTCGACTGCGTAATAAAAAGCCGTCGCGTAAACTGGTGGTTTGGGAGTGCGCCGGAACACGTACTTCGATATCAAATTCATCGCCTTTACGGACCCCCGGAGGTAGATATCCCCGAAGTAAAACAAGTGAAGTACGTGGTGAACTCATTAAAGCATTTGGATTTTCAACGTCATGGGTTTGCATTTCATCAATTAACATTTGACGATGCATTCCTGATGGTGGAGTGCTTCCTGTGTTATTCAATCCTGTGACCAATCCAATACTTTCAACCTTAAGGTAGTTCATGCCATTAGGGACGGTAAGATCGCCAACGCTTAACGATTGCTGATCCTCGTCGTCACTGCCAGGAATTAATTCCTTGAGTTGTTTAGACCCGGGCAGGCTTTCCGTTAGACTGCATCCGGGCAATAGAATAGATGCTATTAAAAAACAGGGCATCCACCATTTCATGGATAATTTCAGTTGTAAAGCAGGCTTCATGCCTTAGTCACTCCTAAACGCAAATCCTTTTGCGTACAAAATTGTGCCCATAACGCTTAAGTGCTGTCGTATTGCAGGGCGAACCAAGCTCAAAAATAAGGGAAATTCCAGAATTGGGTCAATAGAGAAGAGGAGAGAGCAAAGNAGTCTGCGAGGCTGAATACNTCTATGGAAGGTCTTCGCCTGAACCACCCCAGGGATTGCAGCGACAAATTCGCCAGGCTCCCATAAGTGAGCCTTTAATAGGACCGTGTTTTCGAACCGCTTGGATATAGTAGTTGCTGCAAGTTGGTGTAAATCTGCAGCTTTGACCGAAAATAGGGCTAAGAAATATCTGATAAAGCCTGACGCAACCAATCAGTAGCTCGCCAATGCATCTGCGTATCAAAAGAATGAAGCTTACGACAGTTCGCATTGCTGTTTTTCCAGTTTCTTTTGACCACGTTTTAGAAGATTGGCAAGAGATTTCTTAACAGAACTGGCCTTGGGAACAGCTCCTTTTCGTGGACGCNCAACGAAGTCAATTCCTTTCGGCAACTCATGTTGCAGAGTCCGAAAAGCTTCCCGACAATGTCTTTTCCATTGGTTTCTTACAGGAGAATTTCCCGCTTTTTTGGGAATCGAAAGTCCCATTCGACTTTCGGACTGCTGATTGGATTTAAAGTTGATGACCAGTATTTTGTCTGCTTCAAACAATCCACTTGCATAAACAGCCGAAAATTCACTCGGTGTTCGAAGGCGAAGGTTTTTGGGAAATGTGAGAGGATGGGCCATCATACTCACCAAGTTAGTTTTTCACGTGGGCTTGGCTGATTCAATCTCTCTATTTGCGCCGCAATCTCCTCGGGAATTTCGTGAGGGATGGCAATCTGAATAGTGACGTAAAGGTTGCCTCGTCCGGTTTTATGTGAGACGCCATGTTTGGGAACGCGAATCTTCTTGCCGCTTTGGATTCCGGGAGGGATTTTCAGTTCAATCGTGCTGTAAGGGGTTGGTATCTCAATAGAGGTGCCTCGAATCGCTTCGGCTAAAGTCACCGGCACTTCTAGTTCTAAATCTCTGCCTGAGCGTTTGTAATTCGGGTGATCACAGATATTGATTTTGATCAACAAGTCTCCGCTCGGGCCACCGCCCTGACCAGCTTGCCCGTACCCACGGACTCGAATTTTTTTACCCTGTTTTATGCCGGCCGGGACTTTGACGGTCACCGGTTTCCGTGAACCGTCTGGCGACATGGCATTCACGGTAAATTCTCCGCCGGTAACTGCAGTGGCGAATGGGATATCCTGTGCAACTTCGAGATCCTGCCCTTGTCGGGGTCTTGGGCCACGTTGTCCGCCGCCAAAATTAAAAAATTGCTCGAAGCCGCCGCCACCGCCCATGCCGCCGAAAATGGATTCTAGATCCACTGAGCCACCGCCAAATGGATTTCCCCCTCCACCCATTTGTTCAAAACCGGCCCCGAATTGGTCATATTGAGATCGCTTCTTGCCATCCGAGAGGATGTCATAGGCTTGTTGAACTTCCTGAAACTTCTGCTTGGCTGAATCGTCACCCGGATTCATGTCAGGATGATATTTGCGTGCTAGATCGCGATAGGCTTTTTGGATTTCTTTATCCGAAGCGTTTCGTTGGATGCCGAGCGTGTTGTAGTAGTCCGTACTCATGCCTGAAATTGAGTGAAATGCATAGTGATTGGTTCAAGGATTCTTCTACTCGGATTTTAGCAACAAGCGTGGTTGCCTGTAAGTAACTCTCAATTCGTTGTTAAATCTCTAATGCTTCAATTGTGTAAATTCTTTAATCTTTAGTTGACTTGGGGGTGCGGGTCTAATTGAGTGGGGAAGCGGGATAAATAGATAGGAATTGATAAAATGCTACGTAAATCAGTGCTTAGCTGCCTTGTGGGGGGATTTCTCTTAGGCTCCCCTGTGGTGACGGTTGCTCAAATAGGTGTGATCGACTTCCAGATTGTTGATGCAGAATCGAAGGAGCAGATACCAGCAAGGATTCATTTGTGGGATTCCACCGGGAGGTTTATCCAGCCTCCGACGTTACCTTTCTGGCGTGACCACTTTGTCTGTAATGGCAAGGTGCGTTTGAGGGTGCCACCGGGAGATTACAGGTTCGAAATAGAACGCGGTCCGGAATACCGGATTCACTACGGCAACTTTCGTATGCTTCCAGGTGCACGTGAATCGAAGGTGATTCCGCTGAAGCGGATATTGGACATGGCAGAGAAAGGGTGGTACGCCGGCGACTTACATATCCATCGCTCTGTCAAAGACGTTCCTTTACTAATGCGAGCAGAAGATTTGTACGTGGCCCCGGTGATTACGTGGTGGAATGAAAATAATGTCTGGAGGAACCGGGAGTTACCGAATCCACTTCTGCAGTTGGTTGACGAAAAGAGGTATATGCATGTCCTGAGCGGCGAAGACGAGCGAGACGGTGGCGCGTTGTTGTATCACAACATGCCGGAGATATTTGACATTACTGCAGGTACAAAGCACTATCCGTCGTCGATGCAGTATCTAATTCCAATCCGCAAGATTCCAAGTGTGCATATAGATATTGAAAAGCCNTTTTGGTGGGATACACCATTGTGGATCGCCAGTGGCATGGTGGACTCCATAGGCCTACTTAACAATCACATGCAACGTAGCAAAATGCTGCCTAACGAGGCCTGGGGAAAAAAACGTGATGCACAGCGTTTTCCCGGGAACCATGGAAATGGCAAATGGTCGCAGGAAATCTATTACCAGATTTTGAATACAGGCCATCGAATTGCACCTTCGGCGGGTTCTGCTTCCGGAGTGCTGGATAATCCAGTTGGTTACAACCGTGTTTATGTGCATTGTGGAGAGGATTTTAGTTGGGATGCCTGGTGGAGTAATCTAAAGGCGGGACGGGTGGTGGTGACCAATGGNCCCTTGATGAGACCTTTGGTCAATGGGAAATTGCCCGGTCACGTATTTACAGCAGAAGCAGGTGAGACCGTTACGCTTCAGACTGCGTTGAGTTTGTCAGTTCAGGATAAGGTTGAGTATTTGGAAATTGTGCGGGATGGATTGGTCGTAGAGAATGTGCCCTTGGATGAATATGCCAAACGAGGAGGGCGATTGCCGGAAATTGAATTTAAAGAAAGTGGCTGGATGCTGATTCGGGCTGTGACCAATAACCCCAAGACTTACCGTTTGGCCTCCTCGGGGCCCTTCTATGTTGAGATCGGTGGGACCCGTAGGATTAGTAGAGCCGCCACACAGTTTTTTATAGATTGGCTCAAAGAACGTCAGCAGTTAGTACAACTGGATGACCTTCACCAACGTAAGGACGTCCTTAGATACTATTTAGGTGCGCAAAAGTACTGGGAAGCAGTACTGGAAGCCTCGAATGNGGATTAATCCGAATCTCTTACCACCTCAAACACGCTTTAGAAAACTGAATTGTGATGTGGTATAGTTGGAAATATGAAACCAGCGTCTCGTAGGATCCAGTTTCAGTTTGAAACTGCTTTTTTAGGAGCGATGCAATAAATCAACCTTGATAGAGTCAGTATTGAACTGATTTGGAATTGTTCAAAAGGGAGAATGACATGGGAAGTAAAAATCGTCGTCAGTTTCTTGAAGAGTCAATGTTAGCAGCGGCAACGGCTGCGGCGGCAACCACACCGGCCATCGTGGCGGCTCAGGAAACACAAAGTAAGAGCCCGAATGAAAAGCTTGGCGTCGCAGTGGTTGGTGTCCGAGGGCGAGGTGGAAGCCATATTGGTGCGTTTGCAGGACGTCAGGACACTGAGATTCTTTACATCTGCGATGCCGACCGTGATGTTGGTGGTCGTCGTGCTGAAGAAGTTGGTAAGCGTCAGGGAGGGAATGTCCCGACTTTTGAAGAAGATATCCGTAAGGTTTTGGAAGACGACCGTGTTGATATCGTTAGTATTGCCACGCCAAATCACTGGCACGCCTTAGGTGCTATTTGGGCGATGCAGGCTGGTAAAGACGTGTACGTTGAAAAGCCGGTTAGTCACAACGTATCTGAAGGGCGCCGGATTGTAGAAACTGCACGTAAGTACAATCGTATTTGCCAGACAGGAACACAGTCGCGATCAAATCCGGGAATGAGAACACTTATCGATTTCGTTCAAAGCGGTGGAATTGGCGAAGTAAAAGTTGCTCGGGGGTTGTGCTATAAGCGACGAAAGTCGATTGGTGAACGCGGATCGTACGATGCTCCGAAGAACGTTAACTACGACCTGTGGTTAGGACCAGCACCGGAAAAGACGGTTTCCCGACCGCAGTTCCATTACGATTGGCATTGGCAGTGGGATTACGGAAATGGTGACCTTGGAAATCAAGGGATTCACCAAATGGATATTGCCCGCTGGGGGTTAGGGATCGATCACCTCTGTATCTCGACCTTGAGTTACGGCGGACGTTTTGGATACCTCGATGCCGGTGAAACAGCTAATACGCAAGTGGTATCACATGGGTATGGCGAAAAGTCACTGATCTTTGAAGTTCGCGGACTGGAAACGGCAGCCTACAAAGGAGCCAAGATAGGCGTGATCTTTGAAGGAACAGAAGGCTATGCCGTATGTCCCTCGTATCACAATGGTACGGCATTTGATAAAGACGGTAACCAAATTAAGTCGTTCTCGGGCGGCGGGGATCACTTTGCTAACTTCGTTGATGCCGTACGAAAACGAGACCACAAGGTTCTTCATGCTGATATCGAAGAAGGGCATCTTTCAAGTGCCTTGTGTCACCTCGGGAATATCTCGCTGAACTGCGGTGGTAATTTAGATATCGACAAAGCGAAGGAAGCTTTGGATAAGCATATTTCGCAGGATGATGTTCACGACACATTCCAGCGAACCTTAGCTCATGGCAAAGACAATAATGTTGACTATTCTGAAACGCCGTTTTCCTTTGGTGAGTTGCTGGAGATTAATCCAGATGATGAATCCATTGTGGGCAATGAAAAGGCAAGCCACTTGTTGTCTCGTGAATATCGCAAGCCATTTGAAGTACCTTCCGCAGGGCAGGTTTAATTTCGCAGCATGTGAACGTGGTGCTCAGGCTTGCTTTCCGCTGGAAAGCTCCTGTTCAAAACAACGCCGGTCATCTTCTTCGATGGTCGGCGTTTTTAATGGGTAGATATAGAGATCATTCATGGAAGACCTTTTAGGTGATGTGAAGGTGCTGTACGAACAGGGCCCCTGTCTGATGATCAATAAACCGGGGGGCCTGCTGACACAGGCACCTCCCCACATTGATAGTGTTGAAATGCGGCTGAAGAAATTCATTCGTGTTCGTGACCACAAACCGGGCAGGGTCTATTTGGCAGTGCCTCATCGACTCGACCGCCCGGTGACGGGTGTGATGGTTTTTGCGCTACATCAACGAGCGGCGAAGCGAATTTCAAATCAGTTCCAACAGCGTCTGGTCGAAAAAGAATATTGGGCCTGTGTGGAAGGGGGGGTGGAGTCTGATGAAGGAACTCTCATTGATTTTATGAGGAAGGTGCCCGGAGAAGCGAGGAGCGAGATTTGTGAAGAATCGGTGGAACAGGCAAAGCGGGCAATACTTCATTATCGAGTTTTGCAACGTGGGTCCGGTAAAACATGGCTGTCAATTCAGTTGGAAACCGGTCGGACGCATCAAATTCGACTTCAGTTTGGCAGTCGCGGATTTCCGATCATTGGAGATGCACTCTATGGTTCCGTCTCAATGTTTGGGGAACATCATGAAGATGAGCGACGTCGCTGTATTGCCCTGCATTCACGTCGTTTGAGAATTCGCCATCCTATGGTGGATGAAACGGTGGATATGACAGCACCATTGCCGGATACATGGGCAATGGCAGGGATTTTGCCCAATAATGAATAGCCAGAGTGGAAATTGGTAGGCAGACGGTGAATGATGTTGGTGTGTGTGCGGTTCTAAATAGGGAATTGGCAGATATAATAAGTGCTGAATGAAGTCGATATGATTTCGTTCGCTCGCAGTTCAACCTGTCTTATCAAACCTGTGAATACTAAAAGTCCTTTCATAATGGATCGTCCAGTTAGAATCGGAGCTGTTTCCTATCTCAATACCAAGCCGTTGGTATATGGGTTGGCCAATCAGTTACCCGAGGCGGAAATCGTTTTTGATTTGCCGAGTCGGCTGGCTGATGCTCTCGCAAATAGAGAACTGGACATCGCATTAATTCCAACGGTCGAGTATTTTCAGGATCCGGAATACCAAATTGTCTCGGATGCATGCATAGCCTGTCGCGGCGAAGTTTACAGTGTGTCGTTGCTCAGTCGGTGCCATTCAGCTGATATAAAAACATTGGCGTTGGATGAAGGATCCCGTACGAGCGCTGCGTTGGTTCAGATTCTTCTGAAAAAACGCCTTGGAATTGTCCCGGAGTTGTCTCCCTTTCCAATAGGGAGCGAGCTGTCTCAGCTGACCACGGATGCCATGTTGATTATTGGTGACCGTGGGATGCATGTCGATAAGTCGGAGTTTGAAGAGACATGGGATCTTGGGCAGGCATGGGTAGACTGGACGGGACTGCCGTTTGTCTTTGCCATGTGGACAGCTCGAGCCGATCTTGACTTTGATCTGGCCCCGATTGAAATGGCATTGTCATCTGCTCGCGATGAAGGAGTAAAACATCTTTCGGAAATTGCTGCAAGTCATGCCGAGCAGTTGGGGATTTCAAGACAACAGTGTGAAGTTTATCTGAAAGAACATCTATACTTTTATTTGGGCGAGCAGGAACGTCAGGGGCAGGAATTGTTCCGACAATATGTCGATGAATTGTCGGCAGTTTCACAGAACGGATAGTAACTCAAGCGATGACTGATATTACACCAATCTTAGAGCAGGCGGTGGCCGGGGAGCGAATTACCCGCGAGCAGGGTGTTGCTTTAATGAAATCTCAGGATTTAGTGGCAATTGGAAAAGCAGCAAATGCCGTTGTTCAGCGAATGCATCCGGAGTCATACCGAACTTACAATATTGATCGCAATATAAACTACACAAACATCTGCACAGCTGTTTGTGACTTCTGTGCTTTTTACCGGGCTCCAACGAGCGATGAGGGCTGGGTGCTTGAACGCGAGGAATTATTGCAAAAGATAGAGGAAACGGTTGCTCTGGGTGGTGATCAAATATTGATGCAGGGTGGCTTGCACCATCAGTACAAACTCGATTGGTATGAACAGCTTTGTCGGGACATTAAAACCCGGTTCCCTCAGGTCAATATTCATGGCTTTAGCCCGCCTGAGTTGTACCATTTTACGAAAATGAATCGCATGAGTATTGAAGAAGTGCTACAGCGATTAAAGGCGGCCGGATTAGGGAGTATTCCGGGTGGTGGCGCGGAAATCCTGGTGGATCGTGTACGAGACGGGATGACGCGGGGTAAAGTCGATACCGAAAACTGGCTTAATGTGATGCGAGTTTGGCATCAAATGGGCGGACATTCCAGTGCCACGATGATGTACGGTCACATTGAAACGCTGGAAGAGCGTATTGAGCATATGGATCGTATTCGACAATTGCAGGATGAGACGGGTGGTTTTACAGCGTTTATTTCGTGGACTTTTCAGCCCGATAATACCCCGATGTCTGACATCCAACCGCTAGGTTCGTATGAATACCTAAAAGTGCAGGCGATATCCCGATTGTATCTGGACAATGTGAAAAACATTCAGTCTAGTTGGGTTACGCAGGGCTTGAAAATCGGGCAATTGGCATTGCTCTATGGTGCCAACGATATGGGAAGTTTGATGATTGAGGAAAACGTCGTCGCTGAAGCTGGCACGGTCCACTATCTGACTCTGGATCAAATCAGAGATTCCATTTCTGAACTCGGTTACACACCCCGCCAGCGAAATGTGCACTATGAATTGATGGACGAGACACACGAAGCAAAGGCTGTTGAGGCTAATCGGGAATGGGTGCGCCGTCGTCTCGAGCAACAGCAGACGCCTCTGGTTCAATTGTCAACCTAACGATTGGCAGAAATTCTTTTCGGGCAAAAGGGGCGGTTATGATCGTCGTTGAAAATCTTTGCAAGAGTTATCCTGACCTTGAACAAGGTGAGGTTAAGGCCGTTGATGGAGTTAGCTTCGAATGTCGGCCCGGTAGGATTTACGGGCTTCTGGGGCCTAATGGTGCAGGTAAAACGACGGTTTTGCGTACTCTGGCAACTCTGTTGAAACCCTCGTCCGGAAAAGCGACGGTCGCCGGTTACGACGTTGAAACGGATGCTGAGATGGTACGGCGAAGTATCGGTTTCGTTTCAAACAACACCTCTAACTATGACAGAATGTCGGCTCGGGAGATGGTGGAGTTTTTTGGTCGTTTGCACGGCATGCCTGAAGGGCAGTTGAAAGAGCGTGCGGAGGTCATTTATGACCAATTGCAGATGAAGGACTTTCTGGAAGTTACCGGCGGTAAAATGTCCACCGGCATGAAACAGAAGGTTTCCATTGCCCGGGCTATTATTCATGATCCACCCGTGCTGATTTTCGATGAAGCCACCGTGGGATTGGATGTTCTGGTAGGAAGGTCATTACAGAATACAGTGCTTGAGCTTCGTGAACAGGGTAAGTGTATTCTCTATTCAACGCATCACATGAGAGAAGTTGAGCGAGTATGTGACCAGATTGCCATTATGTATAACGGCAAGATTCTATGTGAAGGAAGTCAGCAGGAATTACGGGAGCGTTTTCACAAGTCGAACTTAGAGGACGTCTTTTTTGATTTGATTGAACAGCAGGTGCGACCGGAGGTTGTCGCATGAATTGGTTCAATGTGAAAAGGCTGTTTGTTCGTGAATTGCTCGGTCAGTTGCGGGATCGGCGTACGATTTTTACGACGGTTTTGTTGCCGGTAATGATCTACCCGGTGTTGGGGCTTGTGATGATGCAGGCCGCGCAATTCATTACTGAAACTTCCAGTAAAGTCGTGGTGGTCGGAGACTTTCAGTTCTCTGGTTTACCAACGTTATTAAGTGAAGAACAGAAGACTGGTGACCAATATGTGGTGCCTGAATCAATGCTTGAAATCGTACCGGAACAGTACCCGGAACAGGCAACCGTCGATGGCGTGAAGGAATCGTTACGGCAGCGTCTGGATACCAAAGAATTTGATGCCGCATTGATTTTGTCACCGGAATTTAGGGAGTACATGTCCTACTTGCAAAGCGTCGTGCAAGGAAAGTCTGTGCTTAAACCACAACCTGATCAATTGCCCGGGCCGGTCATTGTGTATAACTCGGTGGTTGATAAATCCAAGATCGCTCGTGGACGGTTGGATGGGGTATTGGAATCCTGGGAGGAAAGTGTTCGTGATCGTCTGTTTGAA
>PBCP01000006.1 GCA_002717145.1 Planctomycetaceae bacterium | reverse complement strand
GCGTTTCACCCTGCAAAACAAGGGAAACGCTTTTATTAAAGGTTCAAACGCCGATTGACGATTGAAAATGTTGTGAAGCTGTTGAACTAGTGGTTAAACAGGAATTCTTTGGTATTAATCAGTGCCCAGACGATATCCTCGTAGGCGATCTTTCCATTCTCTGACTTCTGAATATGAGCCTGAGCGATCTGAATCTCCTCCGCAGTTGGAACTCGTGAGAACGCCAATAAATATAGTTCACGAATCTTGACTTCGTCGTCACGCCCACTGTCGGCAGACAACTTCGCAGCACGACCGGCACCACTGGTTAACTTACCCTGGATTTCACCGGAGTTAAGCAAATGTAAGCTCTGAGCAAGATTTGCTTCTGAGCTACGTTCGCATTCACAAGCCGAGCTCGACTCTGGGCGTCCGAATACCGTCAGGAAGTATGAATTAAATCCGTTATCCGGAAGCTGGGTAGCACGTGTACCTACAGGAACTCCTGCAAAACTAGTAGTCGTACCAGTGACCTGATCAATGGAGTCCAGCAACACTTCCGCATTCAAACGCTTTGGATAGTAGCGAGAGAAGTTTTGCTTATCGTCTTTATTCCAGTCGTTAGGTTCACTACTTAACTGATAAGTCGTACTTCCGGCAATCGTCTTGACTAAATGCTTTAAGTCATAACCATTGTCTACGAAGTCCTGTGCCAGTGTGTTCAGCAACTCAGGGTTCGATGCAGGATTCGTCACTCGCATATCATCCTCCGGATCGACCAATCCGCGTCCGAAGAAGTGCTTCCAGTAACGGTTTACCAAAGCCTTGGCAAAGAACTCATTATCGGGTTGGCCCAGCCAGTCAGCCAGATATTGACGTGGATCTTCTTCATCCGCAATCTCCAATGGCTCACCGCCCAGTCCAGTCGGTAGAACAGCCTGATTCGTCTTAGGGTTATTTGCTGAAGCCTTTCCTCGATTGTGGAACACACGATCCATGCCGGGCATGTCAGCCTTCTTTCGGCCAATCCGACTAAAGAACGCCGCAAAACCATAATAATCCTGCTGACTCCATTTTTCGAATGGGTGGTGATGACAGCGAGCACACTGAATTCTCAGTCCCAGGAACAACTGCGCGGTATCTTCCACTTGTGCTGCCTGATCTTTCACTTCACGAAACCAGGTCACTGCAGGATTACTCGCCGGACTGCCGGTCGCCGTCACAATTTCACCTACAAACTGATCGTAAGGCTTGTTTTCATGCAAGCTATTACGGATCCACTGGTAAAAGCTGTAAGTTGACAGCTTGTCATTATCGTTTCGACGTTTATTTCGTAAAATCGCACTCCATTTATTAGCGAAGTAATCCGCGTAATCCGTGCTCGCCAATAGTTTATCAATCCACTTGTTACGCTTCTCTGGGTCTTCACTTTGGAGGAATGCATCCGATTCTTCCAGCGTAGGTAGTCGACCGGCAATATCAATTGTCACTCGACGCAAAAATGAGGCGTCGTCACTGATGCCCGAGGCCGGCAAGCCAAGTCGCGTCAATTTACCAAATACCAGGTCATCAACGTAGTTGTTCGACTTTGGCAGATTTTCAACTTCGATACCCAACGGTACAGTTGCACGGAACACACCAACGTGCCCCTGAAAACGAGCCATGACGGCAACACTACCGGTTAGTTTACTTGTTGTGACCAAACCATTTGGAGTGACTTCCGCCATTTCCGTGTCATTTGAATCAAATGATGTCGTACGTGTCACATCTTCGCTGCTACCATCAGAGTAGTATGCAACCACGTTGATCTGTTGATCCGCTTCACGACCCATCAGTCGTTCTTTCGGGTAAACCTCGATATGTGTAACGACTGGATCATCTGCATTACCATATGGCATTCCCTGTTCGATCCAACGGTATAACAAACGATACGAGGCCGATTCCGGCTCTAGGCGGGCTCCGCCACCGTGCGGTAAAGTACCAGCCCCCTTCTGTAATAACAGGCTTCGTTCTGGAGCAGCTGG
This sequence comes from Planctomycetaceae bacterium, assembly GCA_002717145.1. Taxonomy (GTDB): domain Bacteria; phylum Planctomycetota; class Planctomycetia; order Pirellulales; family Pirellulaceae; genus UBA721. Next base: position 95,422 of record PBCP01000006.1, on the reverse strand, counting down.
GAATAATCGTCGTCCCTTCGCTTCCTTTACTAGAAACTCAAAGTCCTCAGCCGGTTCAAACCCGAGCAGCGAGAGACGGAAGCCATTTTGGCCACCACTCTTGCCGTGACACCCGCCTCCGTTACAGCCAAACTTTGTGAACACAGGGGTTACCTGATTTGGAAAGTTAACCGGTAGATCGACGACGATATTGGTCACCGTTACCTGAACCGTGGCATCCTGTCCGGTAGCTGCCTTTACATGAATCGTTGCATTACCTTCGGCAACAGGTGAAAGATAGCCAGTCTCATCAACACGAACTATCCCGTCCGGCGTGATCGTGTAATCCACATCACGGGTGAGATCTCTACTCTGGCCTGAACTGTATTCCCCGTTGATTAGTAGCTGCTGCCCGGCATCACGACCGGAAATCAACACCTTACCTTCGACGGTACGCCCGGTATCAATACTGATCTTCACGAGATCACCCGGGTCACCAAGACCAGGTGCAACTAACTCACTCTCAGCCGCAGTGACCGATTGAACAGAAAATGCTAAAAATAGCATGCTTGCAAAAAGCTTTTTCATCGTAGTGTCCTTACAAAAACATCCAGAGTGGACAGGGAATTCCACTGCGTTAGATGCAGGAGGGGAACAAACTTCTTTATATCGAAATATTGTTATCTATCTTTTGGATTGACAAACACACGTCCAACATGTGGTCGCCCAACTCTTTAACTATAACAGCTCCGGTAATTATTTGCCAAATTCTCATCGTAGAACAACATCAATCTGTTCCAAAAACTAAAGAGAAAGGCCTCAAAACCACCCCCTTAGGGGGTACCTTCTATAAAACCTACTATTCACCACATAATTCAATGCTAATTACCTGAATCGGCTGCACGGGGCGATCACCTGTTGCAGTGGCTGCATTCCCAATATTCATCACTACATCCATACCGTCGGTAACTTTTCCGAACACCGGGTGCTTACTAGGGCCTGGGGTAAACCAATCTAGGTAATGATTATGTACCGTGTTGATAAAGAACTGGCAGCCGCCGCTATTAGGCTGTCCAGTATTCGCCATCGATAGCGTTCCAGGCTCGTTCGAGAACTGAGCATCAGCGGGGTGCTCATCCTGAATCGTTCCGTGCGGGCTACGACCGGTTCCGGCAGCGGGGTGATTCGGATCTTTACTATGTGGGCACCCAAACTGAATCATAAAATCTTTAATGACACGGTGAAAGTGCAGGCCGTTATAGAAACCTTCCTCTACAAGACGGATAAAGTTACCTGCCGTTAGAGGCATCTTTTCGGTAAACAATTCGACAGTTATGTCGCCTTCAGAGGTATGAATGATAGCTGATGAATTCACCAGAAACTCCTTTTTATAACTCAAACTCACGGGTCATCCCCGCTAGTTGTCTCGATTCGTAACTCAACGATTACCACGAATAAGACTCACTATCAACCACCCCGAACTCAACCGGCGCCGTTAAAGTCCTTTCTAGTATGCCGAGATAATAATCACGATTCACCATCTTTGCCCCCAACGCTGCACAGTGACTGGTCATCTGCTGAATATCCATCAACGCGAATCCCTGCGTGTGCAGGTGCTTTAGCAACACACAAAGACCAATTTTGGAAGCATCACTCACCCTCCGAAACATTGACTCACCTGCGAATATTCCGCCAAATGCTACGCCATAAAGCCCACCAACTAGCTGATCATCCAGCCAAACCTCCACGCTGTGCACCTTGCCCATCGTGTGCAACCTTTTATAGGCTGCCATCATTTCCGAGGTAATCCAGGTTCCGATTTCCTCGACCCCATCTATCATTCGTGGGCCGGAACAAGCGTTAATGACGGCGTCAAACGCCTGATCGCTGGTAACTCTAAACCGCCCCGCACGCAACTTCCTCCGCAATCGTCGTGGAAGGTGGAGATCCTCCCATTGAAATACTGCGCGTGGGTCAGGACTGCACCAGGCCGTCACCATCTCCTCCTCAAATTCGATTGGCCAGGGAAAGATGCCCTGTTGATATGCCGAATACACCCATCCCGGGTTTACCAGTCCCCCTACCGCAACGACCCCTTCCCTGTTAGCTGAACGTGGATCCGGAAATTCAAAGAATTCAATGTCTTCTGGCATCGTTACCCAGTTTACTTTCAAGCAACCTTTTGAAGAGTTGCCACTTTTTCTTTTCATTGGTACTAAACGCTAAAGCTATAATAACAGAAGAGATTTATAACTCCTGCCAGCACCGCTGCTGACAAGATTCCTCCAACGTTACCAGCCTATGGATTACCCGGAAACCGATCACGACCAAGAAGTCGAGCAACTACAGGTCTTGCCCCGACCTGAAACGAATCCCGCAACCCCTGCGCCCCGTATAGCAACCTCAGGGGATATGGCTCTGGCTGCTATCAAATACCGATTTGCAAGGCTGGTGATAACTACCCTGACTTTGTTGCTATTTGTATTTGGCACTCCCTATCTAGTTCAACAAATTCAGTACTCTCTCGAATACGGGAAAATTAAAGCACGCTACGATGCCGCAAGTGTCCACCTTTCGTCAGGAACCAATGAGTCGGTTTCCCGGCGTTCCGAACTTGTCTCCAATAAAGTAACCCCCAGTGTCGTCCACATTCATACAGCAGCCTTTGACATGGAAACACGCACGAACCAACGTGTTCTTCCTGAATCCAATCTATTCCCGTCCCGGGGACAGGGATCGGGCATCGTTGTTTCAGCAGATGGCTACATCTTAACCAACCGGCACGTCATCGAAGATTCCAACCTGGTTTATGTACATCTTGCTGATCAATCACGATACACGGCCGAAATCATCGGCGTGGACAAGGAGACCGATTTAGCACTAATTAAAATCGACAAAGAAAACCTTATTCCAATTCAATGGGCCCCTCGCGACGCGGTGCAGGTCGGCACCATGGTTTGGGCAATGGGAAGTCCCTTTGGGCTGGAGCAATCGATTACTTTAGGGATCGTCAGCGCTACTCACCGCACAGCAAAAGTCGGGACACTCTATCAGGACTTTTTACAAACCGATGCCGCGGTCAACCCGGGAAACAGCGGTGGCCCATTGGTGAACGAAAACGGTTTACTCATCGGAGTCAACACTGCGATTGTAGGAGATGCCTATCAAGGCATCAGTTTTGCGGTCCCGGGTTATGTTGCCCAGTCCGTTTCCGATCAACTCGAGAAAAATGGTCGCGTATCCAGAGGATGGCTAGGGCTTTCACTCGCGAACCCAAGCTTAGAAACGCTCACACTCCATGGGCTAGCCCCACCTGAAGGGCAAACATCCTTAGGGGCCCAAGTTACCGATTTCGCACCGAGTTACTCCCCCGGCTACGCTGCAGGAATCGAAATCAACGACGTCATTCTGGAATTCAATGGCAAGCCCATCACATCCACCACACAGTTCATACAGGCGATTGGGGAAACGCCTGGGGGCCTCCCCGCCAAACTTAGGCTACGTCGAATGGTCGACGGGATGTCTCAAGAAAAAACGATTGAACTACGATTGGGTGAGCGACCGCTCGAGTAGAATTCGGAGCGACTACTTTTGCACCCATTCCACCGGTTGTGGCTGCAGCTCCTCATCAGGGCGTCCGCCAGCATTTTCCCTTCCGCTTCCTTCTAAACGACTTATGACTCGTATGGACATATCCTGCTGACAAAGCACCTGGCAGCTAAGTCGTGCCCCCTCAACCTCTCTGGCCGTTAAGGTTTCCTTTTCCATGACGGTCATCGAATCAGGCTCTCCCGACACGAATTCAACCCGGCAGGTGGTACAACGCCCCTGCCCGCCGCAGGCGTGCAGTTGATCCACGCCCACTACATCGGTCAATGCTAAAACTAAACGCGAGTCGGCCTCAACTTCAAACGCACCATAACCTTCCACCGTCAACTTTGGCATTTCAGTCTCCTCCATTCTGCCCAAATAAATAACTTAGTACATCGTTTTTTCCGCCGTACTCTAAACTATACCAACATTCCAATTGTTATTGGTGATCGACCGGATGATCCAACACCCGACTGTTTTGCAATCGCATCATTTCGCTTTCAACATTTCGCCCTTCATAGAAAGAAATCCACCCACGAATTGTTTGGCTCGCTCCGGGTTCTAAATCATCAAATTGCGGGTCACTATGTATACAGGGGCAATGGATGTTTCCCCAATCCCGTTTAACTTTCTCCCACGAATAAATCACCCACTTGGTTTCATCCTCGTTACCACAGGCTGTAAAGAAACCGGCTGAACGACGATGTGCCAGCGACTGCCGATTAAACCCTTTCATGCGGGCAAGCATTATACAGTTTTGCGTATAAAGGCCCGTCAAGGCCTCTGAAGACTTGTTGATGATCTCCATTTCCAATTCGACTGAGCTTGCCTGTGGTAGCACCGTCGTTCTTATCACCACACCATTTGGCAATTTAATCCGGCACTCATATCCACCTTCAACATTTTCCCATTCGAAAAATGGTACCGTTGTTTCCAGTCGATCCCACATTGTTGGGATATCTTCATGAGCCAGGAACAGCAGTTCACGACCGTTCGGAGTCATATTCCAGATTGCCTCCGGAATATCAACGACTAAATAGTCGTCACGATCCCAAGGACTAAACACGCTCACATTGGTTTCCCGTCTCGGCCTGTATTCACCATCACGAAACCCCAGCCGTGGATGGCGTCCGCCGGGATACATCATCACTTCCAACTTATTTTGGGGTGCACTTGGGACTCGGGCACGCTGCAACGCCCTTTGCATCGTTGCCGCGTCCAAACCAGTCACCATACGCGATTCAGCGACGGTGAAACCATGACGTTTCATATTAGAGGCCCACGACATTAACTCCCTGCGATTCGCCGGCACTCGAAATTCGTCCCGGCTACGCCCACTTGCCAATAACGTTTTCCTGTCATGGATGATCTCTTCAGGGTTTACCGAAAGCAGTCGGTCGTCCAAATACAGAGCAATATCGCGCAAAGCCACGACTTGATATCCATGGACTTTCAAATAGTGCATGTAGGCCCTGAACCTATCTTCGGTCGTGCTGACCCAGTCGTGAGCACGGTCCGGTACACCATGAAACTGCAGAATAGCAATCCGCCCAAACTCAGCCTGATGAACCCCCCGCAGAAAATCCTCTAGCAACCAGTCCGGACGGGCATCCGCAGCTGAAGGTAAAAGTAATGGATGATCAAAGCCAGGTTCCACTGCCACACCTCGTCCCAGATCATACGAAAATTCAGGTGTACCTCCACGACGGGCAAACTGAATCCCCATTTCCTGAAGCCAGGGAATCATCTCCGCCGAAAAGGAATTGCCCGGATATGCAAAACTTACCGGTTTTGCGATGCCAAATTCTTTACACCTCGCATTAATCGCTCCCAGTTGTTCCTGGTAATTCTCCTTGGTGATCGCCACGTGATCGCGAGTATGGTTTCCAATTTCAAAGCCGTCTCGATGAAGCTCGGCTATTTCCTGCCACGTCATATAATTCTGCTTGTCTTCAGCAAATTCAAACCCTTCGGTCACAAAGAACGTCGCACCAAATCCGTACTCCTTCAAGATTGGCCGCACAACTGTAAAGTGACTCTTCACCGAATCATCAAATGTCAAGACAACCAATTTGTCTGGCACTGCATTCTGCCCGAACGCATTCATGGTGACCGACAATAGACAGGTCGCAATTACAATTAAGTGATAACGATTCATTTCAATGCCTTTTTAATGGAAACCCGCGTACCTTCCCCCAAGGTCGACTCTATGGATACGTCCAGGTCAAAGGTTCTAGCGCGCTGCAGTACGGTACAAAGCCCGAAGGAATCCTCCGGAACCTGATCGGTCAAAAAACCTTTACCATGATCCTCTACCTGAATAAGTAACTGTCGTGGAGTCCGTTGTACCGTGACAGAGGTCCCATTAGCCCCGCTGTGCTTACGCGCATTCCAAATTAGTTCACGTAGAATCATGAAAATCGCGGATAACACCTCTTCTCCTACATCTCCTAGTGTTGGCTCTCCGTCCAAAGAGACCTGAAATCCCGGTTCCGTAAATTCACGACACAACTCGACTAAGCTAAACTGTGCATTAGCCCGACTGACATTGCCCCCCTGCAATAGATCCCGCACCTGCTGCACGGATACCCCGAGCGACTCGTCGAGTCCCTCTAGATTCCGCAATAATTCCTCGGTCAGCCCCGGCGTTGCCATTAATGACTGAAGTTCCATCCTCGCTGCGATGACACGTTGCAACGGGCCGTCATGCAGCTCATGCTCTATCGTCGTGACACGTTCTTCCAGGGATGCCAATTCAGCCTGAAGCGTAACAATCAGACGGTCGCGTCCTAATATTTCATCACTCATCTAATTTCCCTCCAGATGAGCGAACAGGTCCTTCCGCACTTCCGGATTACTGATTTTCCAGATTGCTCCATCGACAAAGAAATGGTGCAAATTGATCGAGGTGACTAACAGAATCACCCCAGAGCCGTAAACTTCGGCGGCTTCAACCTGCATTCCTACGATATTAGGTAATTCAAACACAATGTAACCAGCGGCCAGCAATAAGAGGTATACGGCGCCCGAAAAGACGCCTCCAGTTAGGCGTCCCGACCGCCTTCCCACATTCGCTTCGACACGGGTAGTTACGACCATGTACTGAAGTGCATGTGCCAACTGCACAAAAACCACTGCACCGACAATATCGTAATAATTCATAACGCCGTAGTACCATACGTATACTGCAAGCCAGGGCACGACCGCGTTCAGAGGAATATGTCTTCCCGTCCGTTTTGCTAACCGATAGAAACCAAACGATCCGGCAATAAAAAACGGGAAGACGACAAACGGAATGAAAGGTGTTAGCTGCACACACACTTTCGAAACCGATTCGTAAAGCACGAACATCGGTGACGACGCCAGCCACAACAACGCATGCGTTACCACCAGAACGAACAGCCCACTTTTAATCATCCATTTCTCTTTGGCATTTACACGAATTCCGCCAAGAAACAAATAAGTACAAACAACCCCCCATGCCTGCATATTGTAGTGCCACCCCAGATAGACCATCACACAAACATTCATCGCCGTGAGTAGCTTTGCCCCCAACGAATCATCACCTTTCATTAACGATGATTCTGTTGCACCAGACAGTAAAATCGCAATGCTCAAGATCGCGAGAACAATCGGCACCCCAATCGATGACCAACGATATGTTCGGATTTGTTCACGGGATCGATATAACAGTCTATAAGATGCCATGAAGTGCGGATGATTAATAAGAATCGTCAACAAAAGACAAATAGAGAGCGCATCAAACCGCTGGAGTACGGGCCGGCCTTCTTCTACTGCCAGCGAACGTGAAAACGGCGCAAACCAGGAATCCGTTGCCGGGAACAGGAATAACGCTCCGATAATGATCATGATTGAAAGACCACCAAGGCCGAAGAAATCCACTGCTGGATGCCATAAGCTTCGCCGATTCGTTGTTCCGTTTGACCTTGACGCCATTATTATTCCCGTGGCCTGCTACCACTTGCTTGTATCCGACTATTACCGATAAGAATACCAAATCCAAACTTTGAAAGCCTCCCCAATTGGGCTTACTGGTTACATGTGAATCGACTTTACGGGTATCTGTTCATTGTCCTATTCACTTATCTGGAGATTCCCATGGACCTCAAAGAACGCTTTGAAATATGGCGAGACGTTTACGCTCTCCAAATCGACTTCCTCCGCGAACTAGGAAATTACAAACTCAATGCTGCCAAAAGCGATCTCGTAGCAGCGGTTGCATCGAATCAAATCGCTGTCGCCCGCATGAAAGCACATATAGCGCAGGAACTCCAGGGAGCCCTGAGACGCTTACACCAAATGGAGGGTAGGACTGCCACCAAGGCCAAACGCCTCGTCAGTCTGGCACGCAATGCAGCCTACATTCAAAATGGCGACGATATGACACGTTCACGAATGCAGCTGATGTGGGCCGCCTACAAAGTCTTTGAACGCATGGTCCCCATCGATCAATTAGAACAAACGATGCAGTTGGATTTACATCCAGGGGCAAGAAAGGGAACTCAATACGTTAACAAGGCAGAACCATCTGAGGACTGCCACGATATTCCCGATCACATTGATAATGCCCACATGCTTGTTGGCTACATCAAACGTCGTCACTACCTGCCGATCCGCGGGACCCAGGCACATCGACATATCCTGAAAGTCTTCGCAGCCATCGCCGATGTAGCCCAGGCCCAACTTGAGAAAATGCACGGCGCAATCGAACAAATGCGTGCCAACACTTACAAAGTATGGAATCCCCTGATTATCGCAGGACTCCCTGACACGATAGATGTCAAGAAGATCCTCTATAACGGAATGAAGGAACTTTAATTGCTATTTAGATTAGTCCTAGTTGTTTTAGCGTGGAAACTAACGCAATAAACAGGAAGAAGATCCCAAACAGAACCAGGGCAATCCAGACTGACCGACGCGGTTGCAACTTGGAAGGCAACAATGAACGATTGACATACACGGTGTGCAGACAACTGATACCAAGTGCGTAGTTGTAAATCGTTGTCGCAATTTTCAGTAAGGTGTCAGGCTTAAAGAAACCAAGCATCACAAAGCCAAAGGAGGCGTAACATGCTAAAACGCCAAAGTAGACCATGCGGATCGATTCCGGTGGCATACTCCTAAGCCTGTCGCTCGTCGTCCAAAACACATCAACCCATCGCCGGATAATCCCGTCAGCAGATGTCGACATACTGGGGGCGAGTACCAGAAAGCCACAGAAAATTGTCAAAAACCAGAATGTTTTTCCACGCCCTTCTTTTTTCGCCTCCTGAACCTGTGCATCCAAAGTAGCTCTCTCTTCTTCGCTCAACTGAGATACATTATCCGGAATCTCAATACCTGCCACCGTGCTTGCTACACCATCAGCCGTCATCGTCGCCGCCACCCATTTATCTGGAACGGTCACGCCTCGATCTAGGAATTCAACACTCAGCATACTCGGCAACGCAAGCCCGATAAAACAAGCCGGCATCCAAACAACCAACTGGTCACGCATTACGTGCTTGAACCAACGCCGCCAGCGAGGCATCGCCCCCGGTGCATCTGGATTGAACACCGTCCCCTGATGCGACAAGGAGATCTCCAAGCCACCGACAACAGATGGGATTGCACCAACGTGATGCCCCATCCCCCAACCTTCATCGCGGGTGTAATTACTGATCGGAGTGTTCGACAGACCACCAGATCCGGAAATTGCAACCAGGGCGGAAAGCGAAGCGATCAAAGCCCAGTCAATATCTGGAAAACCTTTACCGCTTACAACATCACTGATGATATTCGTAACGCTAGCACCGTCACGCTCATCATCACCGTCAACATCTATAAAACCATTTCCATCATTATCAAAACGTACAAAGTATTCACCAGCGGCGAGTCCACCAACAGGCTCGGTTACGGTAATCTTCTCTACAAACTCCCCTGCTTCGTCCCGAACCCTCACATTTTCCAGTGTCCCGACCGCAATATCATCGTCGGGATTTACATCGACACTAATACTTGGGACTACAGTCTGCTCGCCCGCTATGAACTTGGGTTCCACAACGTCCAAGATGCCGTCTCCGTCCCAGTCTTCGCCTTCATCCAAAACACCGTTCCCATTTGTGTCATCCACTCTCTCGATTGGAACGGTTCCAACTTTGAAAAACCCGGAGAAGATTTCAGTCCAGGTTCCAATGCTACTCCAGCCGACCGCCAATACAAGCAAGAATCCCATCACTGTAACAATCTTGAAACCCATGACCCACTTGAGTGCGACATGGATTTTGCCGCCAACAATCAAGGGGATTAACGCAACACCGAAAATGCTCAACCCGAAAATTTTCACCGTCGCAGCGTGGGATAATTCCATGCCAAACAGTGACACCACAGCTTCTCCGTCTTCAGGCGTAGGCACGACACCGAACAAGGCGGCAAACAACGGAATCGCCGCGGTCATGGCGAGGTAAGGAAAGATGGATCCGGCATCCAGTATCAAGTAGCAAATCGTCCAAAAACTCTTCCCAGGGTTAGTACGAAACTTACCTGTGAAAATTGGCTCACCACAATACAATGTGTAACGACTAATCTCCAGGTTATAGATTACCTGCCCAATGATGCTCAGCGTCGCCAACCAAAGCAACGCACCTCCGTACTGGGCAGTAACCTGAGGTCCAACAAGCCATTCACCTCCGCCGATCGCCGCCCCACCAAGAATTAGGCCTGGCCCCAGCATACCTATCCATTTTTTCAAGGTGAATTTCGGGGCATCAACGAGGCCGGCAGTATCCCATTGCGGCATCGATTGGTCACCGGGATACGGTGCGACAAAATCCGTGCCGTTATCAGTTAATTCTGTATCCACTTCCTGATTCGAAATATCTTCCGCCATCGTTTTCTACCCAAAATTGCTTCTATCTAATTATCTCGTCGTCTGAATCTGCCCTAAAGCCGCGAACGAACTGGCAACCTCAAACCTTCAATCTATTTATTGGCGTGACCGCTGACAACGCCAGTTTCTTGGAGATATTCTTTCTCCGGTAATCCCTCAATCCACTTTCGAATTAATTCTATCGCCGATTTATCTTGAATACTGGACGCAACGTGTGGCATGCGCCCCAGGCCATCGAGTTTCATTCGGTGATAGATCAAAGATCTTGCCGGCTCTCCGGGCACAATCAACGCTGGATCTTTTAGTTGGAAGGCCCCCTGCCCGGGCGCAACACCTATGACAGCGGCGTCTTCGAGTGTCTTATTAGCTAAAAGGGAAAACTCTGCGTTTCCACCTCCCCAACGACGGTGACAATGGGAACAGTTACTCATCAGATAACTTCGTGCTCGCAAATGCACCGGTTCTTCTGGATCACGATGATCAACAATCCTCGGCAAGGCACTGGCTGGCATTTCTAATTTTTCAGAAAACAAGCCAATTTGATTGAATGTATCAATTTGGTTGGCCACCGTACCATCATAATCATGATCTTTATTCATCTGCAGGGTGTTGATGCCTAACACATAACGCGAGGCCATCGTATGGCAAAGAGTGCATTCAGCGCGGCTGGGAAAATGCCAACGCTGCACATATTGCCCCCCCTTTGCGGATACGTCTTTCACCGTGAATTCAAGATTCCCACCTTCTTTCCCAAGCAAGACGGCATCGGTTTGCTCTTCATTCCAAACATAGGTGTAACCACGCCATACCTGTGCACCGTAGTCGTTGTCCGGCCCCCCCATTTTCTTGTGGTGTAGGATACGAGTCTCGAGCCTACGTAGGCTATCAGGATTCCCTACCTCCATTTCGACCGCAAACGTTTTAACAGCAACCGTACCATCCGGAAACCGCCAACCGGGTGGTGCGGCCGGAGGTCGCTCGGGATAGAGTACGTCATCAAAATCTATCGTCCCCTTGCCTGGAATAGCCAGATGCCGAAACTTTACGGCATTGTCTGACCACAATGGTGAATTGACCGAGTAGCTAAGCACCCCGTCCTCAGGTGTCAGGTTTTTAGTATCTTTAAAGAGACCTGTTTCGCTTAATAGCCGCGGGAAATCTTTTCCGTCCTCAGGCGTCGGCGGTGCCTTCACTAACTCATGCAACATCCCACTGGCATAATCCACAAGCAACAGTTCGCCATCCGCTTGCTCAATAAACGACACCAGGCGGATCGAGGTGTCTGCCAACTCCGACCATTGCTTTGCCTTACCACTCTCGTATTTGAAGGACCAAATCTTTCCGGTATCAAAATCTCCGTATATGTAGTGCTTTTGCAACTCCTTCAGCCGTTTACCGTAATATACATAGCCCCCGGTAATGGATCTGAAATCGTTATGGCTATGTTCCACCACGGGTTTTTGAATCACCGAGGCATGCCTGTCACGCTTGGGCCTGAAAGGGTGGCTTCCTTCCATGACAGACCATCCGTAGTTGCCTCCATTTTTAATAATGTAAACCATCTCCCACAGATCCTGTCCGACTTCACCTCCCCACATTAGCCCGGTGCGGCGGTCATGCGAGAATTTCCATATCTGGCGATGGCCAAAACTATAGATCTCCTGACGCGCATTCGGGACTCCTACAAAAGGGTTGTCTTGAGGAATGACATAGTTTTTGACTGGCGTTGTGTAATCGATATTGAGACGCATGATGCAGCCCAATAAATCTGTCACATCCTGACCGGTATGCAGCTCATCGGCAATTCCACTACCGTCACCGGTGGAAATATAAAGATAGCCATCAGGACCAAATCCCAGACAACCACCGTTGTGCCCTCCTCGCTTCCACTCAATAATCTTTACTTCTTTGCTCTTCTCTGCTTTACCATCTTCAACGAGAAACTCGGACACACGTGAGCCCTCCTGCTCCTCCCGTTGTTCGTCGATGGTCATTAAGAACATACGGCCGTTTTCTGCATATTGAGGATGCAAAGCCAGGCCAACAGTCTTCATTTCCATGTCGATCACAAGTCGTTTTTGGCTTGTTTGCCTATTTTCGTCGATAAGCCAGACCTTGCCTGAATACTCCAAAATCATCAATTGCTTTGCGACCGGCACCCTAACTCCAGCGATTGGATTCTCGAACTGAACTTGTGGATAGGCAATACGCAGGGCATAGGGAGCAGGTGGCTCCGGCGAACCCTTCACATTTGACTTTGTCCATTCGACACGAGTATCCAGCCCAGACGTTTGCGCGTTTGCTGTCGCTGACAAAACAAGGACACATAAGAGGCTTCTTGACAATACATTCATAATGCAATTTTTTGAGACGAACGATTCAGGCCCGTCCTCCTAATATGACTCAGTCCAACGACAGCTAAGGACGTGGATGAACAAGTACAACGTGATTAGGTAGCTCATTGATGTCGCCGTCTACGTAGGGAACCTGTGCTTTAAGTCTGTTTCCTGCCAGTTCGACGCCCGCACATAAGGCCCGGACAACACTTCCTTCCTGGGTCAATCGGACAACCCTTTGCTGGACGCCGTTGACTAAATCAGTGCAGTCCTTACCGACCGCACTTTTAATACGATCATCCACCATCACTGCCACCCGACACTCAGCTAAGGAAAGGTAGATCAGGACAGCCCCTCCCAGACGGTGCGACGACAACACTTCTTCTAAAAACACTAGTCGTGCGCCTTTGGAAACCTCTTCTTCCACTTCGTCGGCTGTGCAAAATAACATCCGAAGTTTGGTGTTTAGCGACGCGACAATCATCCCACCAACATAGCCTGACACCACAATCGCAATTTGCCCGTAGAAAGGAATCCCCGTATCGAAGATCGAATGCTTTCCTTCGTCCAGCACATAGTTCAAAAGGTTGAAAAAAACCAACGCCAGAACAGCGACAACGATTCCAAAATGGCACTCACCCCGGTCATATCGCCCGGACTCACTTGCCACTGCAACGACGATTTCCGCGGAAGTCTTTTCTTCCGCTTGAACAACGGCCGTTTCGATTTCCAACAACTCAGACTCGCTAAATTGTTTTTCAGCGTTTAGCATGCTAGTCCAATACTCCCCTGAACTGTAAAGTGACAACCATGGACTAAGATTAACCCATCGACTTGCAAAATGCCATTTTTTAAGAATTCAAGGTGAGTCTCAGATGAAGATTTATCACAACCCACGATGTAGTAAGAGTCGCCAGTCACTTGCATTAATTCGTGACGCTGGTCACGACGTCGAAATAATCGAATATCTAAAAACTCCTCCCAGCCCGGAAGACCTGACGGCGATTATTGGCAAACTCAACATTACGGCCGAGCAATTAGTTAGAAAAAAAGAATCGCTTTACAAAGAATTAGGTTTGGAACAACAGTCCTTGTCAGAGGAACAGTGGGTCAACATTCTTTGCGAGAACCCAAAGTTGATTGAACGCCCGATTGTCATTAAAGATGACCTGGCAGTCATCGGGCGTCCACCGGAATTGATCCAGCCACTACTGTAAGGTGTCAGGAATCAGAGCCACGGCACGGCACCAACCGGCACTTGCTTCTTCAATCTTCACTGGCAGACAGCTAACCCAGAAACCTGTGGGCGTAGGCAATTGATGTAAGTTCGCGAGTTTCTCGATTTGGCAGTATTCAGCCGTGATACCTGCAAAATGAGCGGGCCAAATAGCATTTCCATCGCCGGTTTCTTCATATTCGGCTTTCATGGCATGAAAAGGGCGGTCTAGCGTGTAGGCATCGATCCCTATCATTCGGATACCCTGTTCTACCAACCACAATGTGCCCTCTCGTCCTAAACCCGGCTGCTTCAAGTAGTCCTCTCTCTCCAAACGCAAATCCGCGTCGGTTCTCAAAAGGACAATTTCACGTGCTTCCAATTTGTGGTCTATTTTGCCTAAAGCAGTTTTGAGCTCGGAAATCGTTATCTCATCACCATCTGTAAGGTGGGTCATATCCAGGCAAACCCCCGGTGCAAAACACCACTCTAGTGGAACCTGATCAATTCGCCGGGCGGGTAAACCTCCGGACATCGGACCATAGTGATAAGGCGCATCGACATGCGTGCCTGTATGAGTGATGGCCTTCACATGCTCAATTGCCCAACCTCCACCATCCGAATATTTCAGCTCTGACGACGGCACTCCGAAAAGGCCCTCCATTTGCCGGCCTCCTTGATGGTGATCTATATACTCTATCTCCGCCGGGAAAGGTTCACTTTTCGCCTGATGAGCCAGAGGAACACTTAGATCAAGAATATTACAATTTGCAAACATATCATTTAAAACGAGCAGGAGCGGCCAAACCTACCCACAGCGTTCACACGCCGCCAGACAAATTTGACCGCTCCTGTAAATCGGTCCTACAGGAACACTGAATGGGAAACTTAGTTATAAGCCTTCATTCCGTGTTCTGATACATCAAGACCAACTTCTTCCTCTTCAGGATCCACACGAAGCCCCATGGTTTGCTTGATCGCAAGACCGGCCACCGCCGTGAATACAACGACGTAAACTCCAACGGCGAGGACTCCTTTGAGCTGAGTCAGGAATTGTTCGAAGCCTGCAGAGTCTCCAAAAATCCCCACAGCCAGAGTACCCCAAACTCCACAAACCAGATGAACACTTACTGCCCCGACAGGATCATCCACCTTCTTGTCAACGGTGACAACACTAAAGTAAACGAGCACGCCGGAGACAGCACCAATAATAACGGCTTCTGCCACGCTCATCAGGTCTGCACCAGCAGTAATCCCAACTAAACCGGCTAAGATCCCATTTAACGCCATTGAAACGTCCGGCTTTTTATCCATAACCCAGGAAGTCAGGCCTGCTGTAAGCCCACCAGCGGCAGCAGCCATAGAGGTAGTCACCAACACAAGCGAGACACTTACGGCGTTTGCCGAAAGGACACTTCCGCCATTAAAGCCAAACCAACCGAACCAAAGCAGGAATACCCCTACTGCAACCAGTGGCATATTACTGCCGGGAATAGCATTCGACGTTCCATCGGCGTTATATTTCCCAAGGCGTGGGCCAAGGATTAAAGCCATTACCAACGCGGCCCAACCTCCAACAGAGTGTACAAGCGTCGAACCAGCGAAGTCATAAAAGCCCGCTTGGTCCAACCAACCAGCGCCCCATTTCCAAGCTCCTGTTACCGGGTAGCAAAATACCAGCAACAGTGTACTGAAAACCAAGAACGAACTTAATTTAATACGCCCCGCCACTGCACCGGATACGATGGTCGCACATGTTNCAGCAAACATTGCCTGGAAAAAGAAGTCTGTGTACCACGTGTAGCCCGCATTGTAATCCGGCGAGAGATTGGCCACATCATTGGTGGTAATGAAATTCGGGATAGCAGAAAGTTTCAAAAAGCCCTCCCCGTCCACAAACCCCGGATACATCACGTTAAAGCCAACAAGAGCATAGGTAAGCAGCCCGATTGAGATGATCATCGTGTTCTTGAAAAGAATATTGATGGTATTCTTTTGACGTGTCAGGCCACACTCAAGACTGGCAAACCCAAGGTGCATAATGAATACCAAACACCCGCAGATCATGATCCAAAGGTTGTTTAATGTCCAGGCAATTTCATCCTTTTCGTAAGCACCCCAGTAGTCAGCTGCACTAACCTCTTCTTCCACAGCATCTTCCGGTGAAGCCAGGCTTTCCTGCTCTTCGCCGGTTGCCCCAACTTCTTCGGGCGTCGCAGCCTCAACTGTTTCCGTTTCGGCAGCAGGTTCACCCACTGCCTCGTCCTGTGCCCATACCGCGGGGGCACTAAACATTGCTAACAGAAGGGCTGTTAGCATTCCCTTTTGAAATAGACGACTCATGTCCACTCCTTCTCGATCAAAAAAGATATTCATCCAAAATGCCAGCAAAGGCCTGAGAAGTGTCCAGAGAGGCCGCCAACTTATAGCGACGACGTACCTGCACAACACAACTACATTTCGGGCTTGAAATGCATTGTCAGGAGGGACAAAGATTTTCCTCGCTTTAACCAATAACGCACCGCCATGCGTTGACACCAGTTAAGAGAGGAAATATTAAGTAGTTAAACCACCTCGAATATAAACAACTTACCTACATCTTTACAACACCCGCTACCAAAAACCTGTCAATCTTGGCAAAATAGAGGACTCGCCCTGTACGAAATCAAAACCGAGCTTGCCACATAGACTGACGGACTACCATGTCACACGCAGCACCTAGTCGACTCCCACGCCCCATCAGCTTCTTGTTTGAGAATTCTATCTTTCTCATTGCCGGCACTATCGCTGCCCTACTTTGGGCAAACACCAATCCCACGGCCTACCACGATTTCGTCCACTATACCATTGTGGGGGGAGAACCCCATCACAAAGACAGCCACTCGCACGAGCACCAACATAATCACGACGATGACAAGTCCCACACACACGAGCATGAACACGAACAGGCCGAGCAGACTAAAACTAACGATACCGCACGAGGATTCTTTGCAGACATATACCACAAAGTTATAGAACGTCCTGACAACAACGGTCACAACCACGGAATCAACCTCCATTTCCTAATCAATGACATCCTGATGGCATTGTTTTTTGCCACTGCTGCCGGAGAGGTCTGGGAGGCTCTTCTCCCCGGAGGGTCTCTTTCTAATCCGAAAAAGGCTGCAACTCCATTGCTTGCTACCGTCGGAGGTATCGCCGGTCCGGCCTTGCTTTATATTGGCCTCGCCGCCGTGCTTGGCGAAATGAAAGACTACGGCCAGGGCTGGGCTATTCCCTGTGCGACTGATATCGCGTTTACGTATATGGTCGCTCGCCTTATTTTTGGGCCCACCCATCCGGCGATCGCGTTCCTATTGTTACTTGCGATCGCAGACGATGCCGCAGGGTTGGTTATTTTGGCAATCTTCTATCCGAGCAAACCCATCGCCATTGAATGGTTCCTGCTTACGCTAATCTCAATGATCATGTGCTGGATCTTGAGGAGATTTAAGATCCAGAGTTTTTGGCCTTACCTACTTGGTCCCGGCATACTTTGCTGGATTTCATTCGATTTGGCTGGTATCCACCCAGCTTTGGGCCTCGTTCCAATTATCCCNTGTCTACCTCACGCACACACCGATCTAGGTATCTTTGCGCGGGAGGAACTAAATCGCCACGACACGCTCAATTCTCTTATGCACTGGTGGAAGAACCCGATCGAAATCGTTCTGGGATTGTTTGGCCTTGCCAATGCCGGCGTTGTCTTCAACGGTTTTGGCACCGGCACTTACCTGGTCTTGTTCGGGCTGTTGATCGGAAAACCGGTCGGAATCTGTCTATTCACGCTTTTGGCCAAGTCGCTTTTCCGTCTGGAGATTCCATCAGGAATGACAATGAGGCATGTGTTATTAATCGGAATCATCTCATCGATCGGTTTCACCGTGGCTCTATTCGTTTCAATGGCAGCTTTTAACGGTGCAAGCCCCGAGGTTTTAGACGGCGCTAAGATGGGTGCTCTCCTTAGCTTTTTAGGAGCACCACTGGCATTCATCGCAGCACGGCTACTTGGAATCAATGCTGGAAGCACTGACACTGCCGTTGAGTAAATCAGCAGGCAACCAATTTAGAGTGCATCCTACCCCGACTACGGCGCACGGTTTATCGATTACTATTTTCAAAGCGGAAATGTCCGAACGTTTTACCATTCCCAACTTGTCAGTTCTCGAATAGAAGCAAAACTCTTGGACGCTCATTCCAAATACATTGTCGGCCTTGGAGAACTCCTGTTCGACGTCATTGATAACAAACCAGTTCTGGGAGGCGCGCCTGTCAATTTCACAATTCAGGCACACCAGGTGCTCCGGCGTAAAGGCTACCAAGGAGCTGTAGCCGTACGTCTAGGAAACGACTCGTTAGCAAGTGATGCCAGAACACAGCTAAAGAATTTCGGGCTAGCCACTGAATTCATTCAGGATGACCCTAACCGCCCGACAGGCACTGCTATTGTTCACCGCAAGGCCGGAGGCCATCGATTTGAAATTGTCGAAGACGTTTGCTGGGATTATTTTCAATGGAATCATCAACTCGAGTCGCTTGCCGCTAACGCTGCCGTCGTCTGTTTCGGGACGTTGGGACAACGCAGCCGCCAAAGTCGTGACACTATTCGCAAATTCGTTGAAATGGCGAAAGACGCATTACGCGTATTCGACGTAAACATACGGCAACATTACTACGATGACGACGTCATCCGCCATGGATGCAGCAACGCAGACATCCTCAAACTCAATGAGGAAGAGCTCCCGCTGGTCGCAGCCGCCTTGAATATCCCCCCAGCTTCAACAGACCTTTTGACCTGCGAATCACTACGGAATGCGTGCCAATTGTCTCTGGTCGTATTTACCCAGGGGGAAAGGGGAACGACAGTCATCTCTGCTGAAGGTGTAACGACCGGCGAGCCGATTACCGTTACAGAAAACATGTTAGTGGACTCGGTGGGTGCGGGAGATGCCTGTACTGCCGGGATTGTGGCAGGCACGCTCCTGGAACTGCCATTGAAAGACACGGTTCAGCTGGCAAACAGACTCGGCGCTTATGTCGCCTCGAACTCAGGCGCAACTCCCACCCTACCCCCCGAGTTACTGCCTTAACGACGTAAATACACATCGAGACGCCGAATAAGTTTTGTTACAATCGGGGAATGAGAACATCGCACCCCAGCTATACCGTCCCGCATTCTGCAATGCAGATTCTTTGCTTACTCACCCTTACTCTTGGTAGTGTGTTACACACATTCGCTCAAAACGAACAAAACAGTAAGGAAGTGTCGCAGGATTTCACACCACAACAAATCGAAGCCTTTGAAACGAACATTCGCCCGCTTCTGGTGAAACATTGCTATGAATGTCACAGTCAAGACTCCAAGCCTGCCAAAGGTGGACTATTGCTAGATTCTCGGGCTGGGCTGTTAAAAGGAGGAGACTCAGGAGTTGCTATCATTCCCGGCAAACCGAATGACAGCCTACTGATTTCTTCTGTTAAATACCAAAGCTATGAAATGCCGCCGGATGGAAAACTGACGGTCAAGGAAATTGAGCTCTTAAGTCAATGGATTACAAACGGAGCCCCCTGGCCGTCCAGCGAAGGCCCAAAAGCTGCTGCCGCCGGCCAGACAATCAATTGGGAACAGGCACAACAGCGTCACTGGGCGTTCCAGCCTGTTGTGCATCCGGAATTGCCAGCAGTTACAAACAAAGACTGGACTCGATCCGCAATTGATTATTTTGTCCTTTCCAAGTTGGATGCTCATGCTCTGGCTCCAGCGCCGGAGGCGGACCGGCGGACTCTTATCAGACGTCTTTACCTTGACATTCTTGGTGTCCAGCCAAGTCAGGAGCAGGTCGACCGTTTTGTTACATCGGACGCTCCAGATGCCTATGCGGAGCTAGTCGACAGGCTTCTTAGCTCGCCACAGTATGGAGAGAAATGGGGAAGACACTGGCTTGATGTTGCTCGCTATAACGAAGGTTTCGGTGGCTTTACTGACAATGGCCCGAATCCACATGCCTGGCGATACCGAGACTGGGTTGTCCGCAAATTGAATGCCGATTTACCATACAACGAATTCGTAAGGCAACAGATTGCTGGCGACATAAATGGTGATGTAGAATCTTCCATCGGTACCGGTTTTCTAGCGCTTGGCCCCACCTTCCGCACCGACGGCGGTGATCCTGACAGTGCTGCGGCGGCTAAGTCTGAAACACTCGACGACCGGGTCGACACGTTAACTCGAGGATTTATGGGGCTTACCGTAGCATGTGCAAGATGTCACGACCATAAATTCGATCCCATCCCTACACTAGATTACTACTCACTAGCAGGAATCTTTAACAACTCGGCTTCAGTCGTCTCGCCAATCTCAGCTCAGCCTATCGTCGACGCTTTCAATCAGGCACAAAACGAGTTCAACCGACTTAACAACGAGCTTAAAAAGGCAAATGACGAAATTAAGAAAGCAGGCGATAAAGCAACGGCCGAGCAGAAAGCCAGCCGCGACCATTTACAGCTGCAACGTGACAAAGCACAGACGCAGATTCCTACACGTTTTGACGAAGCACACACTCTGCGAGATACGGGCGCAGGCAACATGAAGGTTGCGTTGCGAGGCGATATTCGCAAACCGGGTCCCGAAGCNCCCCGCCGTTTCCTGCGTATCGTCGAAGGTGAAGATCCGCCGTTGTACGAAAATGGGAGTGGCCGAAAGCAACTCGCCGATTCAGTAGCCAGCAANGAAAACCCTTTGACCGTGCGGGTCATTGCGAACCGCCTGTGGATGCACCACTTTGGGCGTCCAATCGTCATGACCCCAAGTAACTTTGGNACGCTGGGCAATACACCGAGTCATCCCTTGCTTCTTGACTGGCTGGCATCAGAACTTGTCGCCAACAACTGGTCACTTAAACGGCTGCACCGTGAGATCCTACTCTCGGCCACCTATCGCCAAAGCAGTCGGTTCAATGACGCGCACTTTGCCATCGATGGTGATAACAAGTATCTATGGAGATATTCACCGCGTCGTCTGGACGTTGAATTGTGGCGTGACACCATCATCCAGGCCACCGGCGAATTGGACACACGGCTTGGCGGGCCTCCCCAACAGGATATTCTCCGAAGTAACCGCCGAACCGTTTATGCTTCGACAAGTCGGAACGGAGACCAATTCGCATCTGACCGATTCCTGAAATTGTTTGATTTCGCTGCACCTCGGGCGTCCATCGCTAAACGAACCACAACGACGGTACCGACGCAATTTTTATTCCTGCTGAACAGTTCATTTATGGTGGATCGTGCACGAAACTTTCATAAACGACTCAGCAGTTATTCGCAGGACCCGATCGCCAAGATTGAATATGCATACTCACTTCTATACAACCGGCCACCAAGTGCCGAAGAAATTAACATCGGAGTCGAGTTTGTGACGATTACGACGAATCAAAGTTCAGACGACAAACTCGACCGATGGATTCAATACTGCCAGGCACTGTTGAGCTCAAACGAACTAATGTTTATCAGGTAAACGTTCAAACCTGATCTTTGCAATAACGCATTTTGTAATACGACACAAAATATGAAAAAGAAATCACCAACACTAGACCCTTCTATCCTAGGCATCTCTCGCCGCGAAATGNTTGGCCGCTTCGGTGCTGGCTTCGGTACCCTAGGGTTACAGCAAATGCTGTCCCAACAGGCCTCNGCAACAACAGATGGAGCTTCACCGCTTGCCCCCAAAGCGCCACACTTCGCTCCTCGGGCCAAACGCATCATTCAATTGTTCATGCCAGGGGGCCCCAGTCAGGTCGACACCTTCGACCACAAGCCACTGATCGAAAAATACGCTGGCCAACGTCCTGAACTGGTTGACCGCAAGTCCCTTCGAAATACGAAAAACGGCTTAATGAAGTCACCTTTCGGTTTTAAGCAATACGGTGAAAATGGAAAGTGGGTGAGCGACATCTTCCCTAAAGTGGCCGAAAAGGTGGATGATTTATGCTTCATACACTCTATGCACACAGACATTCCCGAGCATGCCGGTGCTATTTTGATGTTTAATCTGGGGCATATTCAAGCAGTCCGACCTAGTCTCGGTTCATGGCTCGTTTATGGTCTGGGAGCTGAGACCGATAACCTCCCCGGATTTGTTGCCATGTCTCCACATGCGCAGGCTCGCGGGAAGGCTGCCAACTACAGCAACAGCTTTCTGCCGGGTGCATATACCGGGTGTTACGTAAATATTAATTCGATGCATCCCGACAGAATCGTCAGTGATCTGAAGAACCAATACCTCACGCGAGGAACCCAACGCGAACAGGCAGACCTACTTGCTAAGCTAAACCAGATTGATCTACGCAACCAACAGGAAGACGCAGCATTGGAATCCAGCATCCAGGCAATGGAAATGGCATTCCGAATGCAATTCGCCGTACCAGAAGCCTTTGATGTGACGCGAGAGACGCAAAAAACGCTTGATATGTATGGCCCCACTCAATATGCCAAGGGGTGCTTGCTAGCCCGTCGACTCGTGGAACGCGGGGTTCGCATGGTTCAGCTATCACTAACCATCGACGGCTATGATATCGCCTGGGACACCGGCCATGGAGACATCGTTGGTGGACACAAGCGTCTCGCGGATGCTTGTGATCAGGGAATCGCCGCGTTACTGGAAGACCTCAAGCAACGTGGAATGCTCGAAGACACCCTGGTCATGTGGGGGGGCGAGTTTGGTCGTGCCCCCACGTCTGAAGGACAAAAGGGCCGAGACCATGATCATTACGGTTTCACCGTCTGGATGGCGGGCGGTGGCGTAAAACCCGGTTACTCATACGGCGCCACGGACGAATTTGGATTGACCGCTGTTGAAGACCGTGTACACGTTCATGATCTGCATGCAACCTTATTACACATCATGGGTTTAGACCACGAAAAACTAACCTACCGTTATAGCGGTCGCGACTTCCGTTTAACCGATGTGCATGGAAATGTCGTTCACGACATTCTTGCCTAGACTGTCATTCTCGCTTCAGCCCGCATTTGCCCAAAGCATTGATTTCTACTGAGTCGATGATATCCGTTCATAGACGGCCTGAGCGTCTTCCGCTTTATAGTCCTGATGACGAGCATGAGAATGAATCATAACACCATAACGAAATCGTAACGAATCACCTGATTGCAGAACTCGATCTGGGGCAGTGTTCAAGGGCCCTAAAGGGTTGGCGGTTATTAAACCATAATCGCGGGCATGCCAGTGATAGAGTCGCCCGTTTTTAGGATGCGTTAACAAAGTGACTCCTACCCAACGACCATTTTTGACTCCAGAATTATCAACCCACTTGGTAGCCTTACCCCAAATAGCCTTTCCACCACTTCGGCCCTGATCATCGACCATCATGGCGCCGGTATCCACTCGTAAATCACTAGCCATCCGTACCGCAAGACCACCTTCCTCTTTCGAGCCCAGGACCACTCCATCCTGCGCGGCGGTAATCACTGAATCTACCATGATCAACAATCCCATTGCGGTTACTTTGAATTCGTAAGAAATGAGTTCCGTAAGTAAAGATGTCTTTTGATCGCGATCGAGATAGCTGTTCTTTGTGACAAACCCTATTTTCGTTCCTACTTGCGGCTCTCGCACAAACCTAACGTGCTTGGTAATTCCCCGCATGTGCCAATAATCGATTCCGTTCACTTGAGAAAAGGTATGGAAGATACCCTGATGATGCGGATGGTCAGCCTGATCTCCAGCCTTAACAGGATAATTTCGCGTTACCTGAACGCCATCTAGTGTTTTCACGTTACTAATGAAAGGCCGCCCTGCCGGCTTCTCCGTGTGAACAAAC
This sequence comes from Planctomycetaceae bacterium, assembly GCA_002717145.1. Lineage (GTDB taxonomy): Bacteria > Planctomycetota > Planctomycetia > Pirellulales > Pirellulaceae > UBA721. The sequence continues at coordinate 71,536 of PBCP01000006.1, read as the reverse complement.
TCAGCTACTTGCTGGTCACCCACGAGAATCTTTACCCCGTTTTGCACTGTCTTGAATGAGACTGACTCTTCGGCCTTCAGGTCGACTGACAAAACAAACCACATAAGCGCCAAAACAAGAACCCGCATGACACCTCCTTTTTCATCTAAAGCAACGATACCTTCGTACCCTCACATCGGCTTGCGAAAGTTTGTAACTAACTACATATTGTAATAAGTGTGTAAGACAATTGTTTCATCCGGAGAGTTTGGTTTATGGCTTTAGCAACATTTGGTGCCGGTTGTTTCTGGTGCGTGGAAGCCGTGTTTCAGAAATTGGATGGCGTAAATCACGTCACTCCAGGCTACAGTAACGGACATACCGCCGATCCAACCTACGAACAGGTATGCAGTGGCGTTACCGGCCACGCCGAAGTCATTCAAATTGACTTCACGCCTGACGTCATCAGCTACGAAACACTTTTAGAAGTTCTCTTTCACGTACATGATCCCACGACACTAAACCGCCAGGGAGCGGATACGGGAACTCAATACCGCTCCGGAATCTACTATCTGACGGAAGAACAAAGCCAACTCGCTTCAAACGTCAAGGCGAGAATCGACGAAAGCGACCTCTGGGACGCCCCCATTGTCACCGAGATTGTTTCAGCCAAGCAGTTCTACCCAGCAGAACCTTATCACCATGATTACTTCACCAGAAATCCCGGCAATCCGTACTGCAATGCCGTCATTGGCCCTAAGATGGCAAAGTTGCGATCCAAGTTCCCGCATCTCTTAAGAAACTAAGTTTCATGAATTTTCACGTCTGGTCCATCGTTTTTTTAATGTCCATTCTGCAAGCCGGTTGTGTATTGCCGACTTTCGAACATGCTGCCAGCACAGTCGAACAGGCGGTACAGGATGAAGATCTCTACGGTAAGTGGGTACCGTTGAAAATCAATGAAGACGGGACCGTTGAAAAAGAGGACGAAAACCTGTTGATCGGCCGCGATCCTGAAAATCACCAGTGGACGCTGGCAGGTGCAACGCAATTAAATGAAAACGACGAGCTTGAACATGAGAAACGTCGATTTCTGGCAACTCGAATTGGAGACGACAACTACCTCAGCGTGCTACTAACCGAAGAAGAAAGCAAAGAAACGGCCGGCAGGTTTATGCTGGGAAAATACAATTTTAATACCAAGACAGAGCGTCTGGGAATCCGCTGGGTCAATCCCACACAATTAAAAGAAGTGATCCAACGCGGCATGCTTCTAGGAACCATCACTGAAGAACCAACAACGCGTAATGGCAAACAGGAACTAAAACTCAAGGCGATACATGTTGAATCCACCACAGACGAATTGCGCGAATTTCTCAGGCAACATCCGGATATGCTATTCTTGAAATCCCCAAGCTACCTGCAAAGGGAACTCTCTAAAAACTAAACTTGCCTGTCAAATCAAGTTCATCACCGACTTCCTGTTGCAGCGTCAGTAATTCGGCAAAAAGTTTCTTTTGAACACCAAGTGTTTCTGCCTTGTCCGATAAGTCATGCTGCTCAAGTGGATCTGTCTCCAAATGATACAGACGGACTTTACCAATACTTGGATATAAGATCATTTTGTAACCAAACGCCCGTACACTTCGCTGACTTTCCAGATACGCTCCGTACACAGAAGGATAATTACTTTCCTTTTGTTCCCCGGAAAGCAATGGCAACAGGCTATTGAACTCTACATGGTCCGGTTTTTTCACACCGGCCCAATCAAGCGTGGTTGGCATTACGTCCTGCAGGTAGATATTTGCGTCGTTACTGGCGTTCTTTTCAACCCCCGGCCCCACCACAACAAATGGCACCCGAACACTGTGGTCATACATATTTTGCTTGCCCATGAGGCCGTGGTGCCCTACGGCTAAACCATGATCGGCAGTAAACACAATGTAGGTATCCCGCTCCTGTTTCGTCTTCTTCAAGTGGTCCAAAATACGACCAATCTGATGATCCATATGCGTAATAATTGCATAGTATTCCTGGCGATTCACCTTCACGGAATATTCCGTTCGGGGAAAAGGAGCCAGCATTTCGTCACGCAGCATTCTGCCTGTAGATGCTTCCTCGTTATAGGGATATTCTTCAAGGAAATTATCAGGAACGTCGACATCCTGAAGAGGGTACATATCCACGTATTTCTTTGGTGACTGACGAGGGTCGTGGGGAGCATTAAAAGCGATATACATGAAGAAGGGAGATTCATCCGTCTTGGATTGATTCAAAAAGCCAATGGCATCATCTGCCACGACTTCGCTCCAGTGTTTGCCATCTTTCCAAAAGCCTCCCCACTGCGGGTCGTATGGCAACCACTGTTTGTCGTCTTTATTTAGCGGACGGTTATAACCTTCAGGCACCTGATTAGGCATGCCGCCGCGGATATGTGCGGTCGTATCAAAGGCCTTCGTGGCATCTGCTCGCACATGCCATTTACCGGTCATATAAGTGTGATACCCCGCATCTCGCATATAAGATGACCAGAATCTACCGGCTTCGAGTTCTTTGCCTGTCTCCCGATAAATCGAGTTTGCACGCCAGATAAATCGCCCGGTGTTGAGCATACAGCGACTAGCGACGCAGACAGCCCCACTCCAACTGCCCATATTGAAAGCATGAGTAAATGTCGTACCTTGTCGGGTTAACCGATCAAGGTTGGGAGTCTTAATCACCGGATGGCCGGAAGCTGCCAACGTCTCAAAACATTGATCATCTGCAAATATAAAGAGCACGTTGGGTTGTTTCTTTTCTGCTGCCTGAAGACTTCCAGTCAACATCACCAACATCATTAAAACTATTTTTCTTATAGACATTTCAATTTCACCCTCTGTCTTATTGGGCGACCTTTTTTATTTAAATTCAATGGCATTCGGATTTCCGCGACTCTTTAGGAACGCGAGCAAATCCAGTACTTCTTCTTTATTTAGCGTATTGAGAAGCTTCTCAGGCATGAGCGACTGCTTGGATGGTAACATCTCATCAATGTCATCTTTCGCCAACGTCACTAACTTAGTGGCATCGACAGGGTCTGTAAGTACCGTGACTTCCTTTTCTGTCTCACTTGTCACACGCCCGGCAAGCACCTTACCGTTTACCGTCACAATATTCATCGCGCGATATTGATCCGAAATGACTTTACTTGGATGAATAATTGCCTCGGCTAGATCTTTGTTACTAAATCGCCCAGCCACATTACTAAGATCAGGCCCGGTCGAACCACCGTTTCCGTCAAAGCGATGACAGGAAAGACATTTAGCTGCCGCGAACATCTTCTTACCGTTATCAAAGTTACGCCCGCTCAATCCCTTGTCTGCCAAAGCGATTACCTCACCCAAATCCCATACCTTACCCGGTCCCAAGGGTTTAGGCAGATCTTCTTCCTTAGGAGGAGTAAAGACTGCTTCACCGGCTAACAATTTCCGTTCGTCGTCAGACATATTTGCTAACGCTTCACTCTGAATATTCTTCAAAAATCCAGAATAGCTTGCTCCACCGGAGCGTTCATTCGCACCGACAAACCATTGCAGATATTCTTTTCGCTGTTCGATCGTCCAGCCATAACGAAGATTACGCAACGCATAGGCATAATGGATCTTCTGAATCTCCGGACGATTGTTCAACATCGCCGCAATCGTCCCACCGTAGCCCCGATTTCGAGTAAGCAGGTCGGTCCCCTGGTCCCCTTCAGTAACTTCGTCAGCAGCCATAAGCTTTAGCGTTTTACCGGCAACGGTCGACGAATTAAGATATACAAGTACACTTACCAGCTCGCGATCTAAGGCTATATCACCGGCCGGATATTTATCGTCCAGCTGTTCTAAAACCCGACCGGCAGTTTGGACATCAGGTTCACCAAGTCGAATAAACACCAAGGAATATGCGCGGAGCAAATCCAATTGCTGCTGTTTTGTCAATTTGTCATAACCAATACCCAGCAACGCATTGATTGCCTTGGTTTGCAAAGCTTCATCACCCTGTCGAGCAATCGCCATCACTCCATTAATTAAAGCCGCAGCGTCATCCAAAACCAGCACTTCATTCACCCACTGATCCACTGGCTGAAACTCCAAAGCAACACGTGCTGCATATCGCACATGACGATCCTCATGGCCGAGGCTAGCCAGAGCAGCCTCTACGGCTCCCCCCGCCTGTTTTCCATGAAACGCTTCCAGAGAACGGCGTAATTCGCGAAGTTTGGCGAACTTTTTATCTCGCGCATCAACCGGAGATGTAGATTCCTTTCCGATGTACGTCACCCTAAACAAAGCTGACTGCGTCCCTCGTCCCCCCACACTAAAATACAAGGCACCGTCAGGGCCGACAGCGGCATCTGTCAGTGGCAAAGGCGAACGTGACAGAAACTCTTCGCGAGTCGCCTTATAGCTGGCACCTTCAGCTTCCGAGTGAACGATATACATCGTCCCAAAAGTCCAATCCAGGCAATAAAACCCTTTTTGGTATTTAGCCGGAAACTTGGTTCCATAGCCGAAACACGCTCCAACGGGAGAACCCGGACCGATATCGACTGCCTGCGGAAGACTATCACCGTAATAGGCCGGCCATTTCCCCGTACCACTTCGCCATCCAAACTCACTTCCGCTCGTGGCATGAACTACACGTGTTGGCCGATACCACGGCGTACCCATATCCCATTCCATATCTGCGTCATACGCAAAGATTTCACCATCCGCGTTAAAATCGAAGTCGTAAGGATTCCTGTATCCAATGGAGAACATTTCCCAGTCTTTACCCTGAGCATTCGTCCGGGCAATCCATCCCCCGGGCGCCAATTTACCCGCTGCGTGTCCTCGCGCATCCCACTGCCTAGGCAACAACAAATCTTCAGACCAGTTTGTTGGAATCGTACTACTACTAAATCCCGTCGGTGGATCCGTGTGATTACCTGCAATTACATAGATTGACTTTCCATCCGGCCCCAGTCGAACCGAGTGCGGACCATGTTCGCCGCCACCTCGAAATTCTGCAAGCTTCTCCATCTTATCGAACTGATCGTCTCCGGTTGTATCCTGTAGTCTATAGAAACCGCTGCCGGGACCACCATTGACGGAAACGTACAGCGAGTCAAATGCGTACAACATCCCCTGAGCGCTTGATAGTCCAATATTCAGTTTTTGAACTCTGGTTTCCTCGTCTGTCCCAATCGCGGGTAATGTAATCCGATACAGCCCCTTACCCCCCTGATCAGATGCGATCAGGCGTCCCTTATTATCAAAGGCAATCGACACCCAGGATCCCTGCTCGCCTTTAGGAACCGTATACAATTCTTCGACCTGAAATCCTTCCGGCAATTGAAACACACCGTTTGGTACAGCACTTTCAAGGCCTGCACTTGCCCCCCCTCGACCACTCAGCACATTCCCCCATGGAGAACGGCCCAGAGGTCCCAGTTCGACAGCTGCCGTTTTCTGGTCAGGAGTGTCATACTTGGCAGCAAACCAACTGCTGTCACTAATAACATACGACACCTTACCCTGCTCGCCTTTGAATCCAAGTTTGATCACCAACCCTGCCACAGAGCCTTCGTTGTTGCATTCAAATTTGAAATGGTTTGCGCCGGGCTTTAAGTACTTTTGAATACTCACATCCGATGCCGATTCCCAACTTTCGTCAGACAGTACTTTTTTGCCATTGATACTTACAACCATCGAATTGTCGCAGGACGCAGATAGAGATGCCTGAACGCTCTCTACGTTAATCGTCTTGGTAACAATGATTCGATCGTTATTAAAAGACTTGTCAGCACGCCAGATCCACTGGGGCTTCGGACCGGCCTGCATATCTATTTCATTAGTCGGTTTTTCAGGTACTGTTAAGACGACTTTTCCGTCATCCCCACGGACGACAGACTCGGATACGACAGGCTTTTGAGTTGATACCTGAGCGGATGCCAGTAGGGGAATCATCCCAACTACAAAACCAATGGCAACTAGATTATTTTTCATCATTTAACTTTCTCTTTGCGTGGAAGTGAGTTGCTGCACATCTGATTAGTACCGACTCACTCACGGTATAAAACCTTTTAAGGCAATATAGAATTTTAGCGACTTATCGACTGGCAGTGACAGGTAGCCATCCTTTGTTTTTTGTACGAATACTGTAGAGCGTTCCACCGGCGGTGATGTAAAGCGTTTTTAGGTCGGACCCACCAAAGGTGCAGTTTGTCACCTCATCTTTAGGAACCGCTATGAAATCGATGGCCTTCCCCTTGGAGTTAAACACATAAATTCCCCCACGATGACGATTTGTCTCAAACTCTGCATCTGCTCTATTTAATCCACCGGCTACATACACGTTGCCCTTGGCATCCTGAACCATTCCATCGGGACCACGACTGTCGCCCCAATCAAAGAGGACCTCCTTAGTGTCTATCAAAACACTGCCGCAACACGACATCCGTTCAAAACGGAACAGCGCTCTTTCTCCACCTTTGTTATTATTATTGTTGCCGGCCACCCACAAGTACTTTTGATCTTTGGAAACCAGTACGCCGTTAGGGCGATCGACCGAATGGACAATCTGAATAGTCACATAGCCATCAGTATCGATCATGTAGACTCCCTCAACAGGCTTTCCGTCAAGATCTTTCTGAGGAAGGTTTTCGTAAGGACCGTACTTTGGATCCGAAAAGTAGATACGCCCCACATTATCAATCGTGATATCATTTGGCTGGTTGTACGGAGCGTCGTTATATTTTTCTGTCAGGACCGTTTCACTACCATCTTTCTCAATGCGTATCACTCGTTGCTTACTTGGCTGACAGCACAACAACCGACCTTCAGCATCCCATAGCAAACCATTAGTTCCAAGATCTTTGATATAGACCTGGGGTGCGTCACGGTTTGGATTTTCAACATCATGTAGATAAACACTTCCGAAACTCGACACCAATCCAACAGCAGGATTCCATGCAGGCCCCTCCCCGGCCCCAATTTCACTAACCACCTGCAGCTGAGCACCTTTTTCCCAAACGCTTTTTTGAGCCATTACAGAGGTCGTCGCAAATGTGATCACTACCAATACCAGCAACGAACGGCCAGGAGTCCCCACAGAACGCTTGTACATCAAACGAATCCTTCCTTTTTATTCAGTAGACACAGCATAAAAAAACCGCAGCACCGATCTTTATCTGATACTGCGGTTCTTATTTTAACAAATTAGTTACCCAACAATTTCCTTAATAGGTGACCCACCATTGGAAATATTGAAAGGCCTGCCAGTTGGTGAAAAGATCTCTTCCTCATAGGGCAAATCTATTGCCTTGGCGATCGTCGCATTGAAATCCTGTACTGAAACCGATTGATCTTCGACGTAAAAAGCGTCGCCATCGGTCTGTCCGTAGACTTGCCCACCTTTGATACCAGCACCCGCCAATACGGTGGAGAATGCTGCAGGATGGTGATCACGGCCGACGTTGACATTGATATTCGGCTTCCTCCCAAATTCAGTCCCAATAACGACGAGCGTATTTTCCAGCATGCCTTTTTGCTTCAAGTCCTGAAGTAATGAGCCAACAGCGTTGTCGAGTTCTGGCCCCTTACTAGCCATCGAATCGAATACTCCACGGTGCATATCCCAGCCACCGGAAATCACCTCCACAAATCTTACTCCGCTTTCGATAAGGCGACGGGCAAGCAAACAGCCCTGCCCCAAACGATTTCGGCCGTATTTGTCTCGAACCGAATCTTCCTCCTGATTCAAGTCAAAGGCCTTTAAGCCGTCGCTCTTCATCAGGCTAACCGCTTCACGGTAAAGGTCGTCGTAACCATTAACATGCTGATTGTTCTTTGCCAATCCGCGGAAGTTCTTGTCAAAGGTTGCAGACAACGCCAAGCGTCGGTTGAAATGAGGTTCTTTGAGATACGCCGGCATTTTCACATTCTGTAATCCCTGATTCGGATCTCCAACAGGAACGGGTGCATATTTTGCGCCTAAATAACCCGGACTGCCACCTTTGCCTCCAATCGAAACTGAGGCTGGTAACTGCCTACTAATTCGCCCATCTAAACGCTGTACCCAGGATGCAAGTCCCGGATGAGATGTAGTGGCAATTTCTTTATAGCTGGTTCGCATGAGGTACTGCCCAGGGCCATGAGCACCAGTTTCCTGACTCATCCCGCGGATGACCGCCAAATCATTACTAAAACCGGCGAGTTTCTTCATGTGCTCACCAAACTTGATGCCTGGTGTCTTCGTATTGATGACCTTGGTATCCCCCTGGACTTTACTACCAGGTTTTGGGTCAAACGTATCCACATGGCTCATTGCACCGGTCATGAAAAGATAAATTACCTGCTTCTTGGAGCCTGCATTTGCTTTTCCCGAATCAAAAGCATGGGCAGCAACCGGCGCGATAGTGACTCCTAACAATGAACTAGCAATTTGTCGCATAAATCGACGACGATCTAATTCGTTCATTTGACGGACTATGCTTTTATCAACCATATCTAATAATACCTCTCGAAACACGAGAACGGGGATCCATTACTTATTGCACAAATAGAAATTCACGAGTGTTGAGCAATGCCCAGATCACATTACCCATCCCAGCCGCTTCATTTTCCTGAATTTCTTTGAAACAGGCGACACGTTCCTCATCAGTTGGCATGCGCCCTAGAATGCTGAGGAACACTACGGTAAGACGATCCGTAGGACGCGCTCCTATCACCTCGCGATGCACGACCGATCCAGCCTCTAACATAATGTGTGTGATTGGGCCGTTAAACAACGCGAGTAATTGAGGAACAGTTCCTTCAGTAGAGCTATCCCCAATAATTTCCCGATCACTTTGACCGAATTGCCGCAGAAAGTGCCCCGCCGGAAGCGGCTGCGGGAGTTCTGATGCTCGACGCAAAACAAGGCCTCGGTAAGTGTGCCGCCGATTGTGATCCCGCTTCGCTTTTTCTGCTGCATCGTAAGCTGCCACCTTGGCCTTGATTTCCGAGATACTCATCCCAGGCTCAGCACTAACAGCCGTCAAAAAAGGATTGTCATTAGGACGAAGGTACTTTTCAGAGTTATTAATTGTCAGAACAAGTACACTATCCCACACCTGTTCAGCTGTCATACGTCGAAGCACCGGGCCCTGAAAGTAATAGGGTTTGGCCAAATCAACATCGTCATATGTCACACTGCGTTGATACGCTTTTGTGTTGTATACGATCCGTAAAAACTCTTTCATGTCATAACGCAAACGCTTCATTTCCGAAATAAGAAATGTCTCCAACTCTGGGATAGAGGCCTTCGTGTAATCGGTCATATCATCGACAGGCTCAAACAAACCAATACCAAATGCCTGTTTCCACAATCGATTCACAATCGTTCGGGTAAATCGCGGATTGTCTCTGGACGTCATCCAATGAGCATAAACCTGCCGTCGCGATGCACCCTCTGGTAATGACGGTTTCTTGCCAAAGAGGATCTCTGGCAGGACAGCCTCATTTGGTTTCGCATCGTCATAGGCATAATCATGAGGGAACTTCAAACTCGTTGAAGTTTCCATAACACCATAGCGATTCCACCGTTCAATTTGACGCATGCGATTCGCTTCACGACTTCGTTCACCTACCTCTTCCATATATTTTTTCAGATTGACCTGCGCGTATTGTCCGCGAGGAAGCTGAGTTTTCATCCCGCCCTCGAACGCGGCTAATTGATAAAACTCCTTTTGTGTCCATTTATCAAACGGATGATCGTGGCATTGAGCACATCCAATCCGGGTACCAAGAAAAACTCGTACGGTGTTGTTCAGGTGATCCAGCGGCATACCAACATCCCGTAGACGATACCCCACGGCTGGATTGTCGAAAACCTGACCATCGGCAATCAGCATCTCACGAACCATAACATCATATGGTTTGTTCTGCCGCAGACTACGTTTTACCCAATCTGCCCAGGGGCGTATGTAAGTATTGTTCGTGGACTTATCCACAATACGCCACGTATCTGCCAAGTAATTAAACATGTGGCTCGAGTAGCCTACCGAGTTCAGCAGGTAGTCGATCAAGACTTCCCGCTTATTTCCAATCGTCGATCGCACGAACAAATAGGCATCACGGCCGCTCGGAATCTGGCCGGTTATATCCAAATAGGCCCGCCTGACAAATCGAGCGTCGTCGATTTCCGGATTTGGCTCGAGCCCTTCTGCTTTTAGCTTAGCGTCAATTAATTCATCCACGCGTGCTGCACTGGACCGTACTTTAGCAATCTGCTCGGCTTTAACCGGCTTCACCGGCAAGTTTACATTCGGCGTGGTATTAAAAGCTGCAGGAAGTTTCGATTTAATCTCGTTCGGTTTCGGCGTTGGCCTCTTCTTAACGGCTCCCGCAGGGGGTTTGCCCTGTGCCAACCCGTCAGAAACTGCGACAAACAAAAGTAATCCGACAATCACTGTTCGTAACATCAACATCTGCCTCTACATACCATGTCTTTGAAAATACGGGAAATCACCCTCATGTCGAGGATATTATAGCGCTGACTTGTGAAATATAAACACCAATTGTTAATTTTCGTCGTCGACTAGCTATTAAAATGCCGACTTTAGTACTTCCGCAACAGCTTCTTCGGTGACGTCCCTGGGATTAGTCAAACTACAGTGATCTGCAACCGCGAGAGGTTCAATCCCGACCAGATCCTCGTCCTCCACTCCCATTGCTGATAAAGACAACGGAAGATCCATCGAGTCGCTGTAAGTCGTCAACGCCTGAGAAATTCCATCAACCCCACCGGTAATCCCCAGCATTTCGCCAATTTTGCCCAACACAAGGCGGCAATCAGGCTCATTAAAACGCAACACATGAGGCATAAGAACCGAGTTTAGGGTGCCATGGTGCAGGGCTCGCTGCTGTAAAGCGCCAAGCGGATGACTGATAGAATGTACTAACCCCAGGCCTTTTTGAAAAGACAATGCACCTTGCATTGCACACATCATCATCTCGCTCCGAGCGGCAATATCAAACGGGTTCTCAAACGCAATCTTCAGGTTATCCCAGCCCCGTTTCAAACCATCCAATGCAATACCTTCAGCGACCGGATTAAAGACTCTGCTAATCGCTGTCTCGATACAATGACTCAATGCATCCATTCCTGTCGCCGCGGTAAGCGTTGGGGGAAGATTTAATGTCAATTCCGGATCGACAATTGACCAATTAGGGATGATGTGCGGGCTAATGATTGCCAGCTTTTGCCCGCTAGCCATGGTCACCAATGAACCACGCCCCACTTCAGTACCTGTACCGGCTGTGGTTGGAATTGCAATGAGCGGAGGCATTTCCGAAGTAATCCTATCTAGCCCACCTCGGATATACGCGGCATCCTCGAGCTGAATGTCGTGGGTTGCCAGAATGGCCATTGCCTTGGCCGCATCAATCGGAGACCCACCTCCGAGCGCGATAAATCCATTGCATCCATGCTCCCGATATGACTCTAGCCCTTTCAGAACCGAGCTTTCTGTCGGATTGGATTGAATGTCTGCAAAAACTATCGGGTCCGCCAAGCCAAGCTTTGCCACAAACCCGAGCTCGACAAGCGGTTGGTCGGTAACAACTAGAGGGCGGGTGATTCCCACATTTGCCATCACCTCGGCTAAATCCGACAGCGCACCTGCACCAAACTGGACTTTCGTCAGATAACTTATCGTAGGGGATTGCATAGTCTGTTCCTGTCATGGTACTAATCAAAGTTGAACCTAATTCTATTCTTACATATCTCAAGCACACTAAAAGCCGCATGGATCTAGAAACTTTACGCAGCCGCCAAGCCCCTCTCAAGCAGCAATACACTGAAACCCCTACTTCTGGCATTCTCACAATGAGAGTTTCCGGGGAAATCGATCAGACAAACATTGCGATTAAAGTTCCTACACATGCCGGCCCTGTCAATGCCGGCCTACATGAGGCGGCGGGTGGAGACGGCAGTATGGCGTGCTCCGGCGACATGTTGCTCGAGGCCCTCATTGGTTGTGCTGGTGTGACCCTTTCTGCCGTCGCACTATCAATGGGAATCACCGTCAACAACGGCACCATCACAGCAGAAGGAGATCTTGATTTCAAGGGCACCCTTGGAGTGGATCGGGATTCGCCTGTCGGATTTAAAGACCTGCGACTCATTTTTGAGCTCGATACCGATAGTGACGCTGAAACTGTTGCTAAACTCATATCACTCACTGAACGGTATTGCGTCATTTACCAAACTCTAACGCAGGCAAATACCATTGAAACAGCGATTGTGTAGTACTACTGCAGGATGACGGAAACATTTTTCGTTTCCAGATAGGCATCCATACCTTCAATACCATTTTCACGGCCCATACCGGACTCTTTTAAGCCTCCGAACGGTGCCTGAGGAGTGGCTGGCACGGGATCATTGATTCCGATGGTTCCGAATTCCAATCCTTCGGCCATCCTAAACGCTGCGGTCAGGTCGTTTGTTAATACATAAGCCGCCAAACCATATTCCGTGTCATTAGCCTTTGCAATGACTTCCTCAATATCATCAAAATCCAGAATAGGCATAATTGGCCCAAAAGGCTCCTCGGTCATGATCGCCATATCCGTAGTCACGTTCGTAAGCACGGTCGGCTCATAAAAGAACCCTTTTTCAAACTGGTCGGGCCTCTTCCCCCCCAGCAAACAGCTTGCACCTTTGCTGGTGGCATCGGCTACGATACGATCCGTCTTCTCAACACCCCGCTTCTCAAACATCGGGCCGATTTGTACGCCCTCATCCATGCCATTGCCGAGGACCAACTTCCGAGTCTCTTCCACAACAGCTTCCACAAACTCAGATTGAACACTCTTTTGGGCGTAGAAGCGTGTCGGGCAAATGCACACTTGGCCGTTATTTCGAAACTTTCCAATAACGCTAGCTTTTGCAACGGCCTCAATATCAACATCCGGAAAGATGATCACCGGTGCGTGACCGCCTAATTCAAGACTGAGTCGCTTAACCTGATCTGCAGACCTTCGGATCAACTCCTTGCCAACCTCAGTGGAACCCGTAAACGAAATCTTACGGCAAATACGGTTCTCCATAAACTCGTCCATCAATTCTGCGGGAGGCCCCATCAACAGATTAACGACGCCTGGTGGAAAATCACATTCTTCCATCAATTCAAACAACCGAATAAGGCTCAGTGGTGTTTGACTGGCAGGACGAGATACCGTTGTACAGCCAACAGCGAGTGCGGGGCCAAGCTTTCTGGCCTGCAGTACAATCGGGAAATTCCAGGGCGAGACCGCTGCAACGACACCCACCGGATGACGAACGGTAAATATACGTTTGTTCGGCGCACTCGCGGGAATCGTTCTCCCGTATGCCCGTTTTGCCTCCTCGGCAAACCACTCAAACGTTGCTGCAGAAGCCATAATCTCGCCACGAGATTCCGCGAGCGGCTTGCCTTGCTCCAACGTTAACGCAACTGCCAGATAATCACACCGCCCTCGCATCAAGTCTGCGAGTTTCTTCAGACGAGCCGCGCGGTCATACACGGTCAGACTCTGCCAGCCTGGCATGGCTGCCTGAGCTGCTTCCAACGCTCGTCTCGCATCACTACGCGTCCCATACGAAATCGTGGCAAGACTCTCTTCGGTTGCAGGATTGATGACGTCGTAAGTATTGGCCGTTTCTCCGTCTACCCACTGACCATTGATAAACAATTGATTGTTTTTCATTTCCAATGCCGTCTCTGCCGTAGCCATATACTATCCTCGTAACTTATTTAGGTCTCTGAAAATTGGAGAAGCTTGATGTTACCTTACAGCACTTTTATTACACCAACAACTCACCTACTCCTAACCCCGGGCCAGACGGAGCCGTGGTAAAAGGCTCGTCAATTTCGACCGGTTGGCTAACCACCCGCTCCACATAATAGCTGGGCCCTAAGACATCTCCCGGAAACTCGTCAATTTTCATATTCGGATGAGCAACCACGAGGTGAGCCATAGCACTAATCGCTATATCCCATTCAAGATTGGACCCAATCGAACAGGCGACACCGTGTTGTGCCGCGTAATCTAGAATTTCCAGGCTCCGGCTAATTCCTCCGTTCTTACCAGGGTACACGCTAATCGCGTCACAAGCGTCATGTTCAATTAGTGCCCGAGCATGAGCTAAGTCAANACAGATATCGTCCGCAAGAACTTTCACTCCGGTTTCACGTCGCAATCTAGCCATCCCGTGGTAATCTCCATCGGGAGTAGGCTGCTCTACAAGATCTAAGCGACAGTCTTCCAGTTGCTGAACACAAGCGATCGCCGTCTCAACATCCCAGCCACAATTCGCATCAATCACCAGATCCAGATCGAATCCAATCACTTCCCGCACAGCACGTACCCTCGCCACATCCTGTTCAGGAACCGTACCAACCTTGACCTTGATCGTATTGAACCCCCANCNGACGAGCTCTTCAGCACGCCGCCGTGCATGTTCTTCTGTATAGGCTCCCATCGAAAACCTATTTTCAAATTTTAAGGGCCGGACGGCCCCNCCGAGCAACTCAAACACAGGCTTGCCCTGCGCCTTACCAAGAATATCCCAGCATGCCATTTCGATGGCGCTCTTGGCGAACCAATTCCTGCTGCAGACAGCATCCATACGACGATTTAATTCTGCAAAATCACCAACTTCAAGGCCTGTCACCGCTGGTTGCAAAACGTCATTCAACACCTGTTCACAACCGGCCGGGACTTCGCCGCTCCATCGCACAGTAATGGTTGCTTCCCCCAGGCCATCAATCCCCTGATCTGTATGCAACTTCAAGACAACGAATTCATTGCCATTGTTGACTCCTAAAGCGGATCGCATTTTATGCGAATCTTTTAACTCGATGTATCTTCGGTAAGTAGTTAATCCCGTTATTCTCATCTCTACGTCGCCCGTGATAATTAACTGTTACCTCAATATAGTGTATGAAATCACCACCTGCGTAAGCGAGATCAGCCTGAAACTGTTTTGAACAAGCAGCACATTGAGTAATAAGTGACATATTCACTAAATATTCCTCGAGAACACTCGTCACACGGAGTATCGACCGCGTCGTTTAGCTACGACTCGAAAAGTAAATGAAAAGAATACGAACGATCGCAATATTATGAGCGATAATTAAAAGACATAAGAACAGGCTAAGGTACGTTGAGCAAAACTTCTTTCAAACCAGAACTTCTAGCACCTGCAGGAAACCACGACTGCATGAAGGCCGCCATCGAAAATGGAGCTGATGCCGTCTATTTTGGCCTGGACACCGGATTCAATGCGCGAGCTCGTGCAGCTAATTTCAACGTCCAAGAACTCCAGCGATGCATGGATCTGCTACACAGCGCCAACGTCAAAGGCTATGTGACTCTCAACACACTCGTCTTCCCTGAAGAATTAAAACAATGTGAAACCATTGTAAGAACCATCAATGACGCCGGTGTTGATGCGGTCCTCATTCAAGATCTAGGCCTACTTCACATGGTCANCACCATTTGNCCTGACTTACCGATCCATGCGTCTACACAAATGACGATGACNAGTGCTGAAACAATAGACCCGCTGCTCGAAATGGGCGTGGAACGAGTAGTTGTGGGCCGCGAGCTATCGGTAAGGGAAATTGCCAACATAAACGCAAAAACCCAAATGCCACTCGAGGCATTCGTCCATGGTGCTCTTTGTGTAGCCTATAGCGGACAGTGCCTGACAAGTGAGTCACTGGGAGGCAGAAGTGCGAATCGTGGTCAATGCGCCCAGGCCTGCCGGCTGCCGTATGAAATAATCTGTGATGGCAACGAAGTCGACCTACAGGATCAGAAATATCTGCTAAGCCCGCAGGATCTTGCAGCATTCGAGCTAATCCCTCAACTTATCCAGGCTGGTGTCATCTCGTTAAAGGTCGAAGGGAGACTCAAGACCCCTGAATATGTTGCCAACATCACGCAACACTATCGTAAAGCAATTGACCAGGCTGTCTCTCAACAGAAGGTCACGCTTACAACTTCGGACATCCGCGCCATGGAACTTTCCTTTTCCAGAGGATTCTCGCCGGGTTGGCTAAACGGCAATAACCACAAACAACTAGTTCCGGCGTTAAGCTCATCGAAACGAGGAGTCTTTGCAGGACAAATACAGAAGATATCTCCCCGTGGTGTTTTTTGCAAAACCACGATCCCCTTGAAAGCGGGGGATGGCGTTGTCTTTGACGGGGATCGCACCAAAGACGAAGAGCAAGGTGGCCGCATCTTTGAAATTCTCGAAAACGGCAAACTTGTTAAAGGCGAGATTCCACCGGGAGAAGTCGAATTGCGATTTATGCGCGATGCAATCAACTTCCAACTTCTAGATTCGAATTTGAGATTTTGGAAAACAGATGACCCGGCTCTCACCAAGGCTCTTAAAAAAACCTATCAGGCNAAACACCCTCGCCGTAAAGTTCCAGTCTCCTTGAAAGTAAAAGTCCGTGTTGGACAACCAGTTTCGGTTACAGCTGTCGTTCCTAACCATCGTAAATTCACTATTGAATCCACCCATCTACCTGCCCAGGCTCTCAAGCATCCACTCACGCCTGAGCAGGTAAGCGAACAACTGGGGCGATTAGGGAACACACGCTATCAGTTGGACGTTTGTTCAACTGAGCTATCTGGAAACCCCATGGTTCCATTAAGCGTTCTGGGGAAATTACGTAAGCAACTCGTAACTGAACTTGATAAATCAATGGTGGAACGCTCGGCACGCAGAAGCATTCACCATGACTACCTTGACCAAGGCCCCTTCCAATCACCAAAGGACGTAACCGACGCCAAGCTTAGCTTTCTGGCCCGAGACAAAGATCAGTTAAGCTATCTGACAGCACTCGACGTAGCCACCGTTTATTGTGACTTTCAGGATATTCGCGAATACCGTGAGGCAGTCGCGATCGGCCGTGATGCTGATTTCGAACTCTATCTAGCCACTCCGCGCATCCAAAAACCGGGGGAGATGGGTATCTTCAGGTCCCTCGAGAAGCAGTCTCCCGATGGCATTCTGGTTAGAAACCTTAGTGGAGTTGAATACTTCAAAGACAAGTTCCCCTTGATCGCTGACTTTTCCCTGAACGCAACAAATCAAATCACCGTTGAAATCATCCGATCGATGGGTGCCGAGCTCGTCACACCATCATACGACCTGAATCGGGACCAGCTAGAGATGCTCGTTAAACATTGTGACCCCAGACACCTACAAATCGTTGTTCATCANCACATGCCAATGTTCCATATGGAACATTGTGTGTTTTGCAGTGTTCTCTCACCCGGAACGGATAAGACCAATTGTGGCAGACCGTGTGATTTCCATCAGGTAGAGCTTCGCGATCGCACGGGCGCTCTTCATCCGCTTCATGCCGACGTTGGGTGCCGCAACACCCTGTTCAATTCTCAGGCACAAAGTGCAGCCGAAATGGTACCTGAATTGATCGAATTGGGTATATCGAACTTTCGAGTGGAGTTATTGAGAGAAACAACCCGTGCTCAGATCGAAAATCTATTTGAACAGTATCAGGGTCTGCTCCACGGTTCTCGCACCGGGACTCAGGTTTGGAAATCTCTCAACGCGATGAATCGTGTGGGAATAACGCGTGGAACTTTAGAGCACGACCGAGACCCTTTGGCCATTCTCTAATCACGGAATTGTTCTAACAGCTTCTCTTTAATCGCTATCACTGCTTGGGCTCGATGACTTAATTTGTCTATTGCAAACGAGGGCATTTCAGCGAGTGTACAACCCGATTTCTGCTCAAAAAAAACGTAGTCATAAGTAAAGCCCCCAATGCCCTTCTGCTCGGTCAGAATACGCCCGTCCAACCGACCTGTTGATTCTAAAACGATTCTCCCTCCCGGATCCGATAATGCCAATGCGCAGTGAAAACTGGCCTGCCTCTGCTCAACGCCTTCGAGAGCGCCTAACAACTTCGAGACATTCTCAGCCCCAGTCGCGTGTTCTCCGGCAAAACGCGCGGAATAGATTCCGGGCGCTCCGTCCAGAGCCGGCACCTCCAGACCAGTGTCGTCACTCAAAACCCAATGCCCTGTAGCCTGAGCGTAGGCTCGAGCTTTTAACGCTGCATTTTCTTTATAAGTTGAGCCGGTTTCTCTTACTTCAACGGAGCAATCGAGATCATGTAAACCACATAACGGCACACCATTAAGCAATCGTGAGAATTCATTAATTTTGTTGGGATTAGTTGTCCCCAAAACAAGCATTTCTTACCAGCCTTTGCGAGTAGGTGTTTGCGCAACAGGCACGTCCGCCGGGAAAGGCTGTATTGGCTGCGCCTGCATTGGAACTCGTGGCGGGCGACCTGATTTAAGGGAATTCATCGAAACAAATAGCAGGCGAATATACATCCCTAACCAGCAAAGCGCCAAGACACCTGCCAAGAGCCACATGCCTGACGACGAACCTGGTATAGCCGAATCTTCCCATCCCTCTAATCTGAAAAGCATTCCAAAACCAGCCAAGATAAGAAGAAAGCATAATCCACTGACCGCGACAGTCGCAAAGCCCATAGAGCAAACATCCCGGCGGCCCAAATAGACCCCAATGTCATTTAATGCCCATACAAAAAATGCGTGACTTGTAAACACCAAAATCAAAAGCACGGCGCAGTACATAAAAAAACCTATACCAGAATCAAACAATGCCATTTCAGGCGCCATAAACAAACCGATCCAACCAAGAATCGCCAGACCGCTCGAGATGACGCTTCCTGTTATCTTAGATTTTGCACCTGTGATATCGGGAACACTAAAGCCAAGGCAACCGCCGATAAAATTGAGGGGGCCGGACACAATTAGGAAAAACCATGCACAACAGCTAGCAAGTGCGGCTCCGACAATCCCTCCGATTTCCCCTCCGACATCAGCCCCCTGCTCACTTCCTAAAGAGCCAATCGAAGCGCCAAGACTCATCATGCTAAAGACGATATACATCATCAGCAGTACCATTGAAACATGCACAAAATGGCTGGATATAATTAGAACCATGCCAGTCCGCAGATTTTGATATTTAGCAAGGCCATCCGGTTCCGGCGAGCCTTCCGAAGCAGCCGAGACTCCCACACCATACGGATTAGATTTATCGACAGGCATGGCTCTGGCGTCAACTGGCAACCTATCCGGCGGGATAAGAGGGCTTTCATTTTTACCATTAGACATTCGAACACCTCAACTTTAACTTACCGCTACCGATACCACCAAAGCGATACAGCCCCTAAAACTAGAAAGCCATCATGGGTTTATTAGACGCATAAAACTCCAGTAAAGAAAGAAAAGCACAGCACCACCGACAATTAGTACGATTAGTGTTAGAGGCACCCCCAGAATTAATAGGCCGTAGAAAAGCTTTGAGTCAGAGGTTCCTTTCACGGGAACCAACACACCACAGGCTGGGCAATTAACGTGCCCCCCCCTCTTAGTTTTCGATACATCCCACGTCTCGCTGCAATGGGAACAGGAAACCTGAATCAAAGCCATTACTAATTCTGACGTCCTTCTATGGCACACAACAATGCCGCTGCAGCGATCCCCAGTCGACGGTCTAATAATCCATTGACGTCCGGACCATAATCCAATTGGATTTTCTGGACAAAAGGATTGCGATTCTGTGAAAATTCTAAAACTGGGAAGTCGCCAATGTAACCAACGAACTTTTGAGGAGCCACCAACTGCGCAAAGAAACCGCCGATAAAACGACGCAAAATCGCCAACGCTCCACTTTCCTCCTGGATGGTTCCCACCTCCTGGTCATTGAAATCCAAAATGGTCCAGCTATCTCGCAGAAAAGACTTCCAAGCCTTGCGTTGAAGCGAGCCAACCACCTGTTGTGTCGTCGAATCAATCACATCGTACGTCATCCCGAAATCCAGAATACCTCTCGCTTTAATGCAAAGTAATTCACTGGTCCTCTCTACATCACCATAAACCCGGATATCTTCCTTCAGTTTGAAGGCCTTTTGCTTCGAATAAAATGCAAGATTCCCCTGTAAATCGTATATATGGAACGCAGCACCGAATATCTTAAAAACCTTACGTCTGATCACGTATTGACTCTGATGATAGACCGGATTGGTATAGTCAACACTGGTCGGCTGCGCCTGTACTTCCGCTATTGTTGGCTGGGCATACGGGTTCTCTGCATCTGCAGGAAGCTGGCCGTCACTCATCTTCGTGTCTCACTTTCAATTGTGGTTTTTCATGAATTATCAACCCGAGCCCTCCTATCTTACAAAATCTGATTGGCTGCACCAAACAGTTTCCTACAGGCCCACTTTCATCACATCCATTCCATGGACAGAAAGAATTGAGAGTGAGACTAAAAGAAGGCCGTTTCTACCATGCCAAATTCAACATCTTTTTTAGAAAGATTCATCACCCGCGTGCTGTGTAGCCATACCTTCATCCTGCGATCTGTCTTGATTCTCTAATTCCTGAACCGCCATTTCATCGATTGTTCTCTGGAACCATGGTACCCATCGCATCGACAATGGAATAAGCATAATGGCTGCTACGGCGGCACATAATAAGTAGGTGCGCGCCGCGGCATGTTCGCCAAAATTATTACTGCCGAACTTGAACAGATAGTTTCCGCAGACAAAGCCGACCATGGTCAACATCGAGGACAGTCCTATAAAACGTCCGCGGTTCTCGTCCGTCGTCAAAATTTGCAACAGCGACTGGAGCGGTATCATGTACAAACCGGCAAAGAAGCCAGACATAGAAAGCACGGCCACCACTAGCCAGTAGTTCCTGGGAAGAAAGCCGAGGATCGTAAAACCCACGACCATTCCAATGCCGCCCACTAAAACGAACCGAGGCCGCACACTCTCGCGACTTTTTAGTCCAACAAACACACCGCCTATCCCAATGGCAACTGACAAAAACGCTCCCTGTGCCGATGCAAGCGTATCCGATACATGGAGGTACTGTGCATACTCAGAAATGTTCAATAACGCGATTCCCGCAATGATGAAAAAAGCCGAAAAGGCCCCCGTCACCGCTAGTAACGGTTTACCCAAATTGGCCATGAATTGCTCCACATACACACCGAAGAACCCGCGAAAACTGAAACTGAGTTTGAGATCAGGGTTCTTCGCCGGTAGTTTTGGTAGCTGAAAGGCACAGTACAAGCCAATCACTGCAAGGATCAAAATGGTAATCCCCGGAATATAAAGCCAAGTCGCTTCGGCAACCTGCTCTATCCCTTGCTCAATCGCCAGTTTTTCCTCCCCAGACACTTCGGGCGACAGCAGATCATTCCCCAGAAAGGCCGGTTTGTACTGGTCAGAAAAAACCCCCGCAATAGCCGTGCCCAGGATGATGGCAATGTTGCTGACCATCCCCAAGGTCCCATTCGCATTGGTGATTTGTTTGTATTCGACCAACTCCGGAATGATCCCAAGCTTGACCGGTGAGAATAGAGTACTCTGCACCCCGAGCATGATGACACAGAATAGTGAAAGTCGGAAATTCCCCGAAGCGAGGGCAACAATACAAACTGCCGCCAGCATGACTTCCCACATCTTTACGAAAATAACAACGTTCCTTTTGCTGTATTTATCTGAGAATTGGCCAGCAAAACCACCGAAGAGAATAAACGGCAGAGAGAACAATAAGGAAATGGTGGCCTGGCCCCCCTTCCCTAATTCAAGACTCCAGATTCCACCGGTAGCGACCCCCAGCATGATGATCTGCTTGAACAGGTTATCATTAGCAGCCCCAAATGCCTGTAGGATGTTTAAGTTTACAAACCCCTTATTCTTCCCAAGACTGCCTGCCATTAATCTATCTCCCTGGTCGTCACGATACGGTTACCCAAAATGTGCAAGCATTATCCTACCGAAACAACGCGACGATTGCTGTAGCGAAATGTAGGAAGGGAGAGGACGAAAAATCGGATATCAGTAGTGACTATCGTACACAAGTACGAATCGCATTCATCGTCTTCGAGTAGAAGAAGGTAGTTAGACACACGTAAGCTAGCAAATACAGCAAGATTAGAATCGTGATACCTTTAGCCGCTGCATCTCCACCTCCTGACAACAATGCCCTGGGGTTTGACATGCTAAACGCGGTATCCGCGAAAGCACCGATAATAACGACCAGAATAATAAACAGAATACCGCCAGCTGGAAAAACGATACAGGAAATAATCGCCGATTTAGCACCTTCCCGGTCACCGTAAGCAGCTGCACATTTCCATAGTGACAAATGATGAACCACCCACCATCCCATGAGCGCCAAAAGCATGAGGTAGGCAAGCGCCGGTGATGGCCCGTCTCCAGTTGTCGCAAATATCACAAAAAGGAGATAACACACCGATGAGATACTTCCAGCAACGATTCCTAAAACTTTGCCCGCATGACTAGGAACAGTAATAAACATCCATTGCGCTGTTATCGAAACCAATGGTGCCAGCCACGTGACAATCATGAAAATCACGCCGAAAACTACCGCAATGCGGCCAAGGAACTCAACAAAGCCCGATGGCGGACCGGCCATCGGATTCGTGGGCGCTATTAGTGCGAGCAACACCGCAAACAACAACCCTAAAGCGTAAATCCCGCCCAGGACCAACGCATTGAAAAAATGAATGTGCCCGGCTGCTCTGGCAATACCAGTATTTACTGGACCACTCGCTGGCCTTTGCATCCCCATCGCCTGAGGGGCAGCGTAGGCGTTACCGGCTATCGGCATTTGACCAGGCATTCCCTGTTGCGGCATCCCTCCCATCGGCATCTGACCCGGCATCCCCTGCTGAGGCAGGCCTCCCATGGGCATCTGACCTGGCATCCCCTGCTGTGGCAGTCCTCCCATGGGCATCTGACCTGGCATCCCCTGCTGTGGCATGCCAGTTTGCGGCAAACCAGGCTGAGGTGCCGGTGCCTGGCCGGCTGCTGGGGTCATTGGCGTCATAGGTTGTAATGGATTTGCTCCGGACGGCTGAGGCGCTGGCTGCTGTGGCACTTGTTGTTGCTGAGGTGCGACAGACTGTTGGCGCACCTGAGGATTTGGAGTTGCGGGTTGCTGGGGTGCGCTCGCGCCACCCGTAGGAACTTGAAACACTGCCCCACAGGAACACTTGCCTTTTTTCCCGGCAAGCTCGTCACCCACTTCATATCGCTTGCCGCAACTTGCACACTTAAAAGATATTGCCATCTCTACCGCCTATAAACGCCTACACCATCATTTATTGAACCGCATGGTTCCCTCAATGATAGTCCCATTTTGGTTTTTACCGTAATATGCCTTTCCATTCGGACTTAATTTCACTTCATCGACCCATGCACCATTTGGTGCTTGTGGGTCAACCCACTTCATTATTAACTTTCGTCCTTCCCGCGTCCAAAAGGATTCGCCTGCCGTTCCAGAGATCTCCCCAGAGGCCTCTAAAAAAATGTGATAAGTATCTCGCTGGTTTACTACATGGGTCCATGATCCCACCAAAGGTGACAACGTTTTCCTGTTTCGCTGAGTTGCTTGAGAATCTAATAGAGGATTACCCACGTTAAACCAGCCATCTCTTGTCCACTTCACTTTACGAATCTGAAGAATTCTTCCCTTCCGCACTTGTTCACTATCGTAAACATGGTGCACTAGAAAATCTCCTCTATCAGTTTGAAGAAAACTGTTGTGTCCGGGGCCGCGCCATCGTGCATCGCTTGCCAGAACAACTTCACCGCCTCCTTCATTCATCGACAGCCCCTTGCGATCCACGAACGGCCCTAATGCACTCTCGCTACGACCGACAACTACCTTGTAAGTACTATCCGTGCCGGCACAGCAAAAATCCCATGACGCCATAAGGTAGAAATAATCACCGTGTTGAACAACATATGGTGCTTCAATATTGGTAGGAAAGCCTGTGCTGGTTCGTTGTGCCAATGCTTCATATTTAAGGCTTGACCTCATAGATTCATGAGGCTTACCAGTCTGAGAATTGATCTCTATTCCCTTGATGCCTGACCAGTAGGATCCCCAATAGAGGTAGGCCTTTCCCGTACTGTCTGTAAAAACAGCTGGATCAATCGCATTGAAATCATCTTTTTCCGGAAACGACTCTATGACCAGCCCCTGATCTACCCACTTGTAGTCTTTGCTGCTTGGGTTAACCGACTTAGTGGTTGCCAAACCGATTAGACTTCGTTGGCTGCCAAAAGTGGAAACACTGTAATAGAGATGATATCGACCATTAAAATATCGAATATCGGGTGCCCAAATCCCATCGCACCCCGGAATTGCGTCCTCGGCCCATTCCGGTACATGCCGGTCAAATACAGACCCTATTAGGTCCCATGACTTCAAGTCCGTGGAATGAAAAACTTTAACACCGTGACCTGTCGTATAAACGTAATACCCGGACCCATCTCTGGCTTCAACGATAGCCGGGTCTGGCATTCCGGAACGCAACGCCTCTAAAGACGTCGCATCATATTCCCCCTCGTCTGCTACACACGGAGCGACCGCAATAGCAAATACCAGAATGCAGGATGAAACGACAGGTTTCATTTTCCCAAACACTAAACACTCCACGTTTTAGCTCTCCGAAACACATCTCTTTACAACTTTAGTATACTACCAGCTTACTTCATTAAGAAATAACGACTCCGCTGCCGGGAAGATACTATGCCTACTTATCATCGAATTCTACTGCTTGTTTTGCTTGCCACCGTCGCCAACATCAGTTCGACTATGGCACAAACAAGCTCGGAATTACGGTCTCAGGTCACCAAAGAGTTGAAACAACGCGGGCTCATCCAACAGCCGGCAGCAAAAGTAGTCTCCACCAATGACAACCTTCAGATCCATGAGGACGTCGTTTACACGACTGTAGGTGACCGACAACTCCACATGGATATCTTCCAGCCCGAAACGGCAAAGAATGCTCCAGCAATACTCGTCATTCACGGAGGTGGCTGGCTTAAAGGGAGCAAAGACAAATTCCATCCTCTCGCTCGCTATCTCGCACAATACGGTTTCATAACTGCCGCCGTTGAATACCGCCTTGGTACTGAAGCTCTTTTTCCAGCAGCAATCCAAGATTGCAACACAGCCATTCGTTTCCTAAGGAAATCGGCCAAGCATTATCACATTGATCCCAGCAGAATCGGTGCCATCGGAGGATCTGCGGGTGGGCACCTAGTCGGCCTGATGGCGACTTCGACGGGTAAGCCTGAGCTACTTGGAACAGACTACACCGATTTCAATTCAACATTACAATCGGCAATTGTTTTGGCAGGTCCACTGGATTTGCTCACCGGTCCAGTCGCAGAACGCAGTCGCCAACAACCGGAATTATCTAATTCCAACAAATGGATTGGCAAAACCGTCGATCAGGCCCCTGCAACCTACAAGCTTGCATCTCCCCTCTACCACATTAATTCCCACACACCGCCAATTCACTTTCTACTGGGAGAACATGACCTGCCGGATCGTAACAGCGCTTCACGGCAAGCACTGGCAAAGCACGGGATCTCGTCTCGCCTGCACGTCTACCGATTCGGATTGCATGGGTGCTGGAACAATTCACCCTGGATCCATCCCCTGGCAGATGATGCAGCCCGTCTGTTTTCCAGCGATTTGAACAGGGACTTAGCACCTCGCAACCTCCAACATGGCAAAGATGCGACCGACATCACAAATCATCACGATCACCTGTTACTTTCCACGAGCAGCCGGGTTAACGGCAGGATTTCGATACCTCGTTATCACGCTCGTATTGGTCTCACTTATATCAAAGGCGATCCCGACAAAACTCCTCTTAAAGTCACACCGGAAATTGAACATTGGAACATCGATATCCCTGCCGGGACGGCCCCTAACGCAGAGGTGATTATGGAATTGCTCGACCCGGCCGTTCACGGAGCATTGCCTAGTGTTGTAGCGCAACAGGGACGGGCCACGATTACCCTCAACGCTCATTTCGCAGAGACATATGGAGAAAAACTGCGGTTTGAACCGCAGCCTCATAAAAACACGATTGGGTACTGGGTAAACCCTGAAGACTGGTGCCGCTGGAGGGTCTACGTAGAAACTCCTGGAACCTATGACCTAACCATTCATCAGGGGTGCGGCAAAGGTCACGGCGGTAGCAATGTGGCAATCATCTCCAATGACCAAACGATTAAATTCACTGTTGAAGATACTGGGCACTTTCAGAATTTTAAGCCACGTACAATTGGCCAACTCACATTCAATGAACCAGGGGTTTACAGCCTGGATATTCGACCGATCAAGAAGGCCAAAGTAGCCATCATGGACGTTCGACTCATCGAATTGGAGTTACGCCAGTAACTCAACAATCGGTTTACCAACAACCAAAGAATGCGGCCGCTGCGCGGCATCGTAAATTCTCGTTTCGGGATTAACTCCGAGCAAGTGATAAATAGTTGCTGCCATATCAGCCGGGTCACGAGGATTTTCCATCGGATAAGCGGCCGACTTGTCAGATTTGCCATAAACTGCACTCCCCTGTACACCGGCCCCGGCCAGCACCAACGAGTAAACAAACGGCCAATGGTCTCGCCCCTGATTCTTATTGATTTTGGGAGTCCGTCCAAACTCGGCATTAATCACAACCAAAGTTTCGTCCATCATGCCCCTTTGATCGAGGTCGGTTAACAGAGCCGAAACCGACTGATCGAGTGTTGGTGCGAGACTCTCCTTCATTTTCTTAGCATTTTGAGAGTGCGTATCCCAGGAACCGGAAGGCGTATGGCAATAACTTACATTGACCATCGGAACACCTGCCTCAGCAAGTCGGCGTGCAAGTAAGCAACGTTGGCCAAATTCAGTTTCACCGTAAGCCTCTCGCAAACGCTCGGGTTCTTGCGATAAATCAAAAGCCGCTCTCGTTTCTCGGCTTGCCAACAATGCAACGGCCTTCTCAAAGTACGGGGATAACCTCTGTGTTTCTCCAAACTCCTGCAGTTTTTGTGTTTGCAGGTTGAACTGACGCCGCAAATTTGCGCGATCGGTTAAACGAATGTCATTCAGACCTGCTGGTTTCTTTAGTGCTTCAATTTCTACATTATCGCCAAGTAATTTTTGATCGACCGCAAAACTCGCTTGCCCCGATCCAAGAAAGCCAGGTGTTTGACCATGTAGCGTCGTGCCATTACTACGCCGCATCAACGGTCCGATACGAACCCATTCCGGCAAACTACTTTGACTACGACGAAGGTGCTGAACGACTGCTCCGATCGGCGGAAAATCTGTTTCGCTGGGTGGAAAGTCCCCTCGCGATCTCACTGATTCCGGGTGCTTATGTCCTGTCTGCGCGGGGAGACACGCTTGCACATGATTCGTGTTTGCGTGAGTCATACTACGAACGATAGCCAGTTTTTCTGCATGAGTTGCCAGCCCCGGCAGCAATTCACAGAACTGCGTTCCTGGCACAGCAGTGGAAATCGCCTTAAATGGCCCACGAACGTCTTCCGGCCCATTTGGCTTTGGATCAAATGTCTCCTGCTGCGGATGCCCTTCATGCAGAAACAACATAATCACCTGTTTAGCTCTCCCGAACGTCGAGCCACCTTCCGCGATAGCCCTTTTTCCGAGCATATCAGACAAGGTAACCCCCAAGCCCATCAATCCACCTATTCGCAAAACGTCTCTGCGAGATGGAAATAGTCTTTCTTGAACAACAGCCATTGAACGAATAACTCACACAAAGGACTTCGACATGTTAGTACTATAATACGAAAGCGAAACGCTTCGAGTAAATGGAATTATTTACCAAAGATCAATTCCAACCAATTCTCACGGCCTTGATCGGTGACAACGTGAAGCTCGCGGGAATCCGAAACTTTATATATCGAGGCTGCAAACGATAGGGAACTAACCAACTCTTTCCTCTCCAGGATTTCTCCCTGCATATTCCTGCCTGAAATAACCCATGTAGGCCGTGGAGCTACCAGTGACATCAACTGGCCGATATCCCCTAAGTCAGAGAGCATACCAGGAAGAATCGCCCCTATTTGCCCCGATCCATAACGTCGATCAGTGACGAGGGTCAACGGCGGATCGATTGCAATAAATCTACTAATGCGGGTCTGCATCGCAGTTGCCAATGCGGCCGGAACCACAGCTGCCCCCCGTGACAGCAAAGTAACACGCGGGGTCTCTTCGTACGTTGCAACGACCCACCCCAGTGCGGCCTGTAAGTCCCTGACCCATTGCCCTGCTAGCGGGCGGCCTATCCATGCAGCCCATTGGGCGGCGTTGTGATCTAAGGCGTCACCTATCTTATTACTTTTAGGGGAATAAGGCCCCGTAGCGCGAAGCGTTACTTCCAACACATCAATTCCGTGATCCACACACCATGCTGACTCGGCTTCATCCAATCCCGTTGCCTCTAATGAGGTGGAAATAACTAAGTCCCGCCCCTCACCCTTCGTCCATTTAAGGCCGCAGCTTATCCCGGGCTCCGGTGACAGTTCAAAGCTCAAACTGGCAGCTGGCTCGGATGAGTGAACCTTAACTTCATCGGAAACCTCGATTCGTCCCGACTGTTTCCCAACATACTTCCGGATCATTCCGAGTTTGGCAACGCGTTGAGCTTCCCAATGCTCTCGGTGTAATGGCTTGATCTGTTTTTTAATCATCTGTTCGGCGAACCGCTTTGCAAGTAAGGGTACTGTCACGAAATTGTCCGGACGCTGGCCTTCAGCAAAGCAACGCAACTGCTCTCGGTCGACGGTCTCAATTTCGGGCTCTTCAATCGGCCGACCGTCGCCTTCCCCTTTCAAGTGCAGCGTCACCCATCCATACATTGCCTCGCGCATCGGCTGGTTGTAATCATGCTTAGATTCCACTGTGACGTGTCGGATATTTCCTGAAACGTCAAAGAGCTTGAATACCTCCGAGGCTCCGGCGATACTCTTTTGCGCTTCTGCTACAGAAAACTGTATGCCGTCTTGTGTTGCGTTGATCACCATGAGTGCCCTGGGAGCAACGAGTCCAAGAACGCCCCATTCTTCGGCAAACGTCAATGCCCCTGGCACCAACTCGCACATACAACATGCCACTCCCAAATACGCCTGATAATTGCCAACACTGCATACAGGTATCACCGCCTTAAACCGTTCCTCTAAAGCGCCTGCATACATTGTCTGATTACCGCCACCACTGGTACCTGTAATCGCCAGATTATCACTTTCCACGTCTTCACGGCTTTGCAAATAATCGGCACAACGCGTGTTTTCGTATACCTGAATCCCCGGCAGCATTCGTCCGGTCGCATACAACGTGGCTGCGGTCATGTCCCCATGGTATTCTCCGAGCGGCTCTTCAATTCCCCTTTCTCCCGCCCCAAATGCATCGACCGCCATGGCTAGAAAACCTAACTTCACGAGGCCTATGCAGCGAGCCTGCACCGTTGGATCCTGCTTCGCTCCCTTCCAGTGACCGTGGACGCAAAGAACTGCAGGAAAGGGACCATCCCCGTCGGGCCTATAAATATTCGCGGTCATCCAGACTCCGGGTATCGTCTGGATAACAACTTTTTCCACCGTGTAACCGTCAAATGACATCTTCCCAAGCGTCTGCGGGTTCAACTTACATTTGGTCGCGGGGAAGCCGCCTAAAGCTTTGAGCAACCGCACACGGATCTCTTTCGACTGTTGCTCCCATTGCTGCCGCGTCGATGGCACTTCATGTTTAGAAGCCAGGGAAATCGCTTGTTCTCTAATAAAGGCAAGGAACTGTTCTGCTGCGTTTTCATCGACCATACCTATATTACCTTTACTGCTAAGTGGGGAATCCTGTTAGCATTACAAAGGACAAAGATTAAACACACATCCGAAAGGCGATTCACGTCGTTACACCGCATTATGAAAATACTCGCCACTGCACCAATAGATAAAACAGCCGTCGATATCCTGGCACCCTACGGGGAAATAATCGTAGCTCCTGATGACAACGAAGAGACACTCGTGAGATTGGCGGCTGAGTCAGAAGTATTTGTCGTTCGGGGAGTCGCAAAAATCACAGCCCGCGTCATCGAAGCGTCCCCCAATCTAAAAGTCATTGGGCGAACCGGCGTCGGAATCAACAACATTGATATCGAGGCAGCCACCGCTCGTGGAATCCCGGTAGTGTTCACACCCGGGGCAAATGCGCGAGCCGTAGCAGAGGCAGCTATGAGTTTTATTCTAGCGCTTGCCAAACGCGTACCTTACTGGGATCGTCAAACGAAAACTGATCAGTGGAACACTCGGTATGACTCAATGAATGACGACCTCGAAGGAGAAACTCTTGGAATCATCGGCTTTGGCAATATCGGCCAACAGCTTGCTCGGCTTGCTGGGCCGTTTGACATGAAGTTGCTGGCCTGTGACCCATATGCCAGCGCTGACCGTGCACACGAATTAGGAGTTTCCTTAGTTTCCCTATCGGAACTACTCCAACAATCTAAATACATCAGTCTTCACACCACGCTAACACCTGAAACCGAAGGTATGATCAATGCAAGTAATCTACAACAGTTACAACATGGAAGTTATCTGGTGAACCTGAGTCGTGGCGAGGCGATTGACAGTTTGGATTCGATATTGGACGCCTTAAATGATGGCCGTCTGGCAGGTGCCGGTCTTGATGTATTTGTGCCGGAGCCAGTTGATAGCTCACATCCTATCTTTAGTCACCCCAACTTTTTGTCCGCACCTCATGTGGCATCGCTCACGCATAAAGCTGTTGACACTATCCATCTGTGGATGGCCAATGATATCAAGGCTGTCCTCGAAGGCACCCCCCCGAAACGGCTGGTAAATCCAGAGGTACTGAAGCAGGCCTGATGCTGCGTGGCGACATCCAAACATTACCGGCTGATATAGCAGCCAATCCTACTTAACCATATAATAAAAGGTGTTACACACCAATTTGGGATAAAAAGCCGCTAAGCGGTTCCGAACTTCATCATGAACTACAGTTTATGGACACCGGAGTTATCCAATAGAATTCAAGACAGGTAGATAAGTGATCTTCAGACTGACGACCATTGCTGTACTTCTTTTTAGCAGTCTTCCTTCAATAGCTCAGGACAACGACGCACCTCAACAACTCACGGCTGAGCAGGTTAAGTTTTATATCGAAAAGGTTCAGCCCATTCTTTTGAACAACTGCTTCGCCTGTCACGGCCCCGGCTCCAGCGTTAAAGCAAATCTGTTCATGGGCAATCGCAAAGACATCCTGGCCGGTGGAGACTCGGGCCCTGCCGCAATCGCAGGAAATTCAGAGGAAAGCCTCATCGTTCAAGCTCTCAACTATGACGGCTATGAGATGCCACCCAAAGGCAAGCTCCCACAAGATCAAATAGACATCATAGCCAAATGGATCGACGAAGGTTTGCTGATCCCGACTGACCAGGAATCCGCCCGCCCCGAACAGCATGCCAGCCCCTACAAAACAGAAGTCAACGATGAAACGAAGGCGTTTTGGCAACATCAAAAGGTGACGACTCCTGACATCCCAAAGGTAAAAAACAAAAAATGGGTTACCAATCCGATCGACAACTTCGTTCTTTCCCGCTTGGAGAACGAAGGGATTACACCGGCAAGCCCTGCTGATCGCGCGCACCTAATTCGTCGTGCTTACTACGACCTGACAGGGTTGCCCCCTACCTTAGACGCGGTCAATCAATTTGTTGCAAGCAAGGATCCTGGGGCCTACGAGAAGCTGCTGGACGAGCTTCTCAAATCTCCTCAATACGGTGAAAAATGGGGACGCCATTGGCTGGACCTGGTGCGATACGCTGAATCCAATAGTTACGAACGTGATGGCACTAAGCCCTTTGCCTGGCGGTTTCGCGACTACGTCATTAAAAGTTTCAACGAAGACAAGCCCTACGACCTCTTCATTAAAGAACAGCTCGCTGGTGATGAATTCGAACAACTCACCGAAGATTCCATTACGGCCACCGGTTACTACCGACTAGGGATCTGGGACGACGAACCAGTAAGTCAAAAACAGGCACTCTATGATGATCTCGACGACATCATCGCAACGACATCTCAGGTTTTCCTCGGACTTACCATGAATTGTGCTCGCTGCCACGACCACAAACTTGATCCGATTCCACAGAAAGACTACTACCGTTTTCTAGCATTCTTCTCGGGGTTCCGGCGTTATGGCGTTCGAGGGCACGACACTGTGGAGTCTGCTTCCATCGGTCCAATTGCAGTAAATGCCGACGCTAAAATGCAGGCTGACATGCGGCAGCAACTTGATCGCGAGCTGCGAGACGTAGACGGAAAAATAAACCACGTGAACAACCGACTACAGGGCCTCATGACCCCACCTGAAAAGGAAGATTTCCGAGCAGTCGAAGTCAGAGTTGATATTGCACGCAAATACGCGGGAAAAGGGTTGAGTGAAAAGCTGGTTCAGGAATATGAGGCTGCCGTCAAACGACGCCAAGTCATCCTCGACACCCGTCCAGACGAAATTGCCAAGACGTTGGTAATTAAAGAAGTCGGGCCTCAGGCTCGAGAAACTTTTGTTCTCATCCGCGGAAATGCCAACGCCGAGAGCGACAAAGTGGAACCTGGATTCCCAACCGTGCTTTCGCCCCCCGAGGCCGTCATCACCCCTTCACCGCACGGCAAGAGTAGTGGACGGCGAACCACCTTGGCGAACTGGATTGCCAGCCCCGAAAACCCACTCACCGCAAGGGTTATGGCTAACCGCCTTTGGCAGCATCACTTTGGCGTCGGAATCGTCGAGACATCCAACAACTTCGGAGCCGGCGGTCTGGCCCCCACCAATCCGGAACTACTGGACTATCTGGCAAGTGAATTTGTAGCGGGGGACTGGAAGATCAAACGCATGCACAAAATGATCATGCTGTCGTCTACCTATCGGCTGAGTTCCAACACCACGAACTCCGGCCTTGAACACGATCCGGCCAACCGCCTTGTCTGGCGTTTCAACCCACGCAGGCTTTCAAGCGAAGAAGTGCGTGATTCGATTCTTGCTGCCAATGGTTCGCTCAACCTGCGAATGGGTGGCCCTAGCTTCTACCCAATCATCCCGCCTGAAGTACTTCATGGTCAATCCAGACCTGGAGCAGGATGGGGAAATTCCTCCGAAGAAGACCGAGCCAGGCGATCCGTCTACATCTTCGTCAAGCGTTCACTCGTAGAACCACTGATGGCAGATTTTGACTTTGCAGATGTCGACTCAAGTTGCCCCGTCCGGTTCACGACGACCCAACCAACTCAATCACTTCAGCTGATGAACAGTGAATTTTCGAATCGACAGGCAGCCAAATTCGCCCAATACCTGAAGCAGGAATCGCCTGATGACTTGGCGGCCCAAATCAAGCTGGCTCTGTCACAAACAACGCAACGCACACCTTCGCAACAGGATATTCAACGAGGCCAGAATCTGATAGCAGAACTTAAAGGACTCGGTATTTCCGAAGACGATGCTCTCAAATACTTCTGCCTGGTAACTTTCAACCTCAATGAATTCCTTTACATTGACTAACCCTTATTATTTCACTTGCCTGAAGATTCATCTTACGGAATTAAGAACATGACTAGGAATTTTTGCGGACGAACTCGACGAGAATTCATTTGGCAATCCGGTGCTGGTTTTGCCGGCACCGCTCTTGCCGGACTACTTAGCGACGACGGCTTCTTCGAAAACCAAACCGTTGCGGCAGACGGTGCCACGAAATGGGAAAACCCATTAGCACCTAAAGAGCCGCACTTTGCTCCCAAAGCAAAGTCTGTCATTTTCCTATACATGTATGGCGGGCCTAGCCATATCGATACGTTTGACTACAAGCCCGACATGAAAGGGATGGACAACAAAACGATCGAAGTGA
Organism: Planctomycetaceae bacterium; assembly: GCA_002717145.1. GTDB lineage: Bacteria > Planctomycetota > Planctomycetia > Pirellulales > Pirellulaceae > UBA721. The sequence goes on along the minus strand of PBCP01000006.1, from coordinate 37,657 downwards.
AGACCTTTGGGCGTGGCGGCCACCGCAACCAGGGACGGATTGTTGAACCTCGCTGGGATTTCAAACAATACGGCGAGTGCGGAAAATGGGTCTCTGATCTATTTCCGCATGTCGGCGAATGTGTCGATGACATTGCCTTTCTTCACTCGATGACAGCTGACTCGCCTATTCATGGATCGGCGATGCTAATGATGAACAGCGGGCGCATACTCAGCGGGGCTCCCTGCCTTGGATCATGGGTAACCTATGGACTGGGAAGTGAAAACCAAAACCTTCCCGGCTTTGTTGTGATGCTTGACCCTCGGGGAGGTCCAATCTCCGGTGCCAAAAACTGGTCCTGTGGTTATATGCCAGCCAGCTATCAGGCAACCATCATGCGAAGTGAAGGCAGCCCGATTCTCAATCTCAATCCACCTGCGGGAATGACGCGCGAAACACAGGAGAAGTTGCTGGCTACACTCAAACAATACAATCAGGAACACCAAAAGACCCGCGCGGACAATTCTCAACTGGCTGCTCGCATAGCCAATTACGAGCTTGCATTCCGAATGCAGACGGCAGCTCCGGAAGCCACGGACATTGAAGATGAGACGCAGGAAACGCACAACCTATATGGCCTGGACAATGAACGTTCAGCAAAATTTGGTCGACAATGTCTCATGGCACGCCGACTGGTCGAACGCGGAGTGCGTTTTGTACAGATTTACTCCGGCGGAAACCATAATGATGCTAACTGGGACGCTCACGGCGACTTGAAATACAATCACGATCTGCACGCTGGGGAAACCGACAAGCCGATCGCTGGTCTGATCAAGGACCTAAAACGTCGTGACATGCTCAAAGATACCCTGATTGTCTGGGGTGGAGAATTCGGGCGTCAACCAACGGCGGAATACGCCAAGGGGACCGGCCGTGATCATAATAGCTATGGATTTACAATGTGGATGGCCGGGGGAGGCATTAAAGGAGGCGTAAGTGTTGGGACAACTGATGAACTCGGTAGTCGCGCCGTTGATGACCGTTTTCACGTCAAACACCTACATGCTACGATCCTTCAACAACTTGGATTTGACCCCAATAAGTTGTCATATTTTTATGACGGTCTGGACCAGCGTCTGGTTGGCGTCGAAGGCGCACAACCAATCCAACAAGTCATTGCCTAACGAAGTAGTTTGAGTTCGGATTGACAGGGCATTTATAAATCCTGTGTAGTTCGCACCATTATTTGATTGGTAAAGACGAGACACTAGACATGAAAAGAAACCCCCGCCATCGAGTGCGATGCCGGGGGTTTTTCTTTTGCGAGCTAAGCTGAAATATCAAACTCTAGTCAATTTTGAGACTCGGCCTGACGCTACCCATTCGGCCACCATGATATTTCCCTTTCGGTCGAAGCAGGCATCATGTGGATGCACAAATTTGCCGTCCTGCCACTTGGATTCGTCATTTCGGATTCCACCTTCGCTCGTAATCCGTTGAACATCATCGCCAAGCTGAGCTACCACTTTGTTGCCCGGCCCTAGAAGAGTGACACGAGCGTGCAATTCAGGCACCAGAAGTAAGTCGTCATAGCTATCTACGTTGGCCGGGAGACCAAATCCCTGTTGTGTGCTAATATGCTCCCCGTCGACGGTTAAATACTGAAGTGTATGATGAGCACGATCACAAATGACAACGACATCTTCCGCTCCACGCTTGTCGATCCAGATCCCGTGAGGCGTCTTAAACTTGCCTTCCCCGTCACCTGGTCCTCCCCAACAACTCTTCCAGTTTCCATCCTTGTCGTAGTGATGAACGTAGTAAGCTCCGTAACCATCGACTAACAGGAAATCACCGTTATCCAGAAAGGCAAAATTCGTGGGCAGAAAACGGTTCGGCCCCCACTTACGCTGAGGATTGGTTGCTTCCTCTTCGGCATACTTACCCGATTCGATCGGTGCAAATTTATGCCACACGGTCTCACCCTTGAGCGTCATCTTGGCGAAGGCCTTCACATTCTGGTATGCGCAAACATAAAGAAACTCCTCTTTACCTTCCTGACGCACCTCAATCCCATGGCCCCCGCCCTGAAATTGATTACCAAACGCTCTGACAAATCGCCCTTTCTTATCAAAAACAAATATCGAAGGATGGTCTTTCAGGTTCTCACGACCTTCATGAATGACGTAAACATTACCTGATTTGTCCACAGCCACATTGTGCGTCGTCTGCCATGTATATTCATTAGGCAATTGAGCCCAATGATGTGTCACTTCGTATTGATAGTCCCCTTCCCCAACAATTATCTGAGAATCGGTGCGCGAGGCCGTTACCACTGCGGGCACCCCAATACTCATCACACTGGCTGCAGCGGTCTTCGCCAAAAACTCACGTCGCCCCAATACTTGCTTTACTTTCTTTTTCATGTTGGTTTTCACGCCCCACTAAGAATTCAATAAACTACCCAATAGTCCATATTACCAAACAAAATGGAGCATTTGTCACTAGTAATTCCTTGGTCGACTAACGTCAAAACACTTCTACTATTTCTTCTAGCTCTTATTTGACGATATAATAAGGAAAACAACTGCAACACCCTAAAGGTCTTGATGAAATGTTAAATATCGGAACCAACCGTGCTCAACTGTGTAGTGGTGTCTCAAGGCGCGAATTCCTGCGGGTAGGTGCACTTGGCATGGGAGGACTCTCTCTGCCGCAGCTACTGCAAGCAGAAGCTCAGGCTGGCATCACGAATTCAAATAAAGCGATCATCATGATCTATTTGGTCGGGGCTCCTCCTCATCAGGACATGTATGACCTAAAGCCCGACGCGCCAGCTGAGATTCGGGGCGAATTTGACCCTATCGACACGAATGTGCCCGGCATACGAATTTCCGAACACATGCCTCACCTCTCCAAAATCATGGATAAATGCGTCCCGTTGCGAGCGGTTTATGGGTCACCAAACGGTGCTCACGATTCCTACATCTGTTATACCGGCCGGCAAAAGCCTGGAGAACCAACTGGCGGCTGGCCATCTGTCGGTGCTTGTGTCTCTAAACTCCTTGGACCAACCTCTCCGGACGTCCCCCCCTTTATAGGACTTGCCCCCGACGCGGGTCATCCGCCCTATGGTTCACCCGGCCTACCCGGTTTCCTCGGCATTGCCAATGCTGCTTTCCGCCCGTCGGGCCCAGCCCAAAAAGATATGGTACTCAATGGAGGAAACCAAACGCGGCTAGACGGCCGCACGTCACTACTGAAACAATTTGAAGATTTCCGTCGCCAGGTGGACAATGACCGTATCTACGATCAGGTTGATGACATTACAGCACAAGCCCTGGGGATTCTAACCTCAAGCCGGCTAGCGGAGGCAATGGACTTAAGCAAAGAGGATTCTGCCACACTCGAAATGTACGGTACCGGCCACGAAGCGAGATATGGAGACGGTGCCCCCAGGAACAACAAACATTTCCTGATGGCTCGTCGCCTTGTTGAAGCGGGCGCCCGTGTTGTCACTTTGAATTTTGGCCGCTGGGATTTCCACAGCCGGAATTTCTCGGAAGCGAAAAACACGCACTTGCCATATTTCGATCAGGCGTTAGCAGCGCTTATCAAAGACTTGCATGACCGAGGCCTGGCAGAGGACGTCTCCGTGGTTGCTTGGGGCGAATTTGGCCGCACCCCACGCATCAACAAGGATGCCGGGCGGGATCACTGGCCCGCCGTTGGTGGCGGATTAATCGCCGGTGGCGGAATGCGTACAGGCCAGGTAATTGGCGCAACTGACAAACATGCGGCTTATCCGGTGGAACGACGCACACACTTTGGTGAAGTGATCGCAACCCTGTATCATCAAATGGGTATCAACCCGAATACCACAACCGTACCTGATTTAACAGGCCGACCACAATATCTGGCCGATCATGAACCGATGCGTGAACTCATTTAACGCTGGTGCCAGTCGAGCGTTAGGGGTTTGGCTCCGTTAAGTTCGCCATAACCAGCGCCAGTGGTGCCCGGCGGGTTATCTCCAACATAACGAGGATCAACAGGATCCGCAGCCGGTTGCCAACGAACGTCGCTCGACAACCGGACTTGTCCGTTAGGGCTGCAGTTATCTAAACTTCCGTGTAAAAGCGTCATCGAGAAAATAATCACGTCGCCTGCCTCAAAATTTGCAGTCTTCAGCTGAACTCCTCGCGAAAGGGCGAGTTTACTTGGATCCTGCATGAGCTGAACCAATGGCGTGTCGCTGGAATCGTAATCAACACTCTGCGATGCCTCCACCAGATCGGTAAACTCAAACGACCGGTCTACCACTAGCAAGGGCCCCTGCTCTACCGGAATATCACCATACGCCGTCCAAACTGTAACGATCCGGTCGCTCCCTCGAGCAAAAAACGGTGAGTCATAATGAAGATGCGTCGACCGGCCTGACACAGCCGGCCTTAAAAACAGATAGTCATGTGCAACGGTCGGCTCACCCATTAATCGATCCATCACCTTCTGAATGAGCGGGCCATGGCTTACAGACCGCAACGCCGTTCCCTGCGACACACTTTTCCAGAATTCACCGAGCCCTTCAGGAACTTCAGTTCGGTGACTGACACCAGTAAAAACACCGTTCGACCCCTCCAGCTTGATTTCACCGACTTCAGCCAAACGTCCAAACACTTCCCGACGTACTGCTTCTACCTGCCCTTTAGGAAAAACGTTCTTTAAAAAAAGATATTGCTCCGTTCTAAATCTTTTCTGTAATTCATCCGTAGAATCGCTAAGCCGACTTTCTGTTAAGTTCGCCAGCAATTCAGGCGACAATTGGCGTCCCTGCATAAAACATCGCTGTGGGTCGAATTCAGACATCAATCTTCTTTGTATATCCAACAGTAATAACAGTAGAATAACGGTTTAACTATTCTAGCTATTTCTTCGTTTTCTGGTCAGACTCGGAATTATGAAACTCAACATTGCACTGCTTGCACTTTTTATCACGGCCCTTACCTTTACTCCAACTCATGCCGAGAACTGGCCCGGTTGGCGCGGGCCTCGCGGTGACGGTTCCAGCAATTCGCAAAGCCCTCCTCTCCAATGGAACGCTGAAACGGGCGACGGGATTGTGTGGAAAACCGAAATCCCCGGTATCGGACACGCTTCACCAATTATTTGGTAAGACCATGCGTTTATCGTCACATGTGATCTAGATGCACAGATGCGGCAACTAATCGCACTCGATGCTAAGAAAGGTGACATTCTTTGGAAACGCGACGTCATCAACGCCAAGCTGGAAAAGAAGCACGCCCTCAACAGCTTCGCTTCCGGCACACCTGCCACGGATGGAAAGCTAGTATATGTAACCTTCTTCGAAGCAGGGGATCAGGAAATCATTGCTCCCAATGTAGGCTCAGAGCGTAAAATTTTCCCTGGAAAAATGGTGGTCGCTGCGTATGACTACGAAGGAAATCAAAAGTGGATTGTTAAGCCTGGAGAATTCATTAGTGCCCACGGCTACAGCAGCTGCCCCGTCCTTTACAAAGATTTGGTGATTGTCAACGGCGATCATGATGGCGATTCCTATATCCTGGCGATCAACAAAAATACCGGGGAAACCGTTTGGAAGACTAAACGTTCGTACGGTATCCGCAGCTACTGCACGCCCTTGATTCGGGAAATCGACGGGCGAACTCAAATGGTATTCTCAGGATCCAAGCACATCATAAGCCTCAACCCGGAAAATGGTAACGTGCACTGGGTTGTTGAAGGGCCCACAGAGCAATTCGTTGCGTCGATGGTTTATGACGGCGAATTATTTTACATGTGCGCGGGTTTTCCAACCTATCATGTAATGGGAATTGACCCACGTGGCAAAGGAGATGTCACCGAAAGCCACGTAAGATGGCACAGCAAAGAAGTTCGCTGCTACGTGCCTTCCCCAGTCGTGATCGGCGACTACCTCATCGTAGCTGATGACCGGGGGACGGCGAATTGTTACAACACAAAGGATGGAACACGCCTCTGGCTGGATCGACTGGGAAACCACTTTAGCGCTTCATTGCTCCAAGCCAATGGACTGGCCTATCTGATTGCCGACAATGGATTAACCAAGATCGTCAAACCCGGGAAAGAATTGGAGATCGTCGCTGAGAACCCGCTTAACGAGTATGTCTATGCGTCCCCGGCATTAGCCAATAATCGCTTATTCATTCGAGGTGAGAAACATCTCTTTTGTATCGGCAAGTAACTGAACTAACACTGCTCTGGCTTTGATCTCATTTTTTCACACCTCGGCACCATTTATTATGCGCAAGCTCCTCACAACTCTATTCGTTTTATGCCTTTACAATGTTGGCAACGCTGATGATCGCCCCAACATTCTTTGGCTTTCGGCAGAAGACATCTCACCACATCTCGGATGTTATGGCGACCCGCATGCCATAACACCGTTCCTGGATTCTCTGGCAGCCAGCGGCATTCGCTATACCAATGCATTCACAACAGCAGGGGTCTGCGCCCCTAATCGGTCTGGGATTATCACTGGAATGTATCAGACATCTCTGGGAACACAACATATGCGTTGTCAGGCTAAGCTGCCACCACATATCAAGCCATTCACCACCTTTTTACGCTCGGCTGGTTACTATTGCACAAATAATTCGAAAACAGACTATCAATTCAAGGCTCCGAAGGATACCTGGGACGAATCCTCCGGTAAAGCACATTGGAAAAATCGCCCTGATGTTAACCGACCGTTTTTCGCCGTTTTCAATTTTGTTGGTTGCCATGAATCAGGGATCGCAAATACGAGCAAATACCAATCAGTCACTCAGAAACTAACTGCAGAACAACGACAGGATGCAAACAATCTTTCCACCTTCCCGCCATATTATCCCAGGACTCCAGCAGCACTCGAGGATTGGAAACGAAATTACGAATTGATAACAGCTCTGGACATCTGGTGCCAACAACACGTTCAGGCACTCAAAGAAGCCGGCCTTTATGATAACACCATCATCTTTTTCTGGTCCGACCACGGAGTCGGTTTGCCAAGAGCAAAAAGGTGGCTTTATGATTCCGGCACCCATATCCCCTTAATCGTACATGTACCCGCAAAGTACCAACATCTCACAGACCTCAAGCCCGGAACGACGACGGACCGTCTTGTAAGTTCAATCGATCTTGGTGCTACCGTACTCAACTTGGGCAATGTCGGGCGCCCCGACTATATGCAAGGGCAGCCTTTTCTAGGCTCCGAAGTACCACCGGCGCGTGACTTCGTATATGGTGCGCGGGATCGAATGGATGAGCGGTATGACATTATTCGGATGGTACGAGATAAACGATTTAAATATATCCGCAATTACGAACCTCTTAAGACTTACTACCAATATATGAATACTCCCGAAAAGGGAGCCACCATGAAGGATCTGCGGTCACTTCACGATGCGGGCAAACTAAAAGGAGCACCAACAATCTACTTTTCTAAACACAAACCAGTAGAAGAACTTTATGACACTCAGAACGACCCACATGAGCTAACAAACCTGGCGAGCTCAGACGAACATCAGGAAATCCTAAGCCACTTAAGACAGGTTCATATCAAATGGGTACAGGAAACTAAAGATTTAGGATTAATCGCAGAACCAATTCTTATTGAACGAGAGTCCACTTTGGGTAATCAATATGACATTCTCCGGAGAAACGATGACCCAACACTCGTTAAACGAATCTCCGAAACTGCCTTGCTAGCATCGGAAGGAGTAAAAGCTAAAACACAACTAGCAAAAGCACTGCTTGATAATGATGCTGCTGTACGATATTGGGCCGCAACCGGCTTGGGAAACATCGGCAAGCCTGCGGCGAGCACCTCCAAGCAATTGAAATCCATGCTAACTACTGAACCGTCATCAGTAGTCAGAACGGCGGTAGCTCGAGCATTATGTATGTTTGACCAAACCGACGGTGCCCTCCCGACGCTTGTCCATGAGCTTCACCACGGAAAACAGTGGGAACGACTTCACGCCGCAATCGTCCTCGATCAGATTGGCAAAAAAGCTGAGGCAGTAATACCGGAAATGCATAAGGCACTGAAGCCGCGGCCTGATCTTTACGCTGGCGGAAAATACGTTGTCCGAGTTATCAACCGAGCCCTTAATCAACTCGAAAACACCTCGCGAGAAGTGCCCTAAACGCTCGAATGAATTGCAAATTTTACAACCTACATCCGATCTTCCCAAAGCTTACCCAATTTACTGGCAAACTCACGCTAAAAATGAGATATTGATTACTACTTATCAACTTTTATCTATATATTCAAAACGATGTTTAGACGTTGCCTTGCAGCACTCACGGCCTGCCTACTAATAACCAATCTGCTTGACGCGGCTCCACGCAAGCCGATCAAAGTCTTTATCCTCGCCGGTCAATCCAATATGGAGGGGCACGGAACGGTAAATGCCAATTCGGCCCGAAACAACGGAAAAGGTTCACTCGAATATCTGGTTAACAACAGTGATACCGCAGCTCAGTATCAACACACCGTTAACTCCGATGGTACCTGGGTAAAGCGAGATGACGTATGGATCGAATACCTGGGTCGGAAGGGCAACCTGAGTGTAGGTTTTGGTGCACGGGACCACCTGTTTGGGCCTGAATTCCAATTCGGCCATGTCGTCGGAGATCACTTTAAAGAACAAGTCCTAATCATAAAGACGGCCTGGGGCGGAAAAAGCCTTGCCGGAGATTTCCGCCCACCATCCAGCGGTGGCGTAACAGGGCCCTTTTTCACTGAAATGGTAAGTCATGTCAAACAAGTGCTCAATGACCTAGAAAAACTTTTCCCAGACTATCGCGGACAGGGCTACTCCATTGAAGGCTTTGGTTGGCACCAGGGGTGGAATGACGGCTTGAAACATGACACTGTAGCTGAATACGAATCGAATCTAGTAAACCTGATTCATGATTTACGTAAGACATTTGAAACCCCACAGATGCCAGTCGTCATCGCGAACAGCGGATTTGGTGGGAAGAACCAGAAAATTGACCGCCGTTTGGGAATCATCCATGCACAATTAAATGTAGCGAAACGCAGCGAATTCAAAAATTCCGTGATCACGGTGGAAACCCGACCATTTTTCCGGCCAGCGGAGATTTCGCCTTCACGGCAGGGGTATCACTGGAATCACAATGCTGAAACTCATTTCCTTATTGGTGACCATATGGGTAAAGCAATGGTAAAATTGATTTCCCCCGAGTAATAGCGATTCGTTACAGGTTAAATCCATGCGGCCTATCCTCATTCTGTCCTTTCTCCTTGCTGGTATCGAATCTACGTCAGCTACGAACGACAAATTCTTCGATAGTCAGGTTGCTCCTATCCTCGTGCATCACTGCATTGAATGTCACAACGCCAATGATTTTAAAGGCAAATTGGACCTACAGGCACATGAAGGCTTTCTTGCGGGTGGTGAATTAGGAAAAGCCTTCGACAAGGATTCACCGCAGGACAGTCTTCTGCTTCAACGTGTTCTGGCAGATGAAATGCCTCCTCAGCACCCGTTGTCCAAAAAGGAAAAGGACACCCTGGCTTTGTGGATCAGGCAGGGAGCCAATTGGGGAAATTCTCCTATTGATATTTTCAAGTTCAGCAGTCCAAATCGCGCCGGGTATGACTGGTGGTCACTACAGGCCATCTCGAGGCCAGCAGTCCCATTAAATACTGCCGAAAGGGCCGCAAATGCCATCGACCACTTTGTCCACGTAGGCCTCGAGAAGGCCCGTCTTAAACAATCGCCTCGGGCAGCAAAGTCACTATTGGTTAGGCGGGCTTATCTGGACACGATTGGACTTCCGCCAACCCGGGAGCAAGCCAACCGTTTTATTCAGGACAAAAGTCCAAATGCGTATAACCGACTTATCGATGAATTGCTCGCAAATCCAAAATACGGTGAACGATGGGCACGACACTGGCTTGATATCGTCCGATTTGGAGAAAGCCAGGGATTTGAGAGAGACAAACTGCGTCCACATTCTTGGCGATATCGAGACTGGGTGATCGACGCCATGAATCAGGACTTGCCGTATGATCAATTTGCAAGGCTCCAACTAGCAGGTGACCTGATTGCCGGTAACACCGCTCAGGGAAGAATCGCGACAGGCTTTCTAGGAGCGGGCACCTGGGATGAAGTTGGATTCAGTCAACGCAGCCCAGTCTTCAAAAGGGTTGTTCGTCAGGATCAGTTAGAAGATCTCACCGCCGCTGTTTCCCAATCATTCCTCGGGCTTACCGTTAACTGCGCGCGTTGCCACGACCACAAGTTCGACCCTATTACCCAGCAGGAATATTATCAATTCACCGCCGCTCTGGCTTCTGTCTATCACGGATCGATGGCGATAGAGGAGCAATTATCTAAAGCAGAGAAAGACGACAATGCCCGCGCCAAGGAAGTTCACCTACACCGTCATCGACTGATTCAAGCCCAATATTCAGAGATCCGAGAAAAAGCCAAAGCCAGACTCATTGCCGAAGGCAAACCCACAAGTGACAAGGCTGTTGAGGCAGCACTTCCACAAGACATCGCCAAACAAATAAAATTCGAAGCGGCTCAGCTTCTTGATCAGGCAAATCGATGGGGCGATTTTTCAGTTTACGCGATCAGTCCCAAAAAACCGGATGAGACGTTTGTCCTTATCCGAGGTAATCCGGAACAACGTGGAATTGCTGTTATGGCTGGCGGAATTGCTTCCGTGTCAGCAGGTTCGGCTGACTTCCAGTTAGAGGAGAACTCCCCCGATCATATCCGCAGAAGTAGGTTTGCAGATTGGATCACGAAAGACAACCCACTTTTTGCAAGAACGATCGTCAATCGAATCTGGCACTACCACTTCGGAACTGGCATTGTCGACACGCCCAATGATTTTGGGTTCAATGGTGGCCGGCCATCACACCCGGAATTATTAGACTGGCTCGCAAGCGAACTCATTGATAGTGGGTTTAGCTTAAAGCATATTCAACGACTTATCCTGACGTCCGAAACATATTGCCAAAGTTCAAAGAGCAATCAGGCCTCCGAACGCATTGATGCGGATAATCGCCTTTTATGGCGTTATAGCCCCAAACGCATGGCAGCCGAAACTTTACGTGACACCGCCCTCATGGTTTCTGGTCAGTTAAACACAGACATGCATGGTCCGGGCTTTTATGACTTCACGACCTTTGTGGCAAACTCACAATTCTATGAAGTTTTTGACCCCATTGGTGAATCGTTTAATCGACGCACGATCTACCGAACCTTGATACGCTCAGGCCGCAGCCGTTTTCTGGACGTCTTCGACTGCCCGGACCCAAGCGCCAAAGCCCCTCGCAGGGCCACCACGACCACTCCACTCCAATCTCTTTCGTTGATGAATCACTCATTTTCTGTACGAGCAAGCGAACGTTGGGCCGAAAAACTTAGGATGCAGTTCCCAGACAGTCCAACTGACCAATTAAGACATCTATTCCAAACCGCCTTTAGTCGTGAAGCAACGAAGGACGAACTAGCACTGGCGACAGAAGTTTACCAGCAGGCCGGCCTTACTAGTGTATGTCGGGCAATTCTTAACGCCAACGAGTTCATTTACATCCGTTAGCCCAAGCAAGCAATTCAATGACCACTCCCCAACCCGCCTTCCGTAACCGCCGCGAGTTTCTAAAGTCGATTCAATACGGAATCGGCGCCACGGCAGCTACTACCATGATGCTTGAGGACAATACGCTTGGCAGCAACATGGACACGCGGCCTGGCATTCTCAAAACGCCACATCATCCCGCGAAAGCAAAGCGTGTCATTCAAATCGTACTCACCGGTGGCTTCAGTCAAGTCGACAGTTTCGATTACAAACCGGAACTCGCAACACTTCATGGAAAGACACTGAATGAGGGCCTTGGCCGGGAGGAACAACCTGACGTCTTCTTTGGAAAGGTCGGCCGTTTAAGACAACCCGATTTCAATTTTGCACAACACGGTGAAAGTGGACTGTGGATCTCTGACCTCTTCCCCCACTTGTGTACCGTCGCCGACGAATTAACGATCATCAATTCGATGTATGCGGAAACCTCAAATCATACCCCCGCCACGTTTCAGGAAAATAGCGGTTTCAGGCTAAATGGATTTCCAGTGGTAGGTTCGTGGGCTTCCTATGGACTAGGAAGTGAAACTCGTGACTTACCGAGCTACGTTGTATTCCCGGATACCCGTAGCCTTCCGGCAGGAGGTTCCATCAATTGGACCAACGGCTTTTTACCTGCTCAACATCAGGGCGTTGTCATGCGAAGTTCCGGGATACCCATTGACGACTTGGCGATACCTAACGGCATTAGCACAAGTCAGGAATTTGCCACCAGAAGCCTGTTAAATAAACTTAATGAGAATCTAAACGCAAGACAGGGCCCGGACAACAACCTGACCGCGAGGATTAAGAGCTATGAGCTAGCTGCGCGAATGCAACGCGTTGTTCCTGAAATTACGGATTTAGGCCGTGAGAGCCAGGCAACGCATGATCTGTACGGAGTCGGCGATCCCGCTGCCAACGATTTTGCTCGCTCGTGCCTTCTGACTCGCAGACTACTAGAACACGGCGTACGCTTTGTCCAACTGTTTGCCGGTGGTGCCTTCCAAAGCCCCCGTGTAAACTGGGACGGCCATGAAGACTGCAAGAAAAACCATCAGCGGGAAGCAGGACGCATCGATCAGCCAGTCGCAGGCTTGATCAAAGACTTAAAGCAGCGTGGAATGCTCGACGACACCATCATTCTGTTTACCAGCGAGTTTGGCAGAACGCCGTTTGCCGAGTCTGCAGCGGATGCCGTCGGCCCGGGACGAGACCACAATCAAAATGGCTTTTCAATTTGGGTGGCAGGCGGCGCCTTTAGGGGAGGCATGAAATATGGCAGCACTGACCCTGTTGGCTATGCAGCGATAGAGGACAGAGTCCATTGGAATGACTTCCATGCAACAATTCTTTACGCTCTTGGAATAGATCACAAACGCCTGACGTACTATCACAACGGGATCCAACGGCGTCTCACCAATGTATCCGGATCAGTGATTAACCAGATCCTGAGTTAAACAACAGGTTTTATCTACCACCAAATTCGGGCATAATACAGACGTTGAAAACTACTCCGCACTCACTGCTAAAAAAGATTATTATGAAACTCGTCACTAAATGCATCGCACTATTTATCGTTCTTATTTGTGTCACGTCTGCTTCTCACGGAGCCGAGAAATGGCAACAACTGTTTAACGGCAAGAACCTTGAAGGATGGACCCCTAAGATTCGTGGTTACGAATATGGTGAAAACTTCGGTAATACGTTTCGGGTGAAAAATGGCGTCATGCAGGTCGGCTATGAAGCGTACGGCCCGTTTAATCAGCGGTTCGGGCACATCTTTTACAAAACCCCTTATTCCAATTATCGATTCCGCGTGGAATACCGCTTCTTTGGCGAACAATCTGAGGACGGTCCCGGGTGGGCTTTTAGAAACAGTGGTGTAATGGTTCATTGCCAGGACCCGAAAACCATGACGAAAGACCAATCCTTTCCCGTATCCATCGAAGTGCAACTGCTGGGCGGTCCTGCTGAAGGACGGCGAACCACCTCCAATCTCTGCACACCTGGCACCAACGTTGTCATGAATGGCAAATTGGAAACGCGCCATTGCATTTCGTCTAAATCAAAGACTTACCGAGGCGACGGTTGGGTTACAGCCGAAATTGAAGTGCGCGGCGGCAACGTCATCAAACACATTCTTGATGGTGAAGTAGTTCTCGAATACGACAAACCTCAACTGGACCCCAGAGATGGTGATGCAAAACGAATCATAGAAAAACGAAAGGATGACAGCCTCATCCTTGAAAGTGGATACATTTCCCTACAGTCGGAAAGTCACCCAATCGAATTCCGGAAGGTTGAAATACTTGTCCTCGACGACTAAATTGACGCCTAAAATTCCAAGTCTAGCTGTCGAGCCGGAGGTTCCTGTTGATCGGGAGCTTCCGGTTTTTGGTTTGCGCAATTCTGGAGGACATGTTGGGTCAATTCGTCATCGGCCAGCCCACTTATCACGGCTCTCTCATAAGTAGGTGGGCGCGGATCATACTGCCCCGGAGGACGTGTTGAGATGATTGTTAACGCGCCATCCATGATCCCACGACGCAATTCCGCCGCGCTTCCATATTCAAGTAGATCTTTATAGGTCACTCCAATTGCCTGTCCACCACTCGTAATTGACGCCAGAATCACTCCTCGGCTGTGAGATTCGTCCAACATTCCGATTGTGCAGGCGGCAAGGTCGTCTACCGCTATCGCCAACTCGACTTCTCCAATACTACGAAGACGTTGGTCAATGGCCACCGACGAATGCTCGAGCATTTCAACGCTTCCGTAACCAAACAAGACTGGTGGCATCGATTCAACCGGCAACAAGTGTAAGTTACGTGGGTACTCCCGATCTCCTGCACCAAGAATCCAAACCCCTGAACGCAGCCATTTTTCGGATGCCATTGCCAATCCGACTCCGCGTCCAAGCAAGGCAAGCACCTTCAGCTTCAGTTCATCCTCAACTCCATGCTGCTCCAGCGCGTCTTTCGGTGAGCCCTGCAGAATTTGCCCCAGATTTTGGGCCCCGCCAAACTTATCACATATTTCGCCCCACTGCGGTGGCGTCAGAAGGTCACTTTGGTCCTTTTCCGACAATCTAACAGTAAGCAACAAACAAGCCTGACAATTAATTGACAACGACATGACTATCCAAGCTCCACCGAAGCTAATGCAAAAGGCAATACTTCACCGCTTCCATGACGCCTCAACAATACTGACGCTACCGTTAAAGTCCAGCCCGAATTCACCAGATCATCAACAAGCAAAACTGGACCTCCGGGCATATGATCCTCCACCTCAAAGACACCATCCAGATTTTGGCAACGATAAAATCTGTTTACCTGTTCTCTCTGCGGAGCATGCTGCCTAACCTGATGAATTACGTTAGCAAAAGGTAATCCTAAGCGTTTGGCTAGTCGAGCGGAAAATTTGGGCACTAAGTCACCGGACCGATCACTGGGAATACAAGTCACCCATTGTGGAGCCACTTCCTTCTCCCATCGCTTTTCATACAGTTCAGCGGCCGCCTCCACCAACGCGTCATCGAAACTCCCCTCATGCACGCCCTGTCTCACCAACCCACCCCAACCTGCATCGCCCCATCGACTTAGAATTCGGCCGGTTAGTGCTCGTTGACTTTGAGGAATATTATATGGAATTTCATATTCGACAAAGGCACCTTTGGGCGTCTGTTTCGCGAGTTTCAATTCCATTTCGGAATGTCGTAAAAATCGCTGGGCTGCCATGATCAGCGATTCATCTAGCTCAACCCTGGCAACGGGCTCCCCCTGGCAATTCGCACATTTACCACAAGGTGCTGTGATTGAATCGTCCAACGCTTCGCGTAGGAATGTCATCAAACAGCCGGAAGTTTCAATATAGTCCTGAATCTCCTGCCATTCCTTCTCTCGCTGCGCTGTCAACCTTCCAATCCGCTCCGTATCCAATTGGTATGGTACGGGAGTCCGTTTCCATTTCGCCTTTTGCTTTGTTACCGGTGATGGATTTTCTACACTGAGGAATTTAAGAATCCCCTGGAGTTTTGACTGACTCATGTTAAAGTAGCCTTCCAATTGCCGTGTGGAATAGCCATCCCCACGTGCCAACTGATTTAACAAACGGTTGACTGTCTGTTCATCGGGAAATGCTGTTCGTCGGAAAAACTCATGAATTTCACTATCCTCGGCGCCACTCATTAATACACCAATCGCTTTGTCGATCCCCCGCCCGGCTCGCCCAACCTGTTGATAATACCCAACGATAGAACCGGGACATTGAAAATGCACCACGAACGCCAAATCCGGCTTATCATATCCCATACCTAAAGCTATCGTTGCCACCAATACATCCACCTCATTGGTCAACAGTTTCTTTTCCAGATATTCGCGACAAGAGTTCGTCTCAGGATGCGTTGGCAGCTGTACGCCGCTGTAGTAGGGCTCGGCCTTAATGCCATTCTGTTTGAGCCAGTCTGCCACGGACGCAGCAGTCCGTTTCGTTAGCACGTAAACGATCCCTGTGCCGTCTTGTTGCTTTATAAATTCAACCAACCAGGCCATTCGTGATGCCTGATCTTTCAACTCAATATTCTCAAGTGACAGGCTATCTCGCATCAACGGCCCGCGCTGAATTTCCACATCCCCTAGTTGGCTCCGGACATCATTCACCACTCGGTCATTGGCCGTTGCCGTCGTGCCTAACACTGGCGTCTGCGGAGGTACATACCGAAGAACATTGACAAGACGACGGTAATCCGGTCGAAAATCATGTCCCCAATCCGAAATACAATGAGCCTCGTCAATGACCAACATCCCCAAACGACTCGCAATGGGAGCCAGGACCTGTTCGGCGAAAAATTCATTGGAAAGGCGTTCAGGTGAAATAAAAATTACATCATAGCTGTCATTCAGAATGCCAGTAATGATCTCATCCCACTGTTCTTCGTTCGTGCTATTGATCGTTACTGCATTGAGGTTTAACCCTCGTGCGGCTTCGATTTGATTTCGCATTAGCGCCAATAGGGGTGACACTACAATAGTCGGCCCCATACCCTGATCTCGCAGGAGTTTAGTTGCGACAAAATAAACGGCGCTCTTGCCCCACCCCGTGCGTTGCACAACCAAAAGTTTTCCTCGCGAGTTCACGACATGATCGATCGCTTCCCACTGGCCGTCTCTAAATTCAGCTTTCGGATCAGAGATTGCGTCACGCAAGCATTGAAGCCCTACCTGCTTATCCATCCCTCTCTCCGGTATCCCGATAGTCACCTAACATCTGGCAGAGTCGCGTGAGCAGCCATTCCATTTGTCCTGTCAGATCAATACCCTCTTGCTCAAACACCGCAACTGCTGCTGCTTCCACTTGATCCGGTGTCGAGACATCAGACTCAACAATTTTTCCTCTTTCGCGCAGGCTTGCCTCCAGAGCAACGATGTCATCCTGGCGGAATCGTTTAACCCCTCCGGCCTTCAGTGCTTGAATCAATTGCGCCCCATCATAATCGACTTGGGTGGCCAGGTTCCAAACAGGTTCCAGCCAGCGATCAGTAAACGCGTCACTCTCGATCAGGTCTACCATCTCCAGTGGCAACGCGCGACCTGCCCAGTATTCCTCAAGCGCCGCCGCTAACGCTTTTGCCCGAACGATAGCAGCCTTAACTACCTCAGGCGCCAGGCTCATCTGCTGGCCAAGCCTTGAATTATCTGACAACATGCCAACCGTTCGGACTCGACGCTGCCAACACTTATAGACATCATTAACATCATCAAGAACCGCCCAAACCGAAAGAGAGTCTTCTCTAAACATTCCTGCACTCGGCAAGCTCGCCCCCAGTCGTTCTCCATATTCCGCATGCGTGCATTTTTCGGGCGGTGGAACTATGTTTTGACGCACAAAGGCCTCGCTTTGCTCTGGCGTTACATTTGGCTCAAGGCCTCGCAGCTGATCCAAGTCAACAAAAGTGCCGGCAATCCCCTCCTGCCTTCCGAGCACTGCTTTCCACTTCTCAACTTCATCAGTTTGAGCTGTAAAGTAAAAGACCTGTCTCCCTTCCTTGGCGAGTTTCACCAAAGATTCGATGATTTCATGCGCCCGGTCGTCGTCAGCAGTCCCTAATGCCTCATCCACTACAATGGGTAACGCCGCGGTTTCCTCCATACTCAAAAATGCAAGGCGAACCGCAAGCAATACCTGTACTCGTTCACCAACTGATAGCGAATCCAAATCGCGTCGGATTCCAATTGCGTCTGAAATAACGAACTGCTCAACGGCATTCCCTGGATACACATCTAACTTAAGCTTTCCACCGGTGATACGATGCAGAGTAATCGCCGCCTGATCCAATACCGATGACGAGTTATTACCTTCGGTTTCGTGAAGCAAGTGTTCGACGAGACAAAATCCGGCGAGGCTTTCCAGGGCCCGGTGGTAATCATTACGCAATTCATCTGCCTTCTCAGCTTTCGCTGACATGGCATCCGCCAGCAATGTTCCCTGCTGGAGAGAATCCATCTTAGTCCGGGAGTCTTGAATAGTCCGAGTAAGAGTCTGAATCCGCTCTTGCGCCCCTTCACAGATCAGAAGAAGATCTCGGACTTCGTCAGAACTAAAACCTTTCACTTCAGGGCGAGCCGCAAGTTCAGCTTCCTTTTCCTTCAATATCGTGTCTGCCCTAAACCGCCCCTCAACCCGCGATGTGTATTCAGGTAACACTCTTTCCAGAGCTTCTAAATCCGCGACAGTTTTACCATGGGCGTCCAAACGCGAGAGAAATCCGTCAAGCTGCCTCTCACGCTGACTGGCAATTTCTGACGCATGCTTCCAATCTCTTTCTCTATCGAGCACAGCCACCTTCGCGACCTCTAATGCCTCTAAAAGAGACGCCGCTTCACGAACTTCCGCCCGAAACATGGACGTTGATTCCGTCACATTAAGGCCAAAATCCGGCAAGCCATCTATCAGGCGTTTCTGCAGCACTGTAGATGTGTTTCTTAACGCCGCCAATGAAGATTCCGCACCAGCCAACTCGGCTTTTTCGATCTCCCACTGAGCGATGGCATTTACTAATTTGAGGAGCTTTGCTTCTGAATCCAGGCCGTTGTTTTTCAAACCCAGGCCAGAAGATAACTCTGACAACTTCTCATTGGCCAATTTGAATTCCTGTTGAGCCTGATGAAGCTTCTGCTCCGTAGCCTTGAAGTAGTGATATCTTTTTTCAGCAAGAGCAGCTTGACTGTCTTGTTCAAGCAGGTCATCCATAAGCTGCCTAACAGTTAGTGGCGACCACTCTGTCAATTCGGGATAAAGGTGCCCTTCCGATGACTCGATTTCCTGACGCGTAGGGCGATTTTGCTCTGAACGAGGTTTCGCTCTCAATGCCAATAAACACAGTATTACAGGCACAACCAAGGCAAGAAGCCAAAGAGGTGTGTAACTTATCGCCAAACCAGTTGCCCAACATGCCATAAGGCACGAACCAACAACCACCAATCTTCCAGTCAGGATTCCGAATTGATGTCGCTCCTGATCCGCCGCACCGCACCACGCCTGTAA
Organism: Planctomycetaceae bacterium; assembly: GCA_002717145.1. Lineage (GTDB taxonomy): Bacteria > Planctomycetota > Planctomycetia > Pirellulales > Pirellulaceae > UBA721. Next base: position 18,487 of record PBCP01000006.1, on the reverse strand, counting down.
TCCCTGCAATCGCCGTGCTAGTTCGTCACGACTAACAGGCTCTTCGGACGCGTCGACTTCCAGATAATCATAAGAACCTTGTGCTTCACGCAATCGCTGCCGAGACATGACAACCTGATGATAAGTGGTGTCAACTTCAGTCAGATCGATTTCAGCGATCTGCTGTTCCATCTGAGCCACCGAGTCAACGTTAGCAAATTCAGAAACCAAGCTAACGATCTTGCCTTCAATACGCGTGCATTCATTCTCTTTGGAGCGTATTTCTTTCTGCAATTCAGCAAACTCCGCTTGCAACTCCTCCAGCTGTCTCAATTTCAACGCCGTTGCGTCGGGTAAGTCAGCCAGAGCCTCAACGACTGCCTTCGCTTCCGCTTCCAGTGTTCGGCAATTCACCAAGTCATGCTTAGCGTTCTCCATTTGAGCTTGTAGGCTTTTAAGTTCTTCCGATTCTCCACCCTTAAGGTTTGCCAGCGTTCCAGGGTATTCCTTGAGCTGTTGATCGAATTCCTCGAGCTGCTTCCTAAGAGCCGAGGCTTCCTGATAAGCTAATAAGGCCGGTTGCAACTCCAAAGTCGCATACAACTCTTGCTGTTCTTCCTCCCAAACAGTTAACTGCTGGGATTGACGAGCGAGCGAGGCCTGTTCCTCTCTGAGTGATTTTTCGTCGCGGTTTAGATTCTTCCACTCACTTTCAAGCTTACTAGGGCGTTTAGGCTTCTCATTGGAACCGATTTTTTTGGCTACTGCACGAAGGTCAATTCCTCCCCTCATCTCATCAGCTATCACCTTTGCAAATTCCACATCATCTTCCTTGATCAATGCTTCCAGTGCGAGTCGATACCTTGACAATTCTCCCGCTGACCTAAATTCTGGATATTCCGTCAGCGTCCCATTTTCAACCGCTTGCCCCTGAGACATTGCCACCCGTAAATCCAGTTCACGTTCACCCATTTGAAGCTGGCCCGCGACCTCTGCAGTCTTATCAAGCAATAAATCGTTCGGCCGTAATAACTTGTAAATGGCCAATCCTACCGTACTCTTGCCAATGCCATTGCGTCCAAAAATGACATTCACGTTTCCAAGGTCGTTAATTTCGAATTGTGATTCGCGGGAGATCCCACGAGCCTGGATAATTCGCAAAGAATTCAAATGCACGTTATGGTCAGTCACCAATTTGCCCCCATATCACAGAGACGATGTCAGCCAATTGTCGCTTAAGCCGTCCGACTTGGTGCTCAGGCTCAAGTTCCTCGTTTACAGAGTCCAGAGTTGGATAGTTGTTACTCAATTTCACACTACGTGCATTATAGAAACGCAACAAGTTTTCAGTCGCAGACGAATATTTACCCGATTCCAATTCCTGTAATAACGAAAGCGCTTTCACCAATGCATTCTTCTGGCCTTGGAACATATCAGGGTCCAAGTTTTTACGGACGTCAGTCGTAACCTTGTTTATGCCAACTTCCACGCCCTCTAAGTTGACCTGAAATTCATCCAAATGCTTTAGATCGTGCTTAACCTGAAGTGGGTTGTGACAACTCCCCTTGATCGTCAGACGCAGACTAAGCACCTTTAAATTGACTCCCGATTGATCAATATTTTTACGGCTTAAATCTTTAATCTCTCGTATCACAAACCCTTCAATTGACTCGTCATCATCACAATCAGATATATCTATCGTCTCCGAATAATAGGCAACACTTGAAAGAGGTAACATTTCTGGTGCCTGAGCACTGCTCGTGTCCAAAAGCCAGACACCGTGAACTTCCGATTCTCCCGGGTCCATCGCCTGTGGCGAACCGGGGTAAAGCACCCACGGCTTCTCCGTGTGTTTTAGTTCCGGCTTATGAATGTGCCCTAAAAGCCATCCAGCGGGAGTCGAGTTTTTCAGGCTTTCAAGAGTAAGAGGGGCATACTTACTGTCTGTTACATCCAGATCCCCATGAACCATCCCCAGATGTAGATCCACATCCTGAGAGGCGACGCTATAACTATCAAGAGGATTAACTGATACTCGATTAGTTGGAAAAGACCATCCGTCAATCTGTAGCTTTTCGTCGCCGAAAGTAAACACCTCGGACTCCCACTTTCCATTACGCCCTAAAAGGAAGAATTGGTCGTGTGCCATTCGGTCGGCCAATTGAGGTAGCACGTCGAAATCGTGATTGCCCGAGACTACGATCGTCTTAATCCCGGCTTTTGCCAAGCGGCTAATACCATCACTCAATGGCCCGTATGATTCGAAGCGTTTATTTCGTTGATCTACAACGTCGCCTGCCAGGAGCACGGCATCCACAGGCTGTTCAATCGCCAACGCCACCAGACGTCTCCAGCATTCTATCGTTGAATGGTATGAGCGATCTGTAACTTTGGATGACTGTTTCCCCAGATGCAAATCAGCAGATAAAAGCAACTTCATATCGATGTTTTGCCCGAACCGTCAAAGAACCTGGCAGCCTTCGCTGAACCAGCCGGCTCCTATCCTCCATAAAATGGCATACGTTGGTGATTGATGAATGTTGGATAGACAACGCTTTTGCGTGTCTATTAATTGTCGAGTTCAAGACCTCCAAAGCCGCCTTGCTCCTGCCTATAATAGGGAAAACAGATTGAAAGCCAAGCTCATATTCTACTGGATTTAGTTAGTTTTGCTCAAAGCGTCACGATTCACCGCCTTTTATGTCACCGTTTTAGTCCTCATTGCTGCAAATCAGGCGTTTGCCCAGGGACGCGAGCTCACTCCGGATCGCGTTAACCAGAGGTTGCAGGCTGCCGCCGTTGAAATTCTGGTTAATGGACGTCTTGCTGGTTCAGGCGCCGTTATCGACCGCGATGGCATCGTTCTCACAGCTGCTCACGTAGCTAATGGTAAGGATTTGCGAATTGAAGTTTTACTTGCCGATAAGAGCCGAATTCCGGCTACAGTTCACGGAAAGGACGCCAGCCACGATATCTTATTGCTAAGATTACCGAAACAGAGTGGTGGCTACAATGCTATTGGACTGGCCCGCAAATTACCCTTGGTCGGGAGCAAAGCCTATCTAGTAGGCACCCCCTTCTTCAGACACCGATTGTTCTTTACCGGAACAGTGGCTCAAACACACGAATCTGCAGAATTTCTTAACCCTCACTATGTGGGGGTATTCTACATCCAATCCGCTTCGCCACACGGCACATCGGGAGGTGCATGGGTGAACGGGAATGGGCAGGTAATTGGGCTACAATCAGCGATGCTTTTTGTTAACAACGCTCCACACGGAATCGCATTCGTGGCTCCTTTATCGGCAATCCGAAATTTACTGAACGCCCCTCAAACCATTGCAGTTGCCTCAGCCGGTTTCGCTGTCGAAGAGTTGTGGGAACAACCGCCGAACTACCTTCAACAAGTGACTGATGGGACCACCGGACTAGTCATCAAGGTCATCGTACCGGGCTCCCCGTTAGAGAAGGCGCAAGTCCCGATCGGTGCCATTCTAACTAGTGTGGACGGCAAACCGGTTCAAACCCGGGACTCATTTATAAATGCTATTAGGGCTCACAAACCAGGTGAAGAAGTCACTCTGACTATTCGCGCCCCAGACAATGAGACCGCACAGGAGTTCAAATTCAAACTAGGCTCGCTGCAGTAATTTTCACTTACTGCAATTTAGCTTCAGTTTTCTTCCACTCTTTTGTTGTGTCTTTGGCGTAGCTTTCGATGTTCGTCAGTTTGCCAGTATTTCCAATCATTGGAATCGCTTGCTTGGATATTTGCTGGTTAATACAGGACGCCCCTATCTGACGGTTCCAGAAGTGGCCTAACAAAGTATTAGGTTCCTCCCATCCCGTACTTACGGCCTTCTCCAAAGTAGCAAGCACCTTTTTGTCTCGGGCTTTCTCCCAGACAGCTGTTGCTTCCTTCCAATTTCAAGGTTCTGTTGACTCGAGGTGACGAACAATCTTTTCACCATATTAATTCACGTAAAATCCAAGACATAAAAAAGCGGTGCTATTCACAAACGAATGGCACCGCTAATTACAATCTACTTAGATCCGGAAGTGATATTCAAATTATCAAACTTTGAGAATATCAAATCCCTTACGACGTTCACGAGCCTGGAAAGAAGCGGCCTGTTCATCACCGACGATCGTCTCTTTGGCTGGATCCCATTTAATTTTGCGCCCCAACCGAGCGGCAATCGTACTGAGATGGCAAGCAGCCATCGCTTGGATATGACTAAACGGATCTGAAACAGTCAAGCCACCTTCACGGATACAACGATAGAAGTTGTTTTTGTGACCTTCGTGTGGTTTGCCTTTATATAGTGCACTAACATCTTCATCCGTATAGGCATCTTTGTCCCAATTCTCCTCAATCGGAGCACCGGTGATCTTACCTCGGTTGACAAAGATTCGGCCTTTAGTTCCTTCAAAGGTAATACCGTTATCACCATGGCTTGTTACGTCCATGGTAATTCCGTCTTCGAATTTATGGATAACCGAGAACTTATGGGATGAGTTGTAACTATCTTCAACAGTTGCATAACCATCTTTGTATTCAACAGGATGTTCGCAATTCGTACCGTCAATTTCAACGGGCCCTTGTTTCGCACCGTTCTTATTTAATGCCCACATGGCAATATCAACGTGGTGAGCTCCCCAGTCGGTAAATTTACCGCCGGAATACTCGTACCACCAGCGGAACTGATAGTGACATCTTTTTTCGCGATACTCCTTAGCAGGAGCCTGACCTTGCCACATGTCCCAGTTTAATTCTTTAGGCACATCGGCAATTGGGAACGGGCCACCTGTAGGTGAGCCATTAATACCTACCGTCACATGCTTGATATCGCCCAATAGACCTTTTTGAACCATGTTCACAGCTCGCATAAACTTATTGCGATCACTACGTTGTTGAGTTCCTACAAGAAATGCCAGATCTTTATGTTTTTCACAAGCACGGCGAATAAGCTGGTTTTCCTCTAGAGTCAGCGTTAGAGGCTTCTGAATGAAGACATGCTTGCCTGCTTCAAGAGCTTCCACGGCAATTTTAATATGCCAGTGGTCTGGTGTTACAATGCTCACAACATCGATATCATTTCGGTCAAGAACCTTTCGATAATCGCCATAGGCATCTGCCTTTCCACGACCAATATTCCCGTCATTCTTTGCCCTCAACGCATGACGTTCATCGACATCACACACAGCAACAATATTACCGAAATTGGCATGACCACGTGCATCTCCGGAGCCCATGCTCCCAACACCAATACAACCAATATTTGGGCGATCGTTTTTGTCCTGATTGGCAAATGCTTTTGAGGACCAGTTGAAATAAGGTGTCGCAGCAACGGCACCAGCAGCAATCGCACCGGATTTAATAAAACCACGACGTGTCTTTTGCTTCGTCATAACAATTCTCCTTGTATTCATTCCGCTTGAAACGGTTCTCTATTAATCTTCTCTTCATTATAAAGCTAAATGCTGACTAATACCGCAGCTTTGACTCAGCTTACAAACTCTTTTTATCAAATTACAATCTGCTGGCTCAGTGCAACTATTTGGATGGCAACAGATCCGGGTCGATTTCTTCGCCACCTTCTCCGGGATCATCAGGAACATCATACAATCCCCCACCTGACCCCGGTGCATCAGGACCAATGCTGCCAGAAGTATCACGGCCTCCGCGCGAACCCTCTGCACGACGCTGCTGAGCTACTTTTTCAATGGCGTCCATAAATTCCTTCTTCGAGACTTGCTCATCTTCATTCAAGTCAAATCTCTTCAAATTCTCTTTGAGGCCGTTCGAAAATTCACCTTCGGTTAAAACCCCATCCTCATTTACATCCATTGCTGCAAATCGTTCTTCCGGGGCAAAGCGGCCATTCTGAGACCGGTTACTACGACCGCCTTGACCTGAATCCACACCCGTGCCCGTCGTAACGCCACCCTGCATCCTTGTGCTAGCACGTTGGTCTACTATAGTCCTAGCTTTTGGCTGAGCCGGCTCGGAGATGGTTGTAGGAGGGGCGACGATATCCCAGAAATAATAACTCTCCGGAGTAAAGTTTATCGTCGTAATGACAGGTGCCTCCTCAGTCCCACCCACGTGATAGTCTACGACAATCCAAAACTGACGTAATCCAGTATTTTTCACATAGACTCTTAATTTAAATCCCGAGCGTTCCTCAGCAATTTTGTAACCACGCTTATCCAGCCAGGAATCAACGCCTTTTCGGCCAGTCATCATTTCAACCAATGCCTGGTCCGAGTTTTCTTGAGGCAAGCCCTTACTATGAATGAGTGAGTCAGATAAAATCTGGCAATCATTTTCCCATGCCGTTCGGACTCGGTAGTCGTTCAATGCAATGACGACAAAAATCAATAGCACCCCATAAATGAGCACTCGCTGAGAGAGATGGTTCGACGCTTTTTCAGCATCGCTACCCGAAGCCCCTTCCCCCTCTTCATTTTCACTGCTGCCTTCACCCTCAATGACTGTGTCTTTAAGCGATTCTGATGAATCCGGTTCGTCTTGCACAATACGTTCTTTCATAAAGAGTGGTAATCGATTATTCGATAGCCTTGGCTCTTATCCTAACACACTTTCCGGCGAACAAATTGCTCATTATCGAATCATTGCTTCTGGAATTGAGGCCGATGTCAGTGTGCCATTGGAGATTTGCAGCAGGATTTTCCGCCAAGATGATAGAATGGATGGATGATAGGTTCACAACGAAACGAGATGATCCTGGGCAAACTTGGAGCGGCCTTGCTGGCTTTATTTTGCAATCAAGACGATATTTCCGACGAGGATATCACGGCCACCATCTCCGAATTCAATCAACAGCATGGCTCGAACCTCACATGGAACGATGCCACCACGATTATTGACCGGCTAAAGGCTCTTTATGGAATCTCTCCGCTACCCGGCTGGATCCCTGATCGATATGAATTCATCAGACCGCTCGCCACGGGTGCAACCGCAAAAGTATTTTTAGCAATGGACCACGACACACAGTTGCAAGTCGCCATTAAACTACTCAATCATGGCGAATCCCTAAAACGTGTTCAGCGTGAATCAGAAATACTTCAACATTTGAATTCCAGTTATATTGTCCGCTTGACCGATGCAATATTCAATTTCGACCACTCTCTTCATCCCCAGGCTGCGCTTGTGATGGAATTCGTGGACGGGGTTTACTTAAATCAGGTCATCGATGAAAACGGAGGGGCGCCTCATCCCTTAGAAGAAGCAACACGCTGGATGATCCAGTCAGCCCATGCATTGAAAGATGCCCACGATCAAGGAGTCATCCATCGTGATATCAAGCCAGCCAACTTAGTTGTAGCACACGACAACCGAGCCATTAAACTTCTAGACTTCGGTCTTGCATCTAATATCAACCGTTCTTCGACACTAACCAATGAAGGCGACCTACTCGGGACACCACACTATATCGCTCCGGAGCAAAGTCGGGACTCGGGTACGCTGGACGAACGGAATGACATCTACAGCTATGGAGCGACTTTTTACCACCTGCTTACTGGCACGACTCCTTTTTCAGGTGATTACATCGATCTGATCGGGCATCATCGGCATTCCATCCTCGAATCTCCTCAGGCTCGGAATCCCGAAATGACACATTTGATCAATCATGTCATCGAAAAATGCATGGCCAAAAATGCTCGTGACAGATTCCAATCGTTTGCCGAAGTCCTCGATGAATTAAGCCCTCATCTGGACTCGGGAGTTCGAGCCTACCTGTCTGCCCCGCCTGAAATAGATGAATCCCCACCAGACCGTGCTTTCCCTAAATCAAAGCTTCGCATACCAATCAAAAAAGATTACCCTGAGTATCAAATAGCGAAAGGTGAGTCCACCCCTGCTACCCGAATCACTGAATTTCAGGGTGGGCGATCTATCCAGGTCGTGTGGGGAGACTTACTGGATCATTCCCTGGATTCGGAAGTCGTCGTTGTCTGCGACGACAGTCAGTTGAGCATGGGGGGAGGAACTGCAAAACGAATACTCGAAGCAGCCGGCCAGGGCTATTTCGAATCAACGCGAAATCTTGCCCCTGCCATGCCTGGACGTGTTATCACGTCGTCCGCCGGTGATTTGCCTCACCGATTTGTATTCCACGCAATTACGATCCCCCAGCAACTGCCGTCAAATAAAACGATAACGCCAACTCCGGACCTCATTCGCAGTCTGTTAGATTCCTGTTTTTACCATGCCCAATCTCTTGGGATTTCGACAATTGCTATGCCATTGTTGGGTACAGGATTCGCGGGCATGCCGCCGGATGTTTGTTACCAAACAATCTTACAGCACGTTGGACGTGAACTAGAGTTTGGCCTGACCCCAGTAACTACCCTAAAACTAGTTCTTCCTGAGGGAATGGAGGTCTGAATTGGATATCAGTAGTTCGTTCGATTCCATTCGCCCAACTGGCGGCCATGGTTCTATTACGATGATGATTAAGGAGGTTGAGAAACAAACGCCGGATGCACAACAGGAACTTTTCCTTGCTGTCATTGATCAGCTGACAAATTCGGCACGAGCGATGTTGCGACGATTTCCCAAGGTCCGGGAATACGACGAGCATGCACTGGTCAATGAAGTCTACGAGGCTCTGTTGAGAAAGCTAATCAGCAAAGACATCCAAAACAGAAACCATTTTTTCGCCACTGCATGCAATCATTTTCGCTGGACACTGCTTGATCTGGTTAAACGAAAAGACCTAAAAACCGAGCCTCTTGATGAGAACCGGATTCCTGCCGTCAACGGCTCAGATGAAGTCGAACACACAGAATTCCTGCTATTCGCGATGTCGGAACTGGATAAATTACCAAACCAATATCGAGCCATCGTTGAAAGCAGTGTATTTCTTGGGCTGTCATTCCAGGAAATTGCCGTGGAACTGGCGATCCCTAAGAGTACGGTACACGATCATTACCGTAAAGCTATTGAATTGCTTAGGTCGGCCTTCAGTGGAGTTGCTTAGGTCGGCACTCAAAGGCATTTTTTATCTTTTCCTTTTTTCTCCGGACGCTTCCACCGTTCGATCTCTTAACTCCTATAGAGGACCGCGTTCAAACGATGGTGGCCCCCTCTTCAACACTGGCGGCTCGAATGTGCCAGCCCTCTTCAACAGAAGTATTAAAAGGAGTTCAACCATGTCACCTTTCAATAAAGTCATTCTCATGGGGCGTATTTCCCGTAATGTCGAATTAAAAAGCGTCAACAATGGAACGAGTTTGGTGGAATTAGGCGTTGCCGTGAATGATCGTCGCAAATCCGCTGATGGGAACTGGGAAGAAGACGTTCATTTTATTGATGTCACGTTTTGGGGGAAAAGGGCTGAAGTGATAGCCCAATATTTATCCAAAGGCGACCCAATACTTTTAGAAGGTCGGCTCAAGCAGAATCGATGGGAGGCGAACGGCAAGAATCACTCGAGGATCAGCGTCCACGGCGAACAATTCAGTTTCGTCGGTACACGACAACACGGTTCCGAAGTCATTTTGGAACCGACCGAAATCGAGCGTTCAGGCACGGCACGTCAGGGCCTCACTATCCCGGATGATGACATCCCCTTTTAGATCCCATCCTTCCGGGGGAAGCGATCGAGTGGACTACTTTACTTCTCATACTGATGGCGCAGTGGATTGGCTGGCTGTGTTATAATTAGATTCATGTTAAGACAACCATCCAATGCGCCTCAAAACAACCTCTGGCTTTACGCGTTTGCCGCGTGTTTCGTTTGGAGTTTCACATCGCATGCCCTTGGGCAATCCACACCTATTGTCTTTCCCAACGAGGTCAGCCTGACAGGTCCCGAAAGCTCCCAGCAATTCGTCGTCAATCAGCGTTTAGAAAATGGCCGCACTTCCGACCTGACGAGAGTCGTCGAGTACAGCGTTTCCGATACCGCAATCGCCACCGTTAACTCCCACGGCATGTTGGTCCCGTTACAGGAAGGAGAAACCCAACTCCTAATACGACACGGCCAATGGAGTCAGCAGATTCCTATTAAAATCCAGGGAATTGAGTCGCCCACCCCGGTAGATTTCCGAGGTGATATTCAGCCGATCCTGACGAAAGCCGCGTGTAACTCCGGCGGCTGCCATGGCAAAGCAGAAGGCCAGAATGGTTTTAAGCTAAGTGTATTTGCGTTTGACGATACCTTCGACCATGACTCCATTACCAGACATGGCCGCGGGCGACGCATCAATATTGCCGCTCCAGAATCCAGCTTGCTTATACGCAAAGCCACTGGATTGATACCGCACGGCGGTGGCCGAAAAGTCTCTGTCAATGGGCTTTGGTATAAACAGCTCACGAGATGGATTAAGGAGGGAGCGGCATTTGACAGTGAGAGCAGTCAACGAACAACTCGTCTAGACGTATACCCTAAACTGATGGAGGTTAAACCCGACTCCGGACTACAACTTCAGGTGTTCGCCGTAGATGAAAATGGAAATCGCCGTTGTGTCACACGTGAGGCCGAGTTTTTCTCCAACGCTGAAGCCGTTGCAAGACCGGACGAGGATGGCTGGGTACATGTCGATAATGTCCCTGGTGAGGCTGCTATTCTGGTTAGGTATCGCGGGCAAATTGAAACGGCACGGATACGACTACCACAAGAGTTTGAGGTCACGCCACCAAAATCCAACAATGAAATTGACGACCATGTTTGGACCAGACTATCCAGCCTGGGAATCCAACCAAGCCATGTTGCCGACGATGCAGTGTTCCTGCGTCGGGTCTACCTCGATACGATCGGGACGTTGCCGACCATCGAGGAATCACGTAGATTTTTGACCGACCCGTCTGCCGACAAACGCTCCACTCTAATTGCCACGTTGCTGGAACGACCGGAATATGCTGATTACTGGGCCATGAAATGGGCGGACATTCTACGAGTGGATCGCGAAATCATTAAATCGCCCGGAACGATCGCAATGACGCGCTGGCTGCGGTCACAACTAGCTGCCAACAGACCCTATGACGAGTTTGTTAGTGATATCGTGACTGCTCAGGGAAACACCAACAGCGAATCGGCCGCCGCCATGTATTTAGTACACAATGACCCCGAAAAACTTGCCCGCAGCGTCAGTCAGGTTTTTCTCGGAGTACGTATCGAATGCGCCCAGTGCCATCAACATCCGTTTGAGCGGTGGGGACAGGAAGACTATTTTGCATTCGCCGGATTTTTCTCTGGCGTAAAGAACAAGAAGCTGCCCGCCGCCGGAACCAAAATCTATGACGATGCCGGCGCTGATCTCAAGCATCCAAGAACCGGCGAATCGGTACCTTTCGCCGGCCTGGGCTCTCCAGCCGTTCAGCCACCAGATAGTGAGTCGCCTCTTCAGGTCAGTCGACGCCAGGCGCTTTCTGAATGGATTAAGGACAAAGACAATCCATTTCTAGCTCCGATGATTGTAAATCGACTTTGGGCACATTACTTCGGCCGAGGCCTGGTTGATCCGGTGGATGATATCCGCGAGACCAATCCGGCCAGCAATGAGCCCTTGATGGAATATCTAACCGGGTATTTGAAGTCGAATCAATTCGATCTGAAGAAGCTTACTGCACTGATGCTCAACAGTACCACCTATCAATTGTCTTCCATCACAAACGACTCCAATATTCAGGATGGACAAAACTTTTCTCATGCAAGCTGGAGAAGTCTGCCTGCCGAAGTTCTGCTTGACGCCATATCTCAGGTGACTGGCGTCCCAGAAGATTTTAATGGTTGGCCGTCGGGTTACCGAGCAATCGAAATCTGGGACAATCGTATGCCAAACTACTTCTTTCGTGTTTTCGGAAAGCCACAGCGTGTGAGCGTTTGTGAATGTGAACGCGGTTCAGAACCGAGCATCGCGCAAGCTCTGCACCTGATGAATGCACCTGAATCCATCGCTAAAATACGCCATCGCCAGGGCACTGCCCGTCTGCTTGCTAATTCTCAATCGACAGACGATGAGATAATCGAGTCACTTTATCTTGCCTGTTTTAGCAGGTTTCCAAACGCGGACGAAATGCAATTAATGCGAACTGCGTTTTCCGACCCAGGGGTTGAGCGTAAAGAGGCCGTTGAAGACATCGTGTGGGCCCTTTTGAATTCACGCGAATTTGTATTTAACCACTAATTTGAGGGGCTCCAACTCAAGCTCCTGTCCCGTTGGTCTCGACGGATGAAAGGTTTTCGCGGTAACATTCCCACGTAGGTGGTACAATTTAAGATAGCACAACATTATTGGCATCCATCTTGCCGGGTGCCTCGTTAACCGGAGTTGCAACCATGCTTCATATTCCATTTGGAAAACTTTCATCGAACTGTAGTAAAGTCTCACGACGTGATGCTTTGACGGTTGGAGCGACTGGACTATTTGGTGGGCTGTCGCTACCAGGTTTACTCAATATGCAGGCCAATGCGGCTACTGAAAAATCCGCCAAGGCAAAGTCCTGTATTTTCATCATGCTCGAAGGTGGTCCCAGCCACATCGACATGTGGGATTTGAAACCGGATGCACCGGACGAAATTCGAGGCCCATTTCATCCAATCTCAACAAATGTTCCCGGCACGCAAATCGGGAACATCATGCCGTACTGTAGTAAGATTGCTGACAAATACACGATCATGCGCAGCCACAGCCATGGCGACAACGCCCACCAAACCGGTCGTCATTGGGTGATGACCGGCTACGCACCGAATTTCCCGGATGGGCAAGCCAAAGGAATACCTTTTAATGAAATTTACCCGTCCTTAGGATCCATCATTTCGAAAGAGTTAGGACACAGAGGCGCCGTACCGCCCTACATCGAAGTCCCAGAGCCACTTGGCCCCGGTGGACCAGGTTATTTTGGCGCTCAGTACGCACCATTTACGATCGAAACAGATCCGGTTGAACCAACGTTTGAAGTTCGTGATCTCAATATTGCCAAGGGAGTCAACTCTGGCAGGTTCGAACGACGAAAACGATTATTGCAGGGAGCTGATTTGCTGGGTGCTGGTGGAAAAAGCGATGGTAAGGCGGCCACAATGCAGACCTACTACGAAAAGGCGCTTGAACTTGTCACCAGCCCTCAGGCCAAGAAGGCATTTAAGATCCAGGACGAAAAGGAAGCTGTGCGAGAACGCTATGGCATGACATCCATTGGCCAGTGCAGCCTCCTTGCACGACGGCTAGTCGAAGCTGGATCACGATTTATCGGAATCTCACATGGTAGCTGGGATACTCATGTCGATAACTTCACCGGACACGAAAAGGCTCTCGTGCCCCCTACCGACCAGGCATTCAGTGCCCTTATTGAGGACCTCGAGCAACGCGGCATGTTGGACGAGACTCTGGTCGTCATGATGGGAGAAATGGGACGCACACCTCGAATTAATAAAGATGCCGGTCGTGACCATTGGTCGGCGTGTCAGGCTGTAATATTCGCGGGCGGCGGAACAAAACCAGGCACAGTCATTGGTGCCAGTGATAAAACAGCAAGCTATCCAACGACTACTCCTTACGGCATTCAGGATTTGTTACATACAATTCTGAGCCTGATGGGAGTTAATCCGGGGAAGGTTTACGAAACTCCACTTGGACGCCCGGTACCGTTGGTTAATGGCGGCTCCATGATTTCTGAGTTGATTGCGTAATTCTCACACCTGCCAGGACACTTTATCGATGACATTCTGCTTGAGAATAACGCTTGCTTGCTTAGTTTGCTTTAGCTGCCCAACAGATTTATTAGCTCAGGCTCCCACGCTTGGCTACGTTTTTCCACCTGCGATTCAACGCGGCACAACCACAGAGGTTCAGCTTGGCGGCTTTGACCTTACCCCCGACATGCAGGTTTTCGTGCATAGCTCGCCAGCCAATCTCTCGTTGACTGGGCCGCTGGGAAAACATCTTGTTCCTCCACGCCCATACTGGGAGGGGCCACGTATTTTTTCATCGGCATTACCGTTGCCGCGTGAGATACCTGCACGACTCCAACTTGCAGACGATCATCCGGCCGGACTAGTCTTCTGGCAAATGGCCAACGCTAACGGAGCCACAGGCACCGCCACTTTTCTGGTGAGTGAGCATCAGGAAGTCACTGAACAACGATTCCGTGATATGCCAATGCCGATTGAGACATTGCCGATTGGAATTTCCGGTCGTCTTTCAAAACTCACTGAGAAGGATTTATACCAGCTTTACTCAGACGTGGACCAAACGATTACGCTCGACTGCTGGGCTCGGCGTTTAGGAAGTGATATCAATGTGGCACTTCAGGTTTATTCTTCAGACGAAAAACAACTCATTGATGAAGTCGACACCGAGGGCAGAGATTTAAGCTGTAGTTTCGTGGCCAAAGCCGGCGAAACATATACGATTGTAATTCACGAGGCGGATTTTCGAGGCGCGGCTCATTTCGTTTATCGACTAGGGATTTCGAGCAATAACGAAGCCGAAACATCTGAAGGTGCTTTACAACTTCCTGAAACCGGATTGGCTAGCCACTCGTTTCAGCTTCAAGGTGGTAAATCTTATCGCATCGACGCACGAAGTCAGGCTCTTGGCAGCGATCTCGACCTGCAACTTGAACTACTCGATTCCGAAGGTAAGTCCCTTGCGAAGAATGATGACGTAAATGCCTCCACGACGGATGCCTCCTTGGTATACAAAGCGATGGAAGACTCAACGATCCAGGCCGTGGTGACTGGCTATTCGGTTGGAGGCACCGATCACCGTTACGAGATTTCGATCAAAGAGTTGACGCCAGGTTTTACACTCAGTACCACTCAGGCATTCAAGGCTGATTTAGGCGGTAAACTGACCATCCCGGTCACCATCGCTGCTGTAGCCGGTTTTAAGGAAGATGTCACATTAAGTGCTGAGAGCCTACCTGCCGGTGTCACTATGTCCGGCGACGCTCCCGTGCTTAAAGGAGGGTCCGGGAAGGTCAATCTGGTTCTGGATGTTTCTCCTGATGCGGCAACTACAGCGCAGCCGATTAAGATCTTTGGCCAATCGGCGGATAATCCTGAAACCGGGATTCCAGCACAACGAGTGCCGGTGCTAGCCCCTCTTTCCGGCAACCTGGCTTCACGCGATCCTTCCTCAGAGCAGACCGATGCCCTTATGGTGGCCTTAACAATGCCCGCTCCTTTCGAGCTCAATTTAATTGACCGGAATCGCCAACGAGTGGTCTCCCGCGGCACGACATATCCGGCTCCGTTTATTCTAAATCGAAATGACGGATATACGGGCATCGTACGTCTCGTCATGGCAAGCAGGCAATCCAGGCATCGCATGGGAATCACGGGTCCAACACTGGAAGTTCCGGCTGGTCAACGTGAGGTTTTTTATCCCTGCTTTATGCCCGAGTGGTTAACGACGGACCGAACGACCCGCATGGTGGTCTATGCTTACGGAGAGGTTGTTGATCCGAAAGGCAATGTGCGTCATATCGGCAAGAACGCTGATGCCCGTATCACGATGATCATGGAAGGTGCATTGCTCAAGTTGGGGCATTCAGCCGAGGAAATCACGATTTCGCCTGGCGACAGTGTCGAGATTCCATTGAACATCCTGCGTAGCAACAAATTACAGACCAATGTAACATTGGACCTCGAACTGCCTGACTCGCTGAAGGACCTCATCCAGTGCGAATCGGTAGTTCTGGCTCCAAATCAACAGCAGCATGCCCTGCTTGTTACCACCAAACCTGATCCACGGCTACGCGGAACCATCCCTGTGACACTTCGAGCCACAACTCTTCAGGACGGCAAGTGGCTTGTGAAATCAATCGTCGACGTAGACATCCACTTCCCGAACTAAACCATCGCTGTACTTCCGAACATACCCAGTCAGCTCAGTTCAGGCGTCTCAGTACAGGCCTCTTCAGTCCTGGCCTCTTCAGTTTAGGCTGCACTACCCGAGTCTTAGGCCTATCGCAACGGTCGCCCGCATTTGAAATGGATGTTAACCGCCATCACATCAACTCACTCGACCTTCCTATGCTAACACTATCATATCACCCTCCTCCTCGACGCCCTCTTCCTATCCAACCTCGACGGCCACGATCAATATTTCCGCAGCTATTTACATCCGCGGCTAGCAAACATTCCTCTGGGCCGACTAAACATCTTCACCCGAAACACCCACCAAATCGCTACCTAAATCCCTGGATTCGTCATGCAGCGATTCCACCACTCGTTGGTATTGTTCGCCGGCTCGCCATATCTGATAAGCAAACTGTTCACGCTCGATCGCTACATCGGTTCGCTTTTGTTCGTGCAACCGCTGCTTGAAATTCGGGTAATCTAATTCACTAATCTTGGATCGCATAAACGCAGCAAACGTGACCCGTGCCACCTCCACTCGAAATCGATAATCTGCTTCAGGCATCTCCATGACTTGCTGAACTGCAAATTCAGCAATGTCCTTAAGGTCCTCCTGAGCTCGGGCACGTACAATCAAACACCGACGATCGTCACGATGTTCCACCACGCTCAAAAACCCTGTTTGAGTAAAAATCCACATTTTATAGGTCTCCTTTATTCTGATCTCTGCCCCCTGACGCCTTATGCACTGCTCAACACAGCTACCAACGGCCAATGGCTACCACAGCTATCCTGATCTTGGTAGCCATTGGCAAGCAAACCGCAACACGATCAGTAATTGCTCGGGGCTTCATTGAGGTAAGAGAGCAAACACGTGGAGCGTCCGGAAGAAAATGATTTTTTTCGATGTTTAGCGGACGACTATTTTTTTGTTGATGATAGTCATCACGGCGTTTACGCAGGTAATCGCATTGGATTTCGTAACCGGCTTTACTACATCTTTGTCAGCGACGAACCTATATTCCCCCGAATCCAGGCAAGGTCGTCTGTGGCACGGAGACTCGGACAAAGTCGCGCATTTACTTAATCAGAATTCCCAGTAGGTTGCCCGTACCAATCGACTGGCCCTTTGCATCGCGAGTGATATTGCTATGCGGATCATAACTTCCAAGGTAACGACCATTTGCATCCCGCGCGTCGACAACACCACTCGGTTTGGTCTCCATCATCCCGAGCACTCGCCCTCGATTATCTCGTAAGATCTGGTTTGCCATTAGAGCTCAACAACTCCTTCATCTAAAGGCTTTCTCCGTTGAGTCGTATTACACCAAACCGATCAATACCGTCGCAAACTTTTTTGAAGTTTTCTTGATATTCGTCCGGACGCTAGCACGTAAAACTCTCTTACCTCAGTGAAGGCACGGTTGATGCATTGCCATCCTATTTATTCACTCTGGCCGAACAACCGAGGCCAGTTCCAGACCTAAGTCCAGAATCAAATCTACAATCACAGTCACAGGAGCAACCAAAATGACACAGCCTCCCGAACGTCGAATTCGCGAAACACCTCACATCGAACACCCAGAATTGTGGCAATCTACAGATGAAGCTCGATCTAACGAGCAAACCTCAAAAAAGGGCAGTCATAGTTTGACTGGTCCGCAGAATCCCGGTTGCCCGGAAATTCCCAGTTCGATCACATCGGCTTCTCCCATGACGCTTGGTGGCCTTACGATTGTCCCTCTACGTATCAAACCGCTAATCAAGAAGAAGCATTCGGTGAAAATGGGCGTACGACAATTGGATAAATCGGGTGTTGAGGTTCGCGAAGTAAGTAACCATGGTAGTGTCCCCAGTCTACATGCAGAGAATAACACCAAGCATTACATCCTCTTTATCGAAGGCGATCAATTAATTGGTGCCAAACAGGATCGCGTATGTAATTCCACGGTACTCTTATCCCCTAAATCCGCAGCACGAATCCCGGTATCTTGCATCGAGGAGGGACGCTGGCGACATAAGTCCCGTACATTTGGTTCCAGTAAATACAATGCCACCCCCTCATTACGGCGAAAGATCTCCAAGACGAAAGAAGCCTCACGGCGGGAGTCAGGAGGACGCCAGCAACATTCGGCAAGTCAACTTTCAGTTTGGGACCATGTCTCTTGCTTCTCACAACACGCCGGTGTCCATTCTGAAACTAAGGCTATGCAGGATATCTACGAGGCACGCGAGGTCGAACTTGAGAACCAGCTCAAACGGAATTCCGAGAATTCGAAAGACATGCCCAGTTCTGACGCTCTATTGGCTGATTGCCCGAAGGCAGTCCATGGTTGGATACTTCAAACTCCGGATCATGGAATTTCCATTGACATTTTTGGAAGTCCAAAGCTTTGTCGCCAGGCATGGCGTAGGATGATGGCGTCAGCTGCCATGGAAGCGATGATCTATCAGCAACGAGCCAGTCGCACTCGTGCCGGCAAGAACACTCCCCCACCCCGCAGGCCTAACTTCAACCTCAATAAGCCTAAGGCGGTCAAAAAGCTACTCAAGGCCGTGCAAAGCGTACCGTTGGAACAGGTGACCCCGGTGGCTGCCGGACTCGAGCAGAGAATCGTTAGCCCCGAACTTAGCGGCTCCTACCTCACGCTCGAGAATCGGCTCCCCCC
>PBCP01000005.1 GCA_002717145.1 Planctomycetaceae bacterium | reverse complement strand
AAGAAACTCTCTTCTTAAAGCAACTAAATGAGCTTCATACGCGCCCAAGCCGTCACCGGCTTACCAGACACTTCCTACCGCATGCGTGTGGCTGAGGGCAAAAGAGGTCCAGCTTCGGCTGCTGCGTCAGGGCTACTCCCTCTACTTGATAAACCAATCGTAAATCTTCTGCCAAACAGTAATCGCTAGAGTCGCAGCAATCACCACGTAAACAATAATCCATCGTCGCTTCTTCAGTCTTGGGCAATCTGTTTCCGGAGGCATCCAGTCCCCAAAGTTGCCGGTCATAAGACCACCTCCCTAACAACTAAATGAGTTTCATACGCTACCCGGGCCTCAGCGGCTCACCAGACACATCCTACCGCATGCGTGTGTCGGAGGGCAAAAGATGGGGCAGCGCAGCAGCTTGAACTACACGGGAGCTGGTCATCACGACAGAAGGAACCTTACATTTGAGCAAATCGATTACAGATTGTTATTTGATTCAATAGAATTAAATAAACAATGTAAAAAAGAGGTGTGAGCAGATACTCACACCTCCAATTATCTTCGCTTCCGGTTCAAATTAATTGTTATTCTTGGTCGGCCTGAACCGATGGATCCAATTTAGAAACGGATTGACATTTCGAGTCTGAACCCAGACCTTACCCTGTCCACTGAATTTACAAACTAAGCCTTCGCCACCAAAAAAGAAACTCTTAACCTTTCCACCGCGGCTTAATCCGGGCAGAACAGTTACCTTGTAATCCAAAGTATCTTCAAAGGCCACGATATACCCTGTATCAACATAATAGTCGTCAGTAACATCCACTTCGACAATCGCACCATAGGAGTTAAAGAAGATATCACCATGGCCGGAAGCCTGTAGCAGAATCAGACCTTCTCCGCTAAAGAAACCTTTGGCGCCATTCCATTTACCGGTAACTTCAACTCCCTCGCTATGAGCAACAAAAGCTCCTCGCTGCAACATCAGACTGTTACCGTCAAGATGGTAGTGAAGCATATCTCCCGGAGGGCCGGGGGCAAACGAGATTTCGCCTCCTCCGTTCTGAGCGGTAAAAGTATTAACAATCATACTTTCGCCGCCCAACCCTCTCATCAGAGCTTTACCAATGCCACCTTTCAGTCCGGACTTTAAGTTGATATTGCTATCCATTGTGGCCATGGCGGAGGTCTCTGCAAATATTTGCTGACCATCTTCTAACTGCACTGTCAACATCCCAAAATCAGGACGCTGAGACATTTCAAAATTTAGTGAACTAGTCATTTCAATTCTCCTGAACAGGGTTTAACGAGGCTTCAGTTTGGGACCAACAATTTTCCCAAAACCTGGCGGGTTATGACTTTGACAATAAAGTTTACCTTGCCCCTGAAACTTACAGACGATCCCCTCTCCACCCAATAAGCTTCCGATCCAACTCTTGTTAGATTTGCCAACACTAAATTGCAACGTATCTTCATAAGCAACGATGTGCCCGGTATCAACCGTATATTCCCCGTCGACTTCCACTTCATAAACCGCACCAAAACTATTCAGGAAGAGATCACCGTTTCCGGAACATTTCACCCAAAAAACACCTTCTCCACTTAACAACGCATTGCCAAGTCCCTGGAAGGTGGTATCGATTTCCACATCACTGCTGGATGCCAGCCAACTTCCTCCCTGCACGATCAACGTGCCGCCGGATAGCTGATGGTGAATAATGTCACCTAGTTGTTGCGGACCGATAAGTAGCGTCTGATTCGCGTTCGTAGCGGTGAAGTGATTGAGAAAGAAGCTTTCACCTGAAAACATCCTCTTCAGGCCCTTCAACAGACCACCCTTCCCACTTCCACGATTTTTGGAAGTGGTCTCAACATTAAATCCCGAACTCATACTAATCATGGCACCGACCTCACAGATCACCGATTCACCGGCTTCCAGTGTAAGACGAGCAGCAGAGGCAGCAGGACGTGCTAATAATTCAAATTGCATTTTCGTATACTCCTAAGGAATGCTCGTTGCATCAAAGATGGGAATTCGTCCAGGCAGCCAAACCGTCTAATGACCTTGACTGCAAGTAGATAAGTCCCGGGCCTTTAACTCTTGTTACCAATCCTTCACCACTGAAGAAGCTGGAGAAAAGCCCTCCTGCCATCCCCATCTTAATACTCACGCTCGGTTCATAAGCAACCAAATGTCCCGTATCGACTACGTAGTCACCCTCGACCTCCTTAGCAATAATCCCACCATATGCGCCAAACCAGACTCTACCATTCCCAGATACCTTTAAACGGAATAGCCCTTCGCCTCCCACAAAGCTAGCAATTCCGGCCCAACACAGGCCAAGCTTGACATCCGATTCACATGCTAAAAATGCTCCGGGTTGGAAATACATTGTATTCCCCTTCAACTCTATGCATTCAATATCACCGGGGAATGCCTGAGTTAGTATCAACTCGCCTTCCGACTCCGTGGTAAATTCATTGACAAACAAACTCTCGTTACCTAGAAACCGTTTGCAAATAGCCTTGAAGAAACCGCCATTCAATCTGGTGTTAATCTTCACCGAACTACTCATACTAGCCATCGCCCCTGCTTCGGCCACAACAGTATCACCCGTCTTTAACGCCACTCGAATGTTCGCAAAAGCAGGACGATTCCTTATCTCCGTTTCCATGATGATCAAACCTTTCAAAAATTCGTTTTCTGTCTACTACTGTTTCCTAACACGCTGTACCACCTCTTGCCAATCAACCGAAAATGGCTTGAAAGTAACATTACCGGTTGCCTGCAGCGTCTTATTAATATTGTTTATTCGTGACGCATGATCAGGATGAGTACTAATCCATGCCAAAGGTCCCGGCAAACCTCCCTGCTCATGCTCCATGATTTCAAAGAATTCGGCCAGCCCCTGCGGGTCAATCTCAGCGGCAAGCAGCATCCTTACTCCCTCCAGATCAGCTTCGGTCTCATGATCACGACTATACTTGTTGATTGTGGAGAATTGAAGTAACTCCGCCAGAACCGCCAAGCCACCAACGTCACCGGCTAGTAAACTTGCCAGACCACTGATTCCAATGGTCTGCCCGATACGTTGTAGCCCATGACGTTTTGTAACGTGTGCGATCTCATGTGCCAGTACACCTGCAACCTGTTCCGGCCGATCAGCCTTACTAATCAAGCCGGTATAGACTACTAAATTTCCACCTGGCAGCGCAAATGCATTCATAATATCAGCTTCCACCACGGTGACTTTGTACTGGAAACCTTCGATAGCAGCATGAGGCTGCAAACGATCAATCATCGATTTGATGGCTGCTGCTACGACCTCGTCCTCCAGGATCGGCCCCTGTAAATCCATCGATTCCATGGCAAACTCACCTATCTGCTGATCAATGCTAATAGGCAAAGCCATCACTGCCGTCCGGGCACCATAGACAACCAGTTCGAAGATACCCCACCCCAATAAAGCGATCACCGCCAGTCCAACCAGGACCGAACGACGGCTTTTACGAAGGTTGGAACGCCTAGCTTTCTTTACTTGTTCAACTTTTTGACTAGTCAACAAGCCTCCGGAATGCTCCAAGGTTTTCAAAAAACCTTTCGCTTCTGAAAAGATCGTTAACGATCTGTCTTCATTACGACAAAACACCATCTTGCCTGATGCGCCGCCGGTTTCAAGTTGGAGCTTTTCAAAGCGTAACGAAAATTGCCGGTCATCCTGTAATCTGGCCACAACAGCCTGAGTATCGATGGTAATTTCAGCACCAGCTCGTCCACCCTCGATTGATTCGTGAAAGACGCCGCCCGTAAACGTCTGTTGATCGTTGATCATTCAAGTAAACCTAATCAAGTCGTCTAACTTATCACCCAATACGCATTCAAAGGTAACTAATCAGAGCCCTTACAGCAAAAAATATTTATTAGCCGCCAACTAAAGAGATACCAAACGACTCCCAAGTAGGCGGACAATCCGTCAATTCACGCTCGGAAATATGGAGAACATGCTAACTATTTACTAAGAAGCACTTCACTAATTACAATCTGTTTAATCAGATCCTTGAGGTGATGCCCAGACTTCTCCAACGCCGCAACAATCCTCTCGACTTCACCACAATCCAGAGGTTTTAGCACTCGAATATGCCAGTAGCTTTCGAGTTAGGCCGTGAACAACCGGTGACTCATGTTCGACCAATATTGTTTTCAACGCGACGTTAGCATTGACTTCGGTTCCATTAGCGCATTTCGTCGACGGGGTAATCTCACCTGCTCGCTAGCGATCTCTCCATCGACCACTTCCATAGTTTGCAAGGTTTCGCTTATTATCGCTAACCTTTGTAAAAGCAGGCGTTTTTCACGCGCTGACTGTATCGGTTGTCCCCCGGCCGCCAGCGGCTTACCAGACACATCCTACCGCATGCCTGTGTCGGAGGGCAAAAGATAGAGCTAGGTAGTGGTCTGTTTTCTGGCACCCTATGCACTTGTGGACCGCCACGGTACACGCACGCATTTTTCCTCAAAATTGCAAGTTTGAAACTTTGTCGTGTAACGCATCTACTGCTTAATCGTGAAATCTTCGAAACGGAATTCATAATCAGAATTGGAAAGTTTGCCGCACCAGATGCCAACGTTGACGTTCTCCTTAAACCAAACGCGTTTCTTCGAAGTGGTTTCCCACTGTTCACCGTTAAAGCTTATTTGGCTAATCATTTCGTTGCCTATCCTTTTGAGTCTTAACCAAATTTCTTCATGGTCGAAGAAATTAAGGGCCGCTGCCGCCGGTGTCTCTGGGAAAGTCATTAAATCATTCGTTATTTGAGGACTGCGCGAGAGAATCGACATACTGGGGATGCCAGATATCAGGCTTTCACGGTGCTGGAGTTCGAAATCATTTAGGAAACCTGCCTGAGTTTTGTTGTACCAGAAGTACTCAGGTTGTATCAGGGAATATTGTTGATTCGAATAGGCTGCTGTTGAATTCCAACACCACTTCAAATAGTGGCCTTCTGCTTCCCACACTAATAGCCCGGCTGATAGATGTGGACCACCATAATCCTTTGCACGGATTAATAATGGGTCGTGGGCCAGGCCTTGTTGCATAAGACGATGATGGCTGGGCCAGTCAGGCACTACTTTGACCTGAGCCGTGAAATCTCCTGTAAGTTCGCGTGTGTTGGAGATTGCCGTAGTTCCTTGTTTAAGAGATATTTTGAAAACGTTGTCGTTAGTTGCTTTAATTTCATAGGGCTTAGGAAAATCAGGGTCGTCTGCATGAGGGTGAAAACGCAAGTCCCCCCACTTTGTTTCGAATGCTTTGGAAAGACCTGAATTGGTTGAGTTTCCCTTTTCAACGTTCATGAGACGTGCCGCTCGGTCGTCATTTCCGTATTCGTCCATGAAGCCCGAGGAGAGTTGCCCCTCATTGCTTATAGAAAATCGAGTGTGATTTATACGCAGGCATGTTAGTCGAGGAAAATTAGCCAATCTCGTTACTATACGATTGTCCACTTGTGTCCCCGTCACACTAATACATTCGATAGCCCCACCTTCCAAAACTGCTAAACCATTGTTTGTGATGTCCGTAAAGTCCAGATTTATGTGAGTTAGTTCCTTGGCATTAGGCAATTCTTCTATGCCTTTGTCAGTTATGGTAGTACCGGCTAGATGAAGCACTTTCAACTGTGGCATTGTGGAAATAAGTTTTATGGTCGTGTCGTCGATCGTCGTTTCACATAGATTCAATTCTTCTACATTCTTTAGCGACGAGATTGTTTTTAGATCCTCTTCTTGCAGAGCCACTCCAGCAAAATTAATTCGTCGTAGCGAGTCCATTTGCCTAAGTGACGTTAGCGAACCTACGAAGCTTGAACGACTTAGGTTTAACGTTTCCAAATTGGGAAGATTTGTCAGTGCTTTGAACGTGCCCTCGCGAAGTTTATGACCGGCCAAGGATAGCGTTTGCAGGTTTCCGAGGTTGGCAATTTGTGCCGGCCATTCTTCAGGTAGCTGTGCGTGCCCTAAATCAAGCCATAAAAGATTAGGAAGATTGGCCAGATTGCTAAAATCTTGGGAATTAACTTCCTCACCCGAAAAGCTAACTTCTCGCCCATAGTCAACCGTATGCTGTCGGCCCGTTGTAAATGAAAAAGGACGGTATTTGCCTTTAGGTGGAATTCTAGGGTCATCGCCCAATAAGAAAACAATATCGTCGTATGATTCACCAAAGCTAGTGAGGTTAGTACCCCAGCCACCATCATCCCGCTTGTTCCTTCCAAGGTGGTACAAAAGAGCCCCGGTTTTAAGCGGTAAGAACTTTACGATATTACCAGCATTGATGTCCCGGTGTATTTGAATTGAGAAATTATCAGGTAGCTCCTTGAGAGTACCTGGATAATGTTGGTTCTCTAAGTGAAAGTGCTTCAGCGTAATACAGGCTTTGATGATTTGATTTACTTCTCTTGAACGTTCCAACGCTTTCAAATGCTGAATTGCTGTTAAAGCAAAACCTTCAAATAAGATTTCAGCCCCTGCATTTCGAGTGAGAAGCTCTTGCTGATTAGTAGGTGAAACTGCTGCGATTGCAGCTTTGCGTTTACTACCGTCCTCGATTTTGAGAATGTCGATACATTCGTCATAAAATCGACTGACACGTTTGTAGAAAGCGTTCCAGTCAGCAAAAGCCAAGAGCGTGTTCGTTGAGATTAGTTGGGAACCCCACGAGGTTCCACTGCCGTTAAACCGGCGACCATACCCTTCGATACCGAATCGTTGTGCGAATACGAGCGTAGACAGACAAGTCAATCGTGCTTGTAAATCCAAAACTCCGATGCCGGAGATTGGTGGTAAGGTTGCAAAGTGTTCAGCTAGCTCTAAAAGATGTTGTTCAGATATTGACGAGTGTGAGAGAATTTCGCACCAAAGTTGGCCCACAGTCAATAAATTGGCGGCTCCTACTGCTGATATATAAGGCTCGGTAGAATTTATAGCGAGGATCGAAATACGGTGGAATGTCCGACAATCTTTAATCGCAGCTTCGAGCCGATTTTCAGATAATGCGAACTTAATTCGTAGTTGATAGTGCTCACGGGCAAGGAAGTTGTCTGTGAAGAGAGGCGAAAGTGGAGCACTATCTAAGTAAATCTCGCCGTATTGGCTCCTCTGTGCCAGTAGATGTAGCTTTTCAAAAGTATCGGTCTCCCTATGCATAAAATCTTTGAAAATGGGAGATTCAAATGGTTGGAAACTGAAATCGTTTCGAAGAAAGTAACTCCAATTTGCTTTGTGCCTACCGAATCCAAGTAACTTATTTGACTGGGGGGAGATGTCTAGCTTGGCAAGTTTCTGAAGGAGCTCATCATGATACTCTTCGCCGAGAGTTTGTTTGGCAATTACCCCTGCTTCGATTAAGCCAATTGTTAAATTGTCCTGCGAGGGAATTGTGGATCTGTGAAATTGATTGATCACATCGGTTATTTCGTCATTATCTAGATGAACAGAGGATATTCCAACTGAACGGAAATTAACAATAGGAGGATCCGTTGAGCTTCCAAGAGAATGTGTGAAGAAAGCATAGCCCATAAACAAGATTAGGCTGACGATAATAGACTTGCGTTTGGGCATTTAAGATCTTTCACTTATTGAATTAAGAGATCGAAGTCGAGTGCTGACCAGAGCACCTGCACAAAGAGGGTAAGGGCGATGGGTATCGTAGCGCCTATAACATAAAGAAATAGCAATGATAAACACATCTTCCGTTTGATAAGGCGAATAATGAAGCCGACAGCAATGATCGCGTAAACCATAAATTGGCCTACGAGAAGACCTTTAATGAATTGGACGGTGGGTACCCAAGTTTCCGACAATGAGAGCCAAATAATGGTATTAGCATAGGCCAGCAGTATTACCAGAAAGCACCAATCCCACTCTCTTTCCGTCTGCCTAAAAGATCGATATACAGTCCACAAGACCGGTATGTTAATCCAAATAACTGCCCATCCCAATTCGACTGTTTGTTGATGACTAGACCACAGCTCCACTTTCTCTAAGAGCCTAAAACCAACGAACAAACAAATCGCCCAGAATGCACATGCGATCCCAAGTCTAAAAGACAAGCGGATGAAAGCGAATTTTGCCCACCATTGAAAGAAGGCTCTGCATCGACCTTCTTTCGCAATCGCTAAAGTCACGCTCAAGCCAACCAGGAGACCGGATAGCAAGGCGACACCAAAGGGAACCCAGAATTTCAAGCCGGGTTCCATAGACCATCCCAAAAACCGTTTAGTCAAGGCCATTACAGAAAACGTGACTGCCATAAAAACGGCAATCGCTGATGCCATACCGGCAAACATCGATAATAGAATTTGAACCCACCTTTTATCCTGCAGGCGATCATTCTTTCTGGCAATCTTTCGGAAGACAAACCAGGCGTTTGTAAGGGCGATGGTGAATTGGCATACGATGAGTCCCAGAACCCCCGGTAGTCCCAGTTTCTCTGTACCACTCACAAGACCTGGCTTAATGTAATCCAGAAGAATGCCACTCAATAAGGCCAACAACAGAAAAGTAATAAACGCCCCTATAACAGCGGCAAGTTTCCTTTTCTTTGAGATGCCTAGAGTTTCAGGCGAAGGTTCTGTCATTTCAAATCTTGAATTTAATCTATAACATCAACTTATAGATTATATGATGCTATCCACTGTGATTTTAGGCGCAGTACTTTGGGGTAATTTAGAACAATCACTTTAGCCGTCACCGACTTACCAGACACATCCTAACGCATGCCTGTGTCGGAGGGCAAAAGATGGAGACGCCTTTGGCTGCTACGGCATGGATACAAGACGAACTGGTTCAGAAGATGGTTTCGATTCAGCAGGAGATGCTGCGGAAGCTGGAGTAATCCAGAGACAGGATCACCAGAAGGCTGGCGGGTGATTAAACATTTGCAGCAAAAATTAAAAATAGCATAGTAAAGTAGTAGCTTCCACATAGAATCATGGCACCAATGGCTGAGCGTACCTGAGATTCAGGTAATCGCCGTATACGTGTTTCTACGAGCATTGAAACGGCACTTAATGACATGATTATCAGATGCCGGATTTGAGCATCTTCATCAATGGCAAAAATTAACATCACTATTCCCCAAAAAATAAGTGCTGTGAACGGGCGTGGGCGTTCCCGGATTAGAAGCCTAAGCGAGACAATAAACGTGATGAGACTCAAAAGAGGGAAAAGGATCAGTCCTGGAAAGAATAATGCGAAAGAGGGCCTGAACAGTATTGGGAATCCATCATCCTGAAATGCACCCGCGAATAGAACCCATCCCGATGCGGCGAAAAAAGTTAGAGAACAAACTATGTAGATTAAAATGGAGCTTCGTTGTGGCTCTTTGTTAACGGTTTGATTCATCATTCCAATCAATGGAAAAGAAATTGGTAGTAAACCTAAGATTCGCTTGAGACTTTGCTTTCGTAGCACTCAGACTCATTACTTCTTTCTCTTCTTCGCATAACTAAATGTCATTCATACGCAACCAAGCCGTCACCGGCTTACCAGACACATCCTAACGCATGCATGTATCGTAAGGGCAAAAGTATCGGAAGAACTGCATAATTGCATGAGACGCTTCTACAATATCGTACACAATCTAATTTAAATGAAAGAATTGAGCTTATTCATATAGAATGACAGGGTCGGACAAGGGTCATAGAGTATTAAAGAAAGCAGTGTATGTTTCGGGTATTGTTATTGGTTGTTTTAAGCAGCGGATTCGTATTACAGGTACAACGATTAGAGGCTACTGACGCTTGGGACGCAGCAAATACACACGCCGTGATTATTGGTGTTACAAGATGGAAAGCTGATTTGACGAAGTATCCTAGAAGGCATCGTAAAGATAAGGAACTTCGGGAACTTCTCATACGGCGTGGTACACCGGCTAAGCAAATTTCAATGTTGTTGGATTCAGAAGCGACTCTTGAGAATATTCGTCAAACAATTCAATCCTCGCTTTCAGCTACAAACGCAAATTCAACACTGCTGATCTACTTTGCGGGGCATGGCTGGAGGGTTGGTGATGATTTTTGTTTTGCAAATTACGACGTGAAATTAGGTCCTAAGAATGCGAAGACCGGTTGGACCGTGAAAGAGTTAGCCAATAACATCTACGCCAATTTTAATGGTAGGCAGGCAATTTTCATGGCTGACTGCCGTCACTCCGGAGGAATACGGCTGGCTGTCGAAAAACTTCAGCTCAAGGGTATATCTAGTTTCAGTTTGACCTCTGCGACAGAGGGGATTACCTCAACAGGGAATTGGACATTTACACAATTGATTATTGATGCGATGGAAGGTCTTCCTCTAATGGACACCAATCGTGATGGCATAATCCGTCTTGGTGAAGTGCGTTCGGAAATAAACAACGCAATGCTTCATCTTGAAGGACAAAAAAGCGGGTTTCACTCCGGTGGTACAGATGATGATTTCGTTTTCGGCAGCACGAATGGAGAGGTTGTTGACCTTCCGGAAATTGCTTTCCCTCTAGGAAGTTATGTCAGGGTTAAAGGCCGTTACGGTCGGATTGTTGACGCATCAAATAAAACACCTCCAAATTATGCGGTAGAGTTCTTCAACTACGCCAGCAAGGAGGTAAAAAGATACGCGGAATCGGAGCTTCGTATGTCACGAAGAGATTCTGGTCAGCTTGCGGTAAACATGCCGCCAGAGTGTGAGGTGCGATGGCGAGGGCAATGGTACCCAGCGAAAGTTTTGCGAGAAGCCGATGGTCGGTGGTACATACACTATATCGAAGATGACCACTCATGGGACGAATGGGTTGAAGCCGATCGAATCAGATTTCCGATTCAATGAGAAGCTTGTTATTTCTACCCTCGCTCTTCCGACTCTGGAGTCCCGCTTAGATCGGCACGGCTCTGGCGTGGTAGCTTTGATTAGCCCTTAAACCGCGCCTACTAGAAGCCCAAAGTAAAATCCTGTACCCGAGGTTAGCATCCCAATAACTGCTAAATAAAGGTCTCGAAGATTCGGACCTCTCATGAAGCGAATCCAGTAGACCAAGCTAATCACCCCAGTTCCCACCACCATACAAAGCAGTCTTGACAGCAAGAGTCTATAATTTGCCACGCCAGGATTAGGGTATCCTGGTATTGCAAATGGCAATATCAGTGCGACCGCCAAACCAAGAGAAATTAACCACGGATAGCGATTCACCAACAGTCTCGAAGAACTATTTTCACGAAAACTGCGTTTTCTAGTAAATCCCTCCAATATGAACCAGATGAATAAAGCTACCAACTGGTGGCAAATAATGTTGCCGACAAAAAAAACTACTTTGTCCAGTGTCATTACTCAACTGCAAAAATGCTGAGCTATTAAAGCTTGAGAGTTTCTTTATAGGGCGATTAGAAGACGGCTCGCATCCCAATGTTATTCCGTGGATTCTTGTTTTAACAAAACGAGAATCTCAGTACGATTTCGGACTTGGGCCATTTCTAAGGGTGTCTGTCCGTCCCCTCGTGGTTTGTTAATGTCCGCTCCGGCATCGATCAGGATTTTAGCAGCCTCTGTACTTCTTCTGGTGATCGCTCGATGAAGTGGGGTTTCCTGATCTCTACCTCCAGTCTGATTAATATCCGCTCCGTCTGCCAATAGCTGTTTTATACGTTCCACTTCATTACGTTCGGCTGCCTTATAAAGCGGTGGCTCTGCTACCTTCTGATCAACCGATAAGGAGACTTCCGTTGCTTGTGGTTGCTGCTGTTCAGCATCCTGCACTTGATCCGATTGCGAATCGGCACATCCGGAAACAAATAGGAAAGAACTAAACAAGAATAGAATGACGATCTTTTTCATAGGTAGGGCTCCGATTTTAGTTTTTCGAAATCAATTAAAGCATCACTGAGGATGCCTCATTTATCCAGAATTATCGGAAATTGCCAAAATTGTGGTTAGTGTTGAATCAGCTACAAAACATGCGTGTTGAGGTTAAAAAAGCTACAGCATGTATGTGTCTGAGGTCAAAAGATGCCACTGGGAGTAGGGTGTCAGACAACTCTTATGTTATTGGCGCATTAGCAATAGCGCCGGTCAGGCCAACCCACGCAACCCAAAAACCAAAATGATATATGGAAATCACTAATGAAAAACCCATGTTGTTAATTCGTCTTACGTTGTGAATCAGCAAGTATATACCTAACGGGAAGCTGCTGAAAAACAGAAGATTCCCCATGGTGTCTCTCATTTTTCCCATTGGCAGCAGTGCAGCCGACAAGAACAAAAGGGCTAATAACAATATGGTTCCACAAATGGGAATATACGCATCAAACGAACGAGGATGAAGTACAAGAGTCGCAATTCCACAAACGACAGTAAGGTAAACGCCGGTTATAAAAATACCAGTCGTTGGATCTTGTTGGCCGCTAAGAACTGCTGGAATCACACCAGCGACAACGGCAGTCCAGAACAAAAGCCCCTTAATTGTGAACCGCGGATTGTTTTTCGGACTCGCCCCAGGGGCAATCACGCTTTGGCATGCATCCGGACTTTTATGTTCCATCACTATAAACCTCTACAAACGTGATTTTCCTTTAGAGCCAACACACCCCATCTCGAAATGCCATACTAGTGACTCGTTAAACGTCAAAATATAGAACATCCAGATGACTGGCAGAATCATCACCAATCCAACCTCCCACCAACTAAATGAGTTTCATACCCAATCAAGCCGTCACCGGATTGACCTTCGGCCTAGTCAGTAAGTCCACTGGAGCTGCCCTTACAGGCGTTACCTGTGCTATAGGCAATTATGTTACCAAAGACAGTGGCACGCAGGCCAATATTCCAGTAGGGGCAAGCGACGACCTACGCTTATCCTGGTTAGCCTCAGGATATGTATGAGCTGAAAGTTGTCAAAACTCGTCTATTCAAATTCAATCGCTGTATAAACTACATAACTAATCTGACGCGGGTTTTCTTCTTCCATCATGATCCTGACCTCGCCGGCTTTTAGTTTGAATGGAAGTTTAAATCTGTGAGTTCCTGAATTCAGCGATGTAATCGGAATTCGCAAACGATCACTCCCCTGAATAATCAACAAATGCCCGGCACCAGCCTTCCCTGAGACTGTCATCTTCAAACTGGTTTTTTCTGTAGGAATCGAATCTAAAATGATACGTACATCACCATAATCCGGTTCCAGCGTATTTAACCCGACGTACCCCGGTTGATGGATGGGGCGATAGACAGCGCCGACCGGAAATAGTCGAACAGTTCCCAGCCGACCGCGCAACAGATCAAGATTACGATGATCAACATAAATCAATGGATCCAATCCCGCGCGAAGCCAGTGTAAATACCAGTGATCGGTCTGATTGGTGACGGCCCAGTTCTTCGCCTGAGCTCCGTTTTCGCGTATTTCAGCGATACTACAAATACCATCACGATTTTGAAAATAGGTGCCCCAGGTCACGTCAAAGAACTTCCATCCTCCGGAAAAGTAAACCTCCACTCCGATATGAGATGAATTCCCGCTAGGTTGCTCACCATGCATATAGAATTCAACCGAACGTGATCTCAGGTCCAATTGTTTGGCCAACAACAGGAAACATTCAACCTGATTGCCACAAATACCTGCTCGCGACTCCAGACATTGTTCAACCGTGGTCGGCATATTTTCACCAGCAACCGCTAATACGGAATATCGCAAAGGACTAACAATTCGTTGAACATGATTCATTAACGATACTGAAGTGATAAACTCTCTTTTCGCACCGGGACTATGAAGTAACAACTGCTCCGTTTCTTCCCGAATTTCCTCCAGAAGAATCTTTGCCTTTGGACCGAGAAGCGGCTCAGCACCCTCTAAGACAACAGGCATGACCACGATAAGGGGAAGCCACACTAACTGGTAAAGAAGACTTCTGGAACACACGAACCACATCATTTAGCGTTTTCCTATCGAACTGATTCTGACGACGATCTAATTATGACAAAGGTATTCCCGCAAAAAGGCGTTAAATATCCCCTTCAACCACACGGTTAATTGAACCGGAATCTATCACTCATTGCTACAAGCCACGTTGAATGTAGCGTATTTAATACTTTCGAGACGTCCTTATCGAATCGATACTAGAACTAGCGTCTGTCTCCAAATCCAACTCTAAAGGAGCTAAAGGTGAATAGCGATGAATTCGTTAACGATTCCAATCCTTATCGACAAATTGATGATGCTGAGGTGATAGCACGTGATGAAAGTAAAACCCCCTTCATTCTTGTCTGGCTATCATTGCTATCCTACATAGTTGCGTGCATGCTTCCACTTGAATTTGAGGACATTGATAAACCTGGAGTTTGGGCCATTATACTTGGAATCTTTGTTCCGATGGCGTGGATTCCAAATCCCTTGTTTTTCATCGGTTGGGTACTGGCACTGGTGCGGAATTATACCCTGGCAATCGCCTTTGCGTTGGTAGCGTGCATTTGGTCCATTGCCGTAGTCTTCAGCGGAGACTTTGAGGGGCCTGCTCAGATCTTTTGGGTCTCAAGCAAAGCAATTCTTCTAATTGCGTGTTTTACGGGAATCCATCATCAAAATGAGCCGTAGCTTTACTCGTGACGTAGAGCTTCAATGGGATCCATATAAGCAGCTCGCCAGGCTGGATAGACTCCAAAGAGGACACCTGAAAGGATGGCAATCGCCAGCGAAAGGATCACTGACCAGCTGGCAATCTGAGGTTCGATTTGAGCGACAATTGGGGGGACAAGTTCGGGCCAGTAATTACTGACGAACTCACGACCACCACGGAATAGCGGGCCACATAGCAATCCGGAGGCCACTCCCAAAAGACCTCCAATGCCGGTCAGTAGAATTGCCTCAGTAATAAATTGAAAAATAATGTGTGATCGTTTCGCGCCTAAAGCTCGGCGAACTCCAATTTCCCGGGTTCGTTCAGTCACCGTCGACAACATAATATTCATAATCCCGATACCGCCGACCAACAATGAGATACCGGCAATCACAACCAGTAGTACATTGAACATCGCCCGGGTTCGTTCAGCCTGTGCCAATAGCTCTTTCGGGACTACCACTGCATAATCTTCTTCAGCGTGGTATCGCTTAAGCAGATTCGTAATAATGGCTGCGGTTTCGTCCACATGGTCGATCTCATCCACACCAACGGTAATCTGACTCAATTCAACCTGTTCACCCTGCCATGAGTTACCGACTCGTTTCATGACACGATCGCCAATTCTGGCTTCCATCGTTTCAAGCGGTATGTAGGCATCCAGATTATATTCGCGTGCATCGAGACTCCCACCAATCGCCGCAGACGCAGTACGAGATTTGGTTTGTCCAATCACGGTATATAGTTCACGACCAACCCACACTCGTTGCCCGATAGGATTCTGATATGGAAATAACCTCGAAGCAGTTTCATCTGCCAATACGATCACTTTTTTTCCACGATCGCGAGGAGTGAGCCAACGCCCTCTGGCAAGTTGTAGATGGTTCAGAGAACGGTAAGCTTCCATACAGCCAACTAATTTGGCATCTGCCTCCCGATCCTCACGTCGCAATTCATAACGAAACTCCCGCATAGGCACGGCTTCTTTAACACTAGGCAGCGTTTCAGTAATGCGTTTATAGTCCGCTCTTAACAAACCATAGCGATGGACACTAACTCGAGCCATCTGCGGCTCATTATCCGACGTCGGCTTTTTGGTACGCACAATGACGTTTTTCGCACCAAGCTCTTTAATCTGTTCCTGTGCCCGATGACTTACACCTTCCCCCATTGCGACCAGCCATATGACCGTTGCCGTCCCAATAAAGATACCCAGGCCCGCTAGTCCCGCCCTCATTTTGTGCAATAGCAGGCTCTTAATACCAAGTCGGATCGTTCTAAAGAAAAACAGGTTCACTGATTAAGCCTCGTTACCCACGCAGATTCGCCGGGAATCCTGAACTCAATGCTCCAGACAGCCCCAAAGTCGTCGTTTCAGGCAACTCTGTTTCTGCGTTTTCAGTGTCGGCTTTCGGTTCGGGAGCATCCGCCCCTGCATCTTCTGAATAAATCAGGGGATTCATGACCACTTTTTCTCCCACTCGAACGCCACTTTCAACAATCAACGAAACATCATCCCCTGGTTTCGTTTGCAACAAACGCCGCTCGGCACCAACTGAAGTTTCAACCCAACAATAGATATCATCTTCAATTTCGACAGTGGCAGCCAGCGGCACTGTTAGCACTTCATCCACTTCGTTGATCATGATTTCGATCTTAGCACTCGTCCCTGGTTTTAGATTGTCCAGCTTGGGCAATTCAATGATGACATCATAGCGAACAACATCACCAGATCCGATAATGGGTGGCCGTGCAATATCAGCCACTTCTGACACCTTAGCTTCAAAAGGCGCACGACCGGGAAGCGTTACAATCGCCTTCATACCGACAGTGACACTATCGATCATGGCTTCAACAATCCCTAATTTAACCTGCATCTTCTCCAGATTTGGCATCAGCAACAAAACCTGTTCTTTATAAACGGTACCACCTTCTGTGATATCAGGAGCCCACTTCCATGAAGCGGCTTTCGGATGAATGACGAGTCCATCTTTAGGTGCGCGGATGGTACAGAATTCCTTCTCCGCTAAAGCCCGATCTCTTCGTGACGCATCCGCATCAGCCCGTTCATCACTTGCCTCAAACTGAGCTTTGGCGACTTTCAATTCGCCTTCGAGTCGGGCCATCTCAGACTTCTTTGTATGTTCCCGTAATACACTCAGATCACTCTTCATTACATCGAGATCAACTTTATGAATATCAATCCTTCGACGCCAGCGTTCCACCTCATCAGCACTGACATAACCTTTTTCGAATTGACGAACATTGAACGTCAGAAATTCATTGAATGCCAGCAAATCGCTTTCTTTGACAATCAGTTCCAGCTCCTTCGCCAGCACTTCCGTTACAAACCGTCCTTCGAGATACTCGGCCAAAGCAAGTTCGCGGGATTTGACGGTCGCCAACCAGTGCTCTGCTCCACTTCTTGACCAGTGAGCATATTTCGAACGCTCTGCAATCTGTTCGTCAATGAAGAGGCTATCAAGAGTTATGAGCACGTCCCCTTTTTTTACATAGGTTCCGTTTTCAACGACCGAGGTAATGATATTAGAACCGCGAACCTGGCAAATTACTTCGTAGTTTTCAGAGCTTTCGAGCGTACCCTGATCCTTCAGCGAAAAGGTCAGCGGGGTTCGTTGTACGACATGTGTAAGAAAATGTTTCCGTTGAGGTTCAATACTTTGACTCGCCAGCCAGGTATCAACCCCACGATACATACCGAATCCAATGCCCACGAGTATCAGCAGCATCAGGACTCGCAACACAATTCGCGATTTTTGAGGTCCAGCCACTTTATTTAGCCTTCTTCCTCAACCGCTTCGGCAGCAGTCTGTTCGAAGTTAATCAATGCCGCATCCTGAGCTTCTTCAACATAGGCTAAAGGATTTAGAATCACTGTCTCACCAGCTTGAATACCGCTAAGTACTCGAACCATTTTTTCATCACTGTCGGCAAGTTCGACAATACGCCGACTAATCGAGTTACCCTGACGTACCCAACAGCAAAAGCCGCTTCCAAATTCGAGTACGGACTCGACAGGCAATAAAACCTGATCGGTGAACTCATTCATCACAATTTCAACTTCAGCAGTCATGCCGGGCTTCAAACCGTCCATCTTAGGTATCTCCACCGTAACGTCGTATTTCACAATATTACTCACACCAATGGTTGGCGGTCTCGCAATATCTGCGACGTGACTGACCTTACACTCAAACGGTTCACGGTCAGGCAATTTGACATAGACTTTCATATCCGGATGAACGTCGTCAATTAATGCTTCGTGCACGCCCACTTTAACCTGCATTTTGTCCAGGTTAGGCATCAACAACATAACCTGTTCACGAAAGACGGTTCCTCCCTCTGTAATGTCGGGAGCGTCTTTCCAAGCCGCGGCACTCGGATGAATCACCAGCCCACTTTTCGGAGCCCGGACAGTACAGTACTCCTTTT
The DNA here is from genome assembly GCA_002717145.1 of Planctomycetaceae bacterium. GTDB lineage: Bacteria > Planctomycetota > Planctomycetia > Pirellulales > Pirellulaceae > UBA721. The sequence continues at coordinate 26,180 of PBCP01000005.1, read as the reverse complement.
CCTCAACCGCACGGTCACGACGGGAGGCATCCGCCATGGCCCGTTCATCATTCGCTTCAAACTGTGCCTGAGATACTTTCAATTCACCTTCGAGTCGTGCCAGTTCGTATTCCTTCGTGTACTTCTTAAAAACTTCGATGTCTGACTTAAGAACTTCTATACGCAGCTTTGTAAACTCGACACTGCGGCGATGCTGTTCAACCTGATCGCGACTTTCGTACCCACGCTCATACTGACGTTGTACGTACTTGAGCAATTCCTGATCCGTGAGTAAATCCGCTTCGGCGATGACCAAATCTTTTTCCATCCCGGTGAGTTCTGCTACAAATCGCCCCTCCAGGTATTCTGGTATAGCCAACTGGTTTTTCGCGACACTTGCCTTCCAATGTTCTGCACCACTTCGCGCCCAGTGTGCATACTTCGAACGCTCTGCGATCTGTTCATCAATATAAAGGGTATCGAGCGTCAGAATGACATCCCCCTCTTCTACGTAAGTTCCTGATTCAACAGCCCATGTCACAGTATTCTGACCACGAACCTGGCAGATTATTTCCACATTGTCTGAAGACTCGAGTGAGCCCTGTTCCGTAACCGAAACTGCCATATCTCCGAGTCTTACAACATGGATTGGTGCCTTCAGAAAGTCGAGATTGACTCGTTCTTCACCTTGATCGCTTTTGGCAAACAAATAACCGCCAATGCTCAGCCCGACTAACAGACAACAGACGATTAGCTGAGACCAAACCGATGCACCGTCTTTGTGGTAACTCTTACTCATCTGACACAGCCTCCTCGACCGTGGCTTCTGTATCAGCATATCCACTAGTATCTCCGAGGCCACGATAATCGTCCGCACTTGCCAATTCGGTTTCTTCCATGAACTCCAGAGGATTCAATAGAACTTTCTCGCCCTCTTTAATACCCTGCTCGACGATAACATAAACGTCATTACTTTCACCAAGAATCACCCGCTGACGCTTTGTTTCCCCAGTGGATTGTTCAATCCAGCAAAAGTGCCCTTCTTCTGTTTCCAAAACAGCTGAAACTGGAACGTAAAGAACATCATCGTATTCTGCCAGCACCACCTCAACTTCTGCACTCATGCCTGGCTTAAGACCTTCTTCGGTGGGCAAAGAGATGATTGTATCGTACTTCACCACGTTTCCTGACCAGGGACCAAGAGGTTGAGCGATCGTTGCCACTTCGGAAACTTTAGCCTTAAGCTCCCGGTCTGGTAATGTCACGGTTGCTTCTAACCCCATCCGCACGCGGTCGACAATTGCTTCATGTATCCCGATTTCAATCTGCATTTGATCGAGATCAGGCATAATCAATAATACCTGGTCGTGACTAACATTCACCCCTTCAGCAATATCTGGTGTATCTTTCCATGCCGCAGCAGTTGGGTAAATAACGAGGCCACCTTTGGGAGCCTTGATGACACAGTTTTCAAGCTCTGTTTGAGCACGAGCTCGACGTGCCATATCCATCTGTAATCCGGCTTCATCTGCTGAAAGTTTGGATTTGTGTGCATTTAATCGTCCTTTTAGCTGTTCCAGATCCATGGCACGTGTGTAGCGTTTGTAGACATCCAGCCTGGTTTGAGCAACTTTCAATTGGAGCTCGGCCTGAGTGACTGTAAATGCACTTCCATCGAGTTCCAATTCAGAAACGCGACCACGTTTAAACAACTGACGATACTGCTCATACTTATCTTTGGAAGCATCCAGATTGATCTGAGCTCGCTGGACTTCAGCATCGCGTGACTTAAGCCCTTTGGTATATCGCCCTTCCTCGAATGAATCGATAGCAATTTGAGCCTGAGCGGTATCTGTCTTCGTTTCCTCTAGCGTTGCCGTCGCCTCATGGACGTTTGTTTTTTGGAGGCTCAGATTCTCTTCGATAACTTTGGTATCAAGTCGAACTAATTCATCGCCCTCTTTGACAATAGCTCCGGACTCTACCACCCAGGTGACAGTATTGCGGCCACGCACTTTACACTTAATTTCTGTATTATCAGAACTCTCCAGTGTTCCCTGTTCGGTCACTGAGATTTTAATAGGCCCCCGAGTCACCTTATAAGTCAGATTTTCAATTACCTCTTTCGACAGCAAAGTATCAGGAAGATAGTAAACTCCAACACCTGCTCCACCAAGAAATATCGCCAGTACCACAAACCGTATGATCCATCGTCCAATTCCTGCTTTTTCATCATTCGCTGAATTTGTCATCACGTCACTTCACTTATTTTTCTGCGGTCGCCTAACCAAGTTACTAATCACCTGCGATAATCTGCAAAAATGGACATAAAACAATTACTATTTTTGCTATTTCTGGTCTGGTCGCTGTTCTAAAAATGTATAGCCGTTTAGATGAAATGCTCCTTTCCCATCCTAGCTCACGGATAGGAAAACCGTCTACATACGACACCAACCGTCAGAGGGGATATTCATTTTAAACTATTCGTTTAGGTACCTGTTTCGGGAGAATCCGTGGAATCTTCCGGATTTTCTTCATTCGTCAAATCGCCTGGTGGCTGTACTTCTGCTGGCGGTTTGGCTAACGACTTTTCCAATTCTAAGTCCATTCTGGCCTTAGCTCGTTTTAGAACCGCATCTTCGATACTTTGTTGCAGATTGATCAATTTCCGGTTCAGTTTCTCCAGTGCACTTAAACTCTCTTTCGGTGCTTCTTCGGTCGCGGTTACCTGGTGTTTTAGACCATTACCTTCCGTTTGAACAACATCGCTTGCCTGAGGTTCGTCTTCGGTTAGCTCAACCGTACTTAGTAACTCGTCTTCTTCAATCTCCTCCAACATTTCTTCCACCGGAGGAAGCGGTTGATCCACCCAACTACCCTCCTGATCTAACTCCATGATTCCTAATTCGCGTTGAAGTCTCATCCGTGCGGCCTGATACTGCATCCAGGTGCTCAGGAAAGTTCCCTGCGTCTGAGCCAGCCGGCTGTAACTGTTCACAATATTGAGAGCGAGCGTTTCTCCTAATAGTTGCTGGCTTTGACCCGGCTGAGCTGGTCGTACCGGACGGTATAGTCGGGACTGAGTTGAATCGACCAGGCGAATGGCGATGGCAACCTGACGGCGATCCACTTCTAACTTCTGTCGCAGCATCTCTGTCCGCCGAAGTAATGCCCGCAATCCATAATTGAGCCGATCCTGCGACTGGATAAACTGTCGCTTATCCTGCTGATAGCTTATCAGTGCCTGCTTCAGCTGGTTTCGTTCAAGAAGTCTTGTAATGGGAGCGTCAAATTGAATGCCGAATCTCAAGCTTCCAGTCTCTGCCCGAAAACTAACGGGGTTGTTCTTTTTGGTATACAGATCACCCGATGCAGTCAGATTGACCGTCGACAACAATTGGTTTTCCCGAATTTTAATTTGGCGCCAGGTGTCCACAAGGGCTGCTCGGGCATTCTTAAAATCCAGGCGGTTATGTAAGGCAATCTTCAAGGCGTCTTCAAAGTCCAGCTCAAATGTACCTACCGAGATTTTCTCAAGCTTAGCACGTGCCTGAGCCAGTCCCGCACGATCTGTCAGACGTTTCAAACGGCCACGCCAGATGACAAGCTCACGCATCGTCTGCTCTGCCTCGGCAATTCCAAGCCCGGCTTTAATCTGCTCGAGAGCATCTTTTTCTGTGGCAGCCAACCCAAGCAACGTTTCCAGTTCTGCTTTCAAGCTGAGGCGAGCGGAACGAAATTCCTCGATTTCCGATTCCGTCATTCGAGCCTCACGTACTTCTGCTGCTGTTTCCATCTCATCGACGTCCGTCGCGATGTTCTTAAACCATGCTTCCAGAGTCGGAATGATTGCTTCCAGTTCCGTTAATACCGGCTGGAGAAGCTCTTGCGTGATCGGTTCCTGTAGGTTGGCAATCGTTTCACGAGCGGCCAATACCTGGTCTTCCACAGCCAGTGATTCATCGGTGATAAAAGTGAAGTCTTCGACAAGTGATTTATCAATGTCTATCGGCAAATTAGGAGGTAAACCAAGTTCATTAGTCTGATACTGTTCAATCGCATTCTTATAACCCACGTTGCGGTCCAGTAGACTCGATTCCTGAGCAACGACGTCCTGTCGCATAATGTCAACCTGAACGAGACCGACAAGACCAAGGTCAAGGTATTCTTCAAACTGCTCGAGGTTTTGTTTCTGACGTTTTACACTAATCTCCAGATTACGAACGGTTTGCTGATTTTGGAGCAAACCATAAAAACCATTGACAAATGTGGTACCGCTACCGGTATTCACAAAAGTACCGGGACTGCCTCGTCGAACATTGGCAACCGCAGATTCTCCGATAGTAACCTGAGTGAAAAATCCTTGTTGGTATTGCGCAAAGGATCTAATTCCCGCCAATAGATTACGCTCAGATTGGGTAAGGCTTTCCAAGGCGATATGCTTGCCTGCGTTGCGAAGCAAAGGTTGGACGAATGCAAAGTTTGCGATAGAAGTCGTAAAATCGGCGGTCTCGCCTGTAAATTCAAAGATAAATGAATTGGCAAACCCAACTACAAGGTTACCTGCCGTGTCGAGTCGTTGACGCATTTGCAGGGCTGGATTTTTACCCACCGTTAAACGGTTACTTTCACGGCCGGTCGACGCCGGATACAGTACCGTATTCCCCGTCGCAGGATCGACTCGTAAGCCCGCCGGATTGACCACACCACGATGACGATAGTTCGTGTCATATCCACCAAAGAACTGAGAGTCTAATCGAAACCGCTCAGCAGAAACATCGAGAGCAGCGAGATACAACGTCTCCTTTTGACGTTGATAATCCGGTGAGTGGATGTAAGCCAGTTTTAAGGCCGTTTCAGCGTTGAGCTTGATATTTCCCAATTCATCAAACTCCACATAACCAGCCAACTGCTCCTGCCATTGTTCGTTTGTGAATCGATCGGTGACGCCGTCCTCGTCCCAGTACTCCCATCCGTCATAGCCATTGACTCTATGCATGTATAAATTGGAGTCTTGGTCATCTATCGGGCGCGATATTTCGGTGGATTCAGAGTCATCATAAAAACGACTACGTTCATCCACAGCCACCGTGTAGTTCTCTAGATTCCAACGGTCATCGCCTGCTCGCTCGGCAATCACTTCCAATGCCTGCTGATCCGCTTCACGAAGATAGTTACGCTCTGCGCATCCTGTCAGAGAAGATGCCAATAGAATGAGACAGGCAGTGGTTTGCCAAGTTTTTGTCGGTTGAGAATTCATATCAAATATTTGTAGGCAGGATTCGAAATTGCTTACAATAAGCACAGCGCATATGCCAAATGCAGTACTCCGAACAAGTCTGTTAATCGCTTGCCGATCGCTCTTTGTTTAGCGATTTAATTTTTTAAAAGCGGTTTTCTAGAGTTTTCGTCAGATAGACACCGGAATCATATGTGGAACTATAATCGAGATCCTTGGGAAGCCTATTATCAGGCAGTTCAAGAGTCTAAAGATCGTATCCAGCAGGAGAAAGATCGGGCATTCCAACGGCGACTAACCGAAAAAAGACGCATTGCTCGATTACCAAATTGCCCTAAATGCGGGGCAAAGTGTGAATATGGCATCGCTCAATGTGAATCCTGCTCGCAGGATCTTGTGTGGGCCGAATATCTGGTTGGCCTCCCCGGAGAAGAAGGAAAATTACAGCAACAATTGGCCTTAGATGAAGAAAAATACCATAAACGTCGGGAAAAACGCCGTGCTATTCGGCGACGGTTTGGAGAACGAGCATTTAGGTTGCAAAAACAACAACTCATCGCTTTCGCCGTTCTTTTTGCTCTCTTCGCCATCTTCTTTTTTATGCTTTGGCCCAAACTGAAGCTCTATCTACCTAATATCAGTTTTGACTGAATAATATTCAGAGTGCGAATAGGTCTGGGCTTAGCCCACATCATAGTTCAACGAATCTATGTTTTTAGTCGATAGGAAATAGTGCTATAATCTAAAGAACCGTCGTATATATCTATCTATGGAGAATCACCATGATTCGTAAATTGGCATCACTCGCCAGCGTTATTGCCGTCGTGGCAATCATTTCCGGAGTATCAACCGCAGATGATAAAAAAGAAAACAAGTACACCACCAAGAAATTCATGCAAGCCGTGAAAACTGGTGGCCTGCATACCAAAGTAATCAAAGGAGAAGCTTCAGAAGCTGAAACTAAGCTCTTTGTTGCTTATGTCAAAGCACTCCCGACCAATAAGCCTCCTAAAGGCTCAGCGGAAAGCTGGAAAAAGCTAACCGGTGCATTGGCAAAAGCCACGGAGGCTCACCTTGCGGGTAAAGAAGGAAGTGCTGAAGCGCTCACAAAAGCCATGAATTGCAAGGCATGTCACACGCCTCACAAAGTTTATCCACCAAAACAATAGTAAAAGTGGCTTACCCAGTATTTAGACGCTCGGCGAATCCATGTTTGCCGAGCGTTTTTTATGCCACATCGGAATGCCTGTCCATGAATATCATTCGAACACTAACGATACTACTGCTTTCCGTATGCAGTAGCACTACACTACAAGCTCAAGATATTGTCACTGGCAATCTATTCCCAGCAACTCCACCCTATGACCAACCCCTCAAAGGCTGGGCTCCATATACGAACGCCGGAAAAATTCATCAGCCATATTCCATGGTATTCCTTTATGCTTCATGGAAAGATCTTGAACCGATCGAAGGCCAATTCAAATTTGAGCAGTGGGAGAAAGAAGATTGGATTCATCCTAATGCAGAGGGCAAGCATGTCATTTTTCGCATCTACATGGACTACCCCAAAAAGGAGAGCGGAATCCCACAGTGGTTGCTCGACAAGGGAGTTGAAACTCAAAAGTATGAGCAGCACGGCGGTGGTATCACTCCCAACTATAACCATCCGGAAATGCGAAAGGCCTTAGCAAAATTCATCGCAGCACTTGGGGCTCGTTATAACACCAACCCACGGGTGGCTTTCGTTCAATTGGGCTTACTCGGTCATTGGGGAGAATGGCATACCTATCCTCAGCCTGAATTGTTCGCAGACAATGCCACGACGAAAATCGTAATCGATGCATATCGCAAAGCATTTCCGGATAAAATGCTGATGGCCAGATATCCCCGCAAATACGCAGCTGTTCCTAAATGGCTTGGTTTCCACGACGACATGTTTCCAGCCGACACACAAAACGGAGAAGACTGGGCATTTCTAACGGAACTCAAAGCATCGGGGCAGGACAAGAACTGGGCGGTGGCCCCCATTGGTGGAGAAATGGAGCCATTCCAGGCAGAAAAATGGATGCTTCATCAATATGGAACTACTCTCAAAGCCTTGCTAAACGGTCACTTTTCCTGGGTAGGTCCCTATTGTCCGGCTTTGGTTGAAAAGCAGGACAATAGGTATTTAGGAAACTGCGCAGAATTACTCCGCCGAATGGGATATGACTTTCGCATTCTCACTTTTCAACACAAACGGATTGTGAAACGTGGAGATCCACTTCAACTCTTCCTGATTGGAGCTAATCACGGAGTTGCTCCTTTTTACTATAAGTGGCCAGTCCGGTTGGCTTTAATCGACATCAACGGAAAGATCGTCACCACGGAAACCGACTTAGATATCCGTCGATGGCGACCCGGAGAATTCAAGACACTGTTAACAGCCCCCTCTGACAAGATCTCGCCGGGGCTATATCGTTTGGCGATCGGCGTCATAGACCCATGGACAAACAAGCCTCGCCTGCAGTTCTCAAGCAAAATGGAACTCCATCAGGAAGGCTGGCAGATTTTTAGTCAAATCGAAATCTCAGAGTAAGTCCTCCTGTCATGAATGACTTTTAAGCTAACTGTCCATTCATACATTGACCGATACAACCACTAGGTCTGTAGGAATTGGGAGCTAAATCGTGAATGAGTTAAAGCGAATTTTCACGCTCGATCTGCGTTCCATAGCCCTCATGCGTATTGCCGTTGCCGGTGTTCTCATCGGTGATCTGATAGACAGGATTCTGCAATTCAAACACTTCTATTCGATCGATGGTGTCATACCCTTTGCTTCGGCTGAAGATTACTACGCCAATATGGCCACCTGGTCATTTCACTTGCTTTTGGAAAACGACACCTATCAACTGGTTCTATTCTCAGTCCATCTAATCCTCGCTATCGGGCTGTTACTTGGTTTCAAATCCCGATTGGCAGCGGCTGGTTGCTGGCTATTATTTGGCTCACTGATTGCCAGAGCTCCGGTTTTATTAACCGGTGGAGACATGCTCATGGCCTCTATGCTGTTTTGGCTGATATGGTTACCTTCGGGCTGCTTCTTTAGTCTGGACTCCAGACGGGATCCGCCCGTCTCATCAGTTTCAAAGACACATTGCAGTCTTGCCACGGTTGGCCTGCTGATGCAATTTGTCGTGATGTACACATTAACAGGAATCTATAAATGGAATCCGGAATGGCATGACGGCACCGCTCTTTTTGTAATCATGGATGACCACGCACTCACCAAGCCTTTAGGAATCTGGTTAACGAATTTCCCAAATATCCTAACACTACTTACCTATAGCACGCTGGTACTCGAGCTCGCCGCTCCGGTTTTACTTCTTAGCCCGGTCGCTACCGAACGATTTCGGAGCGTTGGCGTCATCGCCTTCTTCGGGCTACACCTTGGCATCTTCCTAACGATGGAAGTGTTAGGTTTTTCACCTATCAGCATCGCCGGCCTACTGGGATTAACTCCGGCTATTCTTTGGGAACGAAAACCACTGAAGTGGCTGCCAAGTCGGGTCGACACGCTATCCCCATCCGTTGAGAATGACATCACTCAGCAAGCGGGAGTGAACATGGCTCCTAGAATAGCATCTCACGGTCGACTCGCCAAAGTACTATCGGAAGTTGGGGCTGGTGCCGGATTGGTATGCATGTTGTTTTTTGCGAGCTGGCAAATGCTGCTCCATGCTGAGATCGTACAAATGAATCAGCGAATCAACTGGGCCGTCCATCAGTTGCGTATGGATCAAACATGGACCATGTTTCATATTCCCAGCCAGTTATGCTATCGCTATCTATTGGAAGGGAGAGACTCCAACGGCGATTTTGTGGATCTTCTTCGCGGCAATAAAACCCGGGAAAGCGTCGATGACCGTCCAGGCATTCCGGAGGATCCCATCCGTTTCGAGTCGTCCCGTTGGCTGTTGCTATACCGACAAATGGGTACGACACAGTATTTCAACCAGCAACTTCATACCATCCGATATTTACAGGTTCACAACCCGGCAGCCGCTGACTTGCCAACCGCCACCGACCTCGATATCAAAGAAATAGTCTTTCACGGAGCTGCCGGTATTCGGGAAATTCGCAACCTCTCCAATCTAGTGCTGCTGTCCCATGTGGATTTTCGAGCCAAAGGTGAGTATTACGGAGGCCAGTCACACGGAAACTGGGAGCACTATCGTGACAACGGCTCACTCGATTCCAAAGGCACATACGACTACGGGCTGAGACATGGTCGTTGGAGATTTTACCACCCCAATGGGCAACTTGCTTCAGAAGGCAACTTTGATTTAGGCCACGAACATGGACTATGGACGATGTACGACGACCAGGGAAATCGCACTGCTCATGGAGAATTCGTAGACGGCCAGAAGGAAGGAACATGGACTTTCTGGTATGACAATGGTGGAATGTCCACCGGATATTTCAAAGACGATGAATTGGTGAATTAGTCAGTCATGAATGATTCAACAATTCGCACCTAGTCGAAAAATGATAGAACGACTACACTTGCAACAACGAAAGAATTAATCCCAACGAATCTATGCCACTATTCGCCCACGTAACCCCCAACTCCGGATTCTTACCAACTCGTGCCTCTTTTATGCTCGATGCGGTTTTTCTTGCCATGTTTCTGGTTGTGCCAGTCATGTTTTGGAGTATTCGTCTGGCGAAACAAGGGAAATTCGCTCTTCATAAAAAAGTCCAGCTTGCCACTGCACTCGTTCTGCTCGTCGCCGTCATCGCCTTTGAAGTGGATATGCGGTTAAACGGTTGGTTGGATTACACTCACGGTAGTGCCTACACCAAGCAGGCTATCATGAAATACCTCTACATTCACTTGGCCTTTGCCATTCCAACTCCGCTATTATGGATAGTCGTCATTGTGAAAGCTTTGAGGAAGTTTCCCAAACCACCGATTCCTGGTGAACATAGTAAAAGCCATAAACGCTTAGGATGGATCGCAACGATTGGAATGGTGCTTACCAGTGTAACCGGCTGGATTTTTTATTACGTTGCCTTTGTTTCTTCGTTTGTCTAATCGTATTTACGAACCGACGCAAATCTATTTAGCCCCACTTCGACTGCGTCGACTACGTTCTATCCGAATTCGGCATCCAATGGCCACCGTCTCCTGCTTGGCGGGTAGCTTGCCGGTTAGTGCTGACTCGACAGCCAATTCAACAAAACGAGTTTTTACTTTGGACGAATCGGGGCTATCATCGAACGCTCCCATGTAGACAACCTGACGTTGCTTGTTTAACACAAAGCACTCCGGTGTGTATCCAGCACCATACTTCTTGGCAATCTCCTGAGTTTCGTCAAAGAGGTACGGAAAATTAAAACCCTTCTTCGCAGCTCTTTCTTTCATCGCCGGCAGTAAATCTTCTTCTACTTTATTCACATTGATTGCCACCAAACCAACTTTGGAACCTTGTACTTTCTTCGTAAAGGCGATCAATCGATCTTCATAATCCACAGCATAGGGGCAGCTGTTGCAGGTAAAAACGATAACCAGCACGTCCATTTCATTAAAGTCTTCAAACGCATACCGCTTGCCATCGGTGGCAGGCAGAGCAGCCCATTTGGGGCCTGGATCTTTGATGTCCAGAACAGGATTGAATTCACCGGCTTGTGTCGTTCCGAGAATCAAACTTAGTGAGAAGAGGGATGCCATTATAAATCGCATGATCAATCTTTCTACATTAGTGGTTTAGTGACGCGGCACATATCTAACGGCACGTCTTTGCTCAATTTACTCTTTACCGCTGAACGAATCCACTAAGTAAGCCCGGCGTAACAGACGATTGTTTTGATACCCTGAGGTTCACGATTCGTATAATGCCACAAACTGTCAGCAGGGTCGACTCGTTCTGTAATCATTTTTCCAATGGTCATTCCGTACCGAGCATTCAGGCAACCGAGATGATCAATGGCTGACTGCATATCCTGAGGTGCGTTATTGACCGTGCCGAGATACAGATGATTCCCCAATATTGCATTTCTCATAATTTGATTGACATCAAACTCTCGAATTTTTGGTAACCGTGAAGCACCTAACCAAACCATGACACCACAGCCTGCCAGTAATCCTGCAGCCTGCATCATCACCTGATCGTTACCTGTACATTCCAGAATCAGTTCAAACCCATCTTCTTCAACGCTTTGAGGAGTAAAATCCAGTGAATCGGCATTCACAAAGGTTGCATCAAATTCACGTACGAGGCCGGCTCTAAATGTATCGTCATTATCACGACCATAAACTGTCACATCCCACCCTCGAGCCCGGCAACAAATCACAGCAGCAAAGGCGATTGGCCCCATACCAGTGACTAAAACTCTGGGAGGATTATCGTGCCACTCAGATGCCCCCAGGCGTGCAGCCTGCGTTTGCTCTGCTTCTCGCACAGCTTTTTCAGAAACAGAAATCGGTTCTGAAAGAATCGCGACCTCTTTGATACTTTCAGGTACGTGATAGAGGAATTCAGGACGGTCAATCCAACGAGGTAAAGAAAACCCGTGTTCCCAGACGATCCCCCGTTCGACATAAGCACCCCACGGCATCATATCAGGGCGACGATTCATCTTAAATTCATCAATGCCTTCAGTCCTTAGATCCGTTATTGGCCGACGTACTGCCGGAACAACCAGATCTCCCGGCTGCACTTCACTGACTCCGTCACCCACTTCAATTACTCGCGCCAGACACTCGTGACCGAGCACTAACTGCCCTTCACCATGAGGAACATGAGGAGTCGCGGCATGCAGAATCTCTCGATCAGTTCCACAGACCCCTAAATAGACGGTCTCACAAATGACTTCTCCTGCCGAAACCGGGGCAGGACTGATAGGTTCCACCAACTGAGGCTGTTGATTCCCTGGAATGGCGACAATGGATTGAAGTGCCATATTCTCAATTCTTTCTTTTTATTTACCCAACAACTGATATGGCGTAGCAGAAACATGTGTTGGTTCGCCCGAGATTATTTCGCTCACCAACTTCCCCGTCGCCGGCCCCATTGAAAGCCCTAACATATTGTGACCGGTGGCAACTAATACATTGTCCATTCGGGGACTCGTATCAATGATAGGGATACCATGGTAAATCATGGGCCGCCAACCGTACCATTGTTCAACCACGTGGTCACCATAGGGTTCACGTAAATATGGCTCTGCCCCTGCCTTTAACAATTCAATCCGTCGTCGATTGATTGTCGTGTCGTACCCGGAAAACTCCATTGTCGAGCCCAGACGATAGCCTGACATCATTGGAGTCATCGCCACCCGATGCTGCGGAAATATCATCGGAATTCGTGGTGAATACTGAGGCTTTGGAAATGTTAATGAGTATCCTTTCCCGGGTTGTATCGGGATATCGGATCCAATCTCCTTTTCCCATCTGGGTGAAATTGCTCCGACTGCAAGTACGAATTGATCGGCTTCGATAACCCCATCTCTAGTCAGCACACCGTTGGCTTTAAGTCCCTTACGCTTGAACTTAAACACTTCTGTACTTTCCCTAATATCAACGTCGTAGTGCTGCAGCACACGTTTCCATTCAGACATAAGTTTGTCTGGCCGCAAATGAGCATCGTCTTCATAAAACCATCCTCCAGCCACATCATCGGCCACCGCAGGCTCGAGCTCATAAAGAGCACATGAATCAAGTCGTTTGGCGGAAAGCGAAAAATGCCTGGATAAAAATTCATCTGTCGGCTGATAACCGTCCATCGCTGCCTGATCTTTGTAGACGTAAAGCAAGCCATTCTTTTGCCATTCGCATTCGATTTGCTCTGTTGCGATCAAACTCTGATAAAGGTCGAGTGACGACTCCAATAAGGGCATGCGAGCAGCGGCCGACTGCAGCATATGTTTTTCATTACACCGCAATGCAAACTTAGCAAGCCAAAGCCAAAGTCGGGGACTTATACGTGGTTTGATATAAAGCGGGTTATGACGCTTAAACAACGTCTTTAAGGTGCTCCATACCGCTCCCGGACTTGCCAGTGGCAACGCATCACTCGGACACACTAGCCCACAGTTTCCATGAGAACAGCCACTGCCGAGCGTATCCTTTTCAAGTAGTGTCACCCGAAAACCGGCTTTACGCAGAAAGTAAGCACTCGATGCCCCGATGACTCCACCACCGATCACAACCACATGTGAATTAGAGCGAGCTGTCATTGCAACGACTCCGACTTGCCAATCCCAAAGCGAAGATTGTCATTATCCTGAAGGATCATCTGTGCATCAGCTGTGATATAGGCGGTACCACGAATCGTAGGAATGCAGCGCGATTGATCTTCATTCCAGACAGCTGACGCTTCAAAAATGCTGCCAACAATACTTTCCTGTCGCCAAACTTCACCGGGAGCGATCACTTCGTCCGCCAGCAAGCACGCAACCTTAGCACTGGTACCTGTTCCACACGGTGAACGATCATACTGCAATCCGGGGCAAAGAACGAAATTGCGAGCATCTGCAGAGGGATTATCTGTCTGCGAAAATAACTCCACGTGGTCAATTGGCTTTCCATCCTCGCCAACAATTCCCTGGGCACTCAGACTATGTACTACGGAGGTGCAATATTCAGTCAATTGCCGGACATTTCCAAGTTCTAATTGCTGCCGATGGTCCTTCATCAGGAAAAACCAGTTACCTCCCCAAGCGATATCACCGTGTGCTAATCCATAGCCTGGCACGTTGATCTCAACGTCTTTGCGATAACGATAGCTGGGCACATTGGTAAGTTCGACGGTATGGTCATCCAGCAACTCAAATTCAATCACTCCAACCGGAGACTCCACTTTTTGAGTTCCCAATCCCGCTACACCGAGATACTTAAGAGTCACTCCGAGCCCGATTGTACCGTGTCCGCACATCCAGAGTGAGCCGACATTATTGAAAAAGATGACTCCATAGTCGCAATCCGGATGCTCCGAAGGAACTAGCAACGCTCCAACCATCGCATCCCAACCTCGGGGTTCATTGACAATGGCACTGCGAAAGTGATCCAATTCCCCGTTGAAAACATGCATCTGATCCAGGACTGAGCCACCTCGCAAATCCGGCACACCGGAAACGACAATCCTGGTCGGTTCCCCGCCAGTATGAGAGTCGATAACACGTATTGGCTCTGACATATTGCTACTTAATCTCTAAGACAGGATCACCAAGAACATCCATTCGTGGAGTGCAACCCATTCCCGGGGAATCCGAGGCACTCATGCGACCGTTGTCTCGATGAGGTGCATTTTCAGCGATGCTTACCGGACCGTAGCTGTTGAAGTCAGTGGAACTAAATAGTAAATCCGTTGGTGTACTATGTGCCAAATGAGCGATCGCAGCCGTAGTAATATCACCACCCCAGCTATCCTCAATCGTCATGGCCACTCCGATCGAAGAACATAAATCACGAGCCTGAGACGCTTTGGTTAACCCACCGAATTTACTGATCTTGATATTGACGACATCCATCGCCTGATCTGCATAACCCTTCATGAGAACATCGAGAGAATCGATACACTCGTCCATGACGAATGGATGATTGGTTCGACGTCTAATCGAGAGACACTCTTCATAGCTAAAACATGGTTGTTCTATGTAAACGTCGATATCGGCGACTCCACGTACTACGCGAGCGGCTTCGTGCATGAGCCAGCCAGTATTGGCATCTGCAACAAGTTTATCTCCGGTTTCCAGACGTTCGGCCACTTGTCGAATTCGTTCAATATCCACATCAGGATTACCACCCACTTTCAATTGGAATCGACGGTAACCTTCATCGCGGTACCCCTGAACATTGTCAGCCATCGCGTCAGGTTCCTGCTGCGAAATGGCTCGATATAAAACAAAATCATCTTCATAGCGGCCGCCCAGCATTTCACAGATTGGCAATCCTGCCACCTGCCCTTTAATATCCCAGCAGGCAATATCAATAGGTGACTTGACGTAGGGGTGTCCTTTTAATGCCCGATCCATGAGGCGATTCAGAGGCCCAAGCTTCAGGGGGTCCTTCCCTATCAGATGGGGACCTAACTCGCGGATACCACTGCGAACTCCGTCTGCATAAGCGGGCAGATAAAACGGCCCTAAAGGACAGCATTCCCCATAACCCGCCAGACCAGTATCAGTAATCACTTCAATTACGTTGCTATCAAAGACGGTAACCGATTTACCACCTGACCATTTATATGTCGTTTCATGCAGAGGTAGATCGACTTGATAAACACGTATCGCTTCGATTTTCATCGGGTATTATCTCCAGATAATCTTGTCTTCAACGGGCTGAGGAGCCCCTTTTTTTCGTTCCGGCCAATCATTCTTTGGGTACCCCAGATAGAAAATTCCCAAACAGCGATCGTCATTTCCTGTAAATCCAAATGCTTCCCGAACCACCGGAACATCATAAACAGGGGCTGTCGACCAAAATCCTCCCAGTCCTTCAGCGGTAGCAGAAAGATGTAGATTCTGTACTGCGCACGCGACGGCCATTACTTCTTCTTCCGCTGGTATCTTTCCCGGATGACGCTTCATTCCCAAAACTATGGCAACTTGAGTGTATTCAGCATAGGAAGCCATTTTTTCCCGCTTGCCTTCTTTGAACATCTCTGTCGGAGTATGCTCGGTATAAGCCCGACGGAGCAATTCGGCCAGATCGTTTAACGCCTCGCCTTGATACACCGTAAAACGCCATGGTTCGGTAAGTCCGTGAGTTGGCGCCCAGTTAGCATTACTCAATATCTGCTGAATCGTTTCTCGACTGACAGAGCGCTCGGAATAATTAGGTTGGCCAATCGCATCAATAGGCTTCACGGTACGACGGAATTCAATGAGTTCACTAAGTGATTGCAGATCGATCATGATCATTCGGCAGGGATAGAAATAGACTTCTGTTTATGCGGTTCGCCCGCTTTGCTTTATCAGTTGATTGTACTTATGGACAATTCCAGTGTTAACCATGAATCAATGTGCTAACTCGCTGAATTCCATGCAATTCTTATAGATTCCTGGTGAAGAGGATATAATAGCGAACATGGAATAGGAGTTGAATTTTGAATTAAAAATACTCCTTTAAGACATCCTTGAATCTCCTCGGTAAATCTAATACAGTCCGGGTCTACCACTTAGCCTGTCACTGTGTGGGTGGTATACTGAGGCACTCAAAAACACACGCGCCCATAGCTCAGCTGGATAGAGCAACGGACTTCTAATCCGTAGGTCGCAGGTTCGAATCCTGCTGGGCGTACTCTACAAGTGCTGAGAGGTCTGATTCCGTAGCGTTTGCTAGGATACTGGCCAGATCAGTGCCAGATTCACGGTTATTAATGGCTATCTGGGCTGATTCCCCTGTGTGCTCGTAAGATACCTGCACTATGAAAAATGAAGTTGGACGGTGTTCGAATCACTCATCTCTTTCACTCTTCTTTGATTTGAAAGCGTTACGAATACCCACCAGCCCAACAAACAACAAAAACGATCCGAGCAAAACTCCTCCTAGGAAAAATTCTCCAGCACCTGAAGTGATGGCTATCGCTAACAGTGCGATACCGATAAACGCCGTAAATATCCAAAGTGGATATCTGATGATCGCTAAACTAACAGAGTAAACCTTATACAATCCTGATTCAGGATTTTGGGCTGCCCGCACACCAAGCTTCAGGACAACAATCGCAATTAGCATACCAATTATTCCCACGATTCCCATATCAAGCTGGGCCCAAATAAACATCTGTATTACCTCCCTTCCTCAATATCTGTGTAGGGTCGGTATTTGGGAATTGGAATGAAGTTACCCTTCCCTTTCTCCCACCGAAATGCTTCACCTTCAACGACTAAATCCTTGCGGGCGTTTAGCTTATCCTCGGGTGCCGCAAACGTCGTTGGCGCACCCTCGCGCATTTCTGCTTTAATTGATGTGTAGCCATCGTCTCCGGCCAGATTGTGCCATTCGTTGGGATCCCTGCGAAGATCATACAATTCTTCACCATCCTCGCCGTAGCGAATATAACGCCAGTCACGATTGATCACCGCAAATTCTCCCGGCTTCATATAAGGCAAAAAAACACTACGATCTTTTGCCTTGTCGGGTTTTCGAAGCGTACCAGCCAGAGAGGCCCCTTCCAGCGATTGATAAGGCCGGGGCAATTCACACATCTCCACCAGTGTTGGATAAATGTCAATCAGACTCGCCGTGACATCCGTATTCACACCGTTGGCAACTTTAGGGCCGGCCCAGATGAAAGGAACATTAGAAGTCCGCTCCCACAAAGTGTGCTTACCCCACTGCCCCTTTTCACCTAGATGATAACCATGGTCGCTCCACAACACGACAATCGTGTTGTCAGCGTAAGGACTCGCGTCGAGTGCATCTAATACTCGCCCCAGCATGGCATCTGCATAACTGATGCATGCAAGATAGCCATGCATTGCATGTCGATATGCCCCCATCTCCACCAGTTTGTCAAAATGCAATCGCTTTCGATTCGAACGCACCTTTTGAATTTTCTCTGGAAGATCGTCTAAATCCTCACTCAGCAGCGGGGGCAGCTCAATTTTTGCTGGATCATACAAGTCAAAGTACTTCTGTGGACAGTAATGGGGATAGTGTGGCGCATATAGTCCACAAGCCAAAAAGAATGGTTTGTCATGTTTCTTTTGTAATTGTTCGACTGCCCAATTGGCGCGAATGGTATCGGCGATCTGCTCTTCTCTGTCGTTATCTACAGCTCCCCATTCAAGAAATAATCCTGCGCTAAATTGTTTTCCACGGTTATAGACACTATTGGGAAAAGGCTGTGGCACAGGTGTTTCGCAGCTCCAAGACTCCATTGGCCAGCCCTTCTCACGCTGTATTTGATTTCGCAAGTAGAATTCAGACCAACCACGCTGATCGATCGCGCCGGTTGGATGATGATACAGTTTGCCCGCACCTAGTGTCGTATAACCTGCTTTGGAAAAACTGGTCTGTAACGACTCGATTTGCGGATGAAACACAAAGTAATTGGGGGTCATATAACAACCGGTAGTCGAAGCATATAGCCCTGAAAAAATAGCGGCTCGGCTGGGTGCACAGAAGACTCCAGCCGTGTGAGCATTAGTGAAACAGACCCCACGTGCAGCAAGTCTGTCGATATTAGGAGTGATCGCATTGGGAGTCGACTCTAGACATCCGATCCAATCGTTCATATCATCAACCGCCAGAAATAACACATTAGGTCGTCTTTCAGCCCTTAATGGAGAAGTACATAACGCCAGTACCAAAGTCAGCATCCATAAGTGGTTCATAAGTTTAGCGTTCCTCGTCATTCCAGTTTTGTGTAAGCGTTGCCGTTAGCAAGGTAACACGAAAAAAGATTCGTCCTGAATTGCCGTATTTTAGTTTTTTTATATCTCTCAACAAACAAGAAGTAAAATGGCTGCAATTCTTATACATTATGTAAATCACTTTGGGTTTTAATACTCTCAATCGTACCCGGTTAAACCAATTAACAAGACCGACGAGGTTTTCTTCCATAGGATACTAACCACGTCCTCGCCATAATCCATCGCCATGCATGTAATCGACATTAAAACGAAACTCCATTCATTTCAGGATCATTGGAACCCGAAAGTCGTTGCTGAGCTCAATGGACAACACGTAAAAGTAGTAAAATTGTTGGGGGAGTTTGACTGGCACTTTCATGAGAACGAAGATGAACTCTTCTGGGTTATCAAGGGATCGCTCAAAATACATTTTCGCGACTCCCAGGTAACAATCGGGCCCGGGCAAATATGTGTCATCCCAAAAGGAGTCAAGCACAAACCAGTGGCAGAACAGGAGTGTGAAGTGGTTCTTTTTGAGCCAGCAGAAACTCTTAATACCGGTAACATCACCAATGACCGTACCGTGCGTAATCTGGACACGATATAATCTCTCAGGTTTCGCTCATCACTAATTTATGAACATCAACGCTCCTCAGGCCTCTTATGTACAAACACACTTTTGCACTCCTTTGTCTTGCCACCCTCTTTTGCACACCCTATGTATCAGCAGTCGATCGTCCCAATGTATTGTTGATTTCCATTGACGATTTGAACGACTGGACAGGTTGTCTGGGAGGACACCCACAAGCTAAGACTCCAAATATCGACCGACTTGCAGATCGTGGAACACTGTTTTCCAATGCACATTGCCAATCCCCTGTCTGCAATCCCTCGCGAGCGAGCATGCAAACCGGCCGATACCCTCACACCTCGGGGATTTATTTCTTATCTCCTGACCTGAAGGAAGCTCCGAAACTGGAAGGGTTGGACACGATCCCGGAGCGATTTGCCAAACATGGCTATCAAACGCTCGCCGCCGGCAAAATCTTCCATCGCGGCGACCAGCGATTCTTTCAAGAATACGGTGGATCGATGGGCGGCTTTGGCCCTCGACCCAAAACGAAAATATCCCAACCACACGGACACCCCCTCTGGGACTGGGGAGCATTCCCGGAATCTGATGAATTAATGCCCGACTACAAGATTGCACAGTGGGCTGCTGAAAAACTGAGCACAATACCTCAGGAATCCGAAGAGCCTTTTTTCATGGGCGTCGGGTTCTATCGGCCTCATGTCCCCATGTTCGCTCCCAAAAAATGGTTTGATCTGTTCCCAAGAGATGCGATTACGCTACCAGAAGTAAACACCAACGACCGGAATGACTTAAGTGACTATGCCATCTCGTTAACCAATGAAAAGCATGTCTCGCCTGAACACAGTTGGATCGTATCAGCCGGACAGTGGGAACACGCGGTTCAGTCTTATTTGGCCTCGATTGCATTTGCTGATTATTGCCTCGGAATCGTATTAGACGCCCTGGAGAATTCTCCGCACAAAGACAACACGATCGTTATTCTTTTTGCTGATCACGGATTCCATCTTGGTGAAAAACAACGCTGGGCGAAACGAACCATCTGGGAAAACGGTACGCGGGTGCCGTTAATCATTGTCGACCATCGATTTTCTGCCGGACAGATTTCCCAAAAACCTGCCGAATTACTGGATGTTTATCCCACTCTTCTCGAGCTTGCAGGATTGCCAAAGGACACAACGCTGGAAGGGGATTCACTGGTTCCCTTACTCAAAGACCCTCAAGCTCATTGGGATCATCCGGCCATCTCTTCCTTTGGAAAAGGAAATATCGCTGTACGCTCAGAGCACTTTCGTTTTATCCAGTATTTGGACGGATCAGAGGAATTCTATGACCATCGAAATGACCCCCATGAATGGAAAAACATCATCAACAAAAGACAATACGCTAAGCTGATTGAACAACATCGAGTTCACATTCCTACGCAACAGGAAGACATACTTCCGGGCAATTCGACCGGCCACCAAGCGTATGAAGCTGCCAGTCGATTCGTCCAAGACTAGTACTCCAACATCAATCCGCATATCTATAACGAAACCAAATCATGCTATTGCAAACGAATCGACTCATCATCTTTACCTTCGCATTACTCACGCCTTTATTCGTCAGCGGAGCGGAATTAAAGATACCGGCGGACGATGGAAAACTACGGATCGTCTGTTTCGGAGCTCATCCTGACGATGCGGAATATAAATCCGGAGGCACAGCAGCTCTTTGGGCAGAACGTGGCCACCATGTCTTACTCGTCTCTGTGACCAACGGAGATATCGGTCACTGGCAAATGTCCGGGGGTGAGTTGGCCAAACGCAGAACGGCAGAATCTGCGGAATGTGCAAAACGCCTAGGAGCTCATTCGAAGGTACTTGATATTCACGACGGCGAGTTGTTGCCTACGCTGGAGAACCGACGGACAATTTGTCGTATCATCCGGCAATGGCAGGCCGACATTGTTATCTCGCATCGCCCATGGGACTATCACCCGGATCATCGATATACAGGAATCCTGGTACAGGACGCTGCGTTCATGGTCACTGTTCCATTCTTTTGTCCTGACGTACCTCACCTTAAAAAGAATCCTGTCTTTCTCTATTCCAGCGACGGATTTACCAAGCCCTACCCTTTTGATCCGGACATTGTTGTGGCGCTCGACAGTATTTTTGATAAGAAAGTCGACGCTTTAACAGCACTTGTTTCCCAAGCTTTCGAAGGCGGAGCAGGTGGAAGTGCCGAGCGGCTGGCCTTAGTTCCGCCGGCCAGTGACCCTCAGGCCAGGCGTGAATGGCTATACGAACGGTGGACACGACGGCAGGGGAATGAAGCCAACAAATTCCGTGAACAGCTAATTAGGCTCTACGGGGTTGAGGTCGGAAGCAAAGTAAAATTTGCCGAAGCATTCGAAATCTGCGAATACGGCTCACGTCCAACGACAAAACAACTCAAAGAACTCTTTCCGTTCCTGCCACAGGACGAGTAAAATCACTCGGTTTTGAAAGGTGATGCCGGAAGGTCGACGCTATTGACCAGATTAAGTGCCGAATTCGGGAAAGGTTCCAGCGTCACGCTGACTTTTCGACCTGGAGAAGCGGTACCCCATACGGGTAGCCGGGCATTAGCTTGTAAAACCATCTGATCGCTAAAGACGATCGGCATTGAGAATTCTGATTGTCGAGACTCACGTTGAGTTTGCTGCTGCCCGAGGTCAGCGCCCAGAATGTCACTGAGCGGAATCCTTTGAAAAGTCATATGGCTTTGACTTCCCTCATAAAGGATGCCAACTGTATCCTCATCAATCATCGACATGCAGGAATAGCCGGCACTACCGTGTTCATCCAGGAGCAAGCGGAATTGTTTGGGCCATGTCTCTCCATTATCCGGAGAGGCTTTAATCGTAATATGGTTTCTTCCGTTTAGGCTGTCCGGATTTGAAAAAAGCAACCAGCTTTTGTTGTCCAAACGCGACGTATTCTTCGTCAGGGACTTTAATTCCTGATCTACATGAATCAAACTTGCCATACAAGCACGTGGTTCAATCAGTGCTCGTTCAGAAGTGGCATGTTTCATCCAGGTTTTCCCCAGATCCTTCGTCGTCATCACGACTCGGGCGGATTTGCGGTTATACCTACAATTCAGCATTAACACCCCCGGTTCAATTTCTACAACCTGCGACTCTGTAGTATCATCAAAGGCCCCTGTTCCGGTATGCCATGTCTTTCCATGGTCTTTTGAGTAGATAATGGTTGAATGCGGTAGACGGTTCTTCTCTGGCGGATCTTGATATTGAGCTGCAAACACAATTGTCCCATCTCGCATCGTAATCCCTTTCCCCGGCCCTTGCAGAATGAAGCACCATTCGGGTCTTTTAACCTGCTCAGTGATATTAATCGGTTTTGACCAGGTCTCGCCGTCATCATCACTTCAGACGAGCATTAATTGTCCCGTTTCGTTCGGAGTTAGACCAGGACCTGAACCACGCCATGATCGATTTCCATGACTCCAGGTGGCAGCAACCCAGATAGTGCCCGTGTTTTCATCCACTAACACTGCCGGATCTCCAATGCCGTCATAACGCCACTTAGGATCATTTCCCATGTCCATGATGATTTTCATGGGGTCCCAGGTCCGGCCACCATCGGTCGAGCGTGACATCCCAACATCAATATCACCTGGCAAATCACCACCACCACCACGCCAACGAACATCATAAACACCTATCAACGTTCCTTTTTTTGAGGTTGCCAAACCAGGAATCCGATAGGTGTGAGCACCATCATCTCGTGCCTGACGTACTGCCACTCCCATTCGCTGCATCGAAACCGGGGCATCTAATTTAATAGTATTTCCGTTCGAGAAATTGACAGCCTTACAGTCAACTCCCACTTCTTCATCGATGTTGGAATCGGTAGCAAGCTGCCCACGAATCCAGAGTATGTTTTCTCCTTCCTGCATTTCAATCGGATTGAATTCCCAGATGGAGTGCTTCTTCGGGGAAGCAGGCATCGCAATTTCAAAACTTTCGGAGCTGTCACTAACTGC
The DNA here is from genome assembly GCA_002717145.1 of Planctomycetaceae bacterium. Lineage (GTDB taxonomy): Bacteria > Planctomycetota > Planctomycetia > Pirellulales > Pirellulaceae > UBA721. The sequence goes on along the minus strand of PBCP01000005.1, from coordinate 2,997 downwards.
ATATAACGCATCAATTCCATCCCCGCCCGTGGTCCGAGCTTGGATCGAATTCAGTGAAATCGGTTTAACACTACCTTCCGTATTGATTTGGAGTTTTAGCAAGGCGCATGATTCTGCACCAACCAACGCCGGTAAAGAAAACGGGACTACTTTAACACTCTTAATTATCTGAGGCTTAGCTGGAGCGATACGAATATCATCTAACATAACTCCCGTGTCGACAGGACTCGTACAAGTAAACCGCAGCTGTTTTAGATCAGAATCCGCCAGCGTTAGTTTGACATAATTGAGGAACGACCTTCCGACCCTGATTTTCGCATCGCCATTGTAAATCTCTTTCCAGCCATTCCCGGAGTTCTTTTCAATACGGAACGAAAACGGTTTTCGTACCGTCCAACGCTCCGCCCAAAAACTCAACTGAGTCCGTTCATCCACAGTTACTCCGACATCTAGAATGACACTCGTCTTTTCTCCACCGGTTAACTGAAGACTTTGCTTGCCAGTTTTGTAATAGCCAGCTTTGACGACAGTGCTACCCGATTCAGAAGTCCACTCTCCAAGGCTGGTTTGCAATTGGTCAAAGTCACCCGCTTTATGATTCTCAAAGCTCTCAAAAGCAGAATACCGAGTAGGCTTTTGGGCATTCAACGCTTGCAATGAGACAAAGCTATAAAACAGATTGACAATTACAATGGCCGGTAAAAATCCAGATTTTACTGTCACTACAAAGTCCCGTTTCTATCATGTGGTTCAAGTAACTCAAATACCTTATCGGACCACTACAATTTGACAAGCAACTGAGTTCTCAGAGAGGTAGAATAAAGAATTGATCAACCCTCCTATTCCACTAGAAATTATACCTCTAAGAAACAATGACTTTCGCGCAAGCATTATTGTCGCACCTCTTCGTTGGCCTAGTCTATTTCTCCGCAGATTACGTCGCAGCTCAAGTTCAATGGGACCAGTTTCGCGGTCCTCATGGAAATGGTCATATCGTTGCACCGGATCTACCCGAAAACTGGAGTGAATCACAAGGGGTCGTTTGGAAAACAGCGATCCACGATCGCGGATGGTCCTCGCCGGTGGTTTGGGGAAATCAGGTTTGGCTAACAACAGCCAAGTTAGATGGAAGCAAACTTTATGCGATCTGTCTGGACAAAAGATCCGGAAAGATCATTCACGACAAACATCTATTTGATATCCAAAACGCTCAGCCTATTGCTGCGGACAACAGTTACGCCACCCCAACGTCGGTAATCGATGCAAAGTACGTCTATGTCCATTTCGGCACCTATGGCACTGCCTGTTTAGACCGAGATTCAGCAGAGATCATTTGGTCTCGTCGAGATTTAAACTGTGACCATGAAGCGGGGGCCGGTCCGGCCAGTTCACCTATCTTGGTGGACGATCTATTTATCGTCAATGTAGACGGACGTGATGTTCAGTATGTAATCGCGCTTGATAAACACACAGGTAAAACCCGTTGGAAGACTAAGCGTTCAGTTGATTTTACGGATGTACCTGTCCATAAGAGGAAGGCGTACAGTATGCCAAGCCTGGTTGAACACAATGGTCAGTATCAATTGGTAAGTAACGGAGCGCAGGGTTGCTATGCCTATAATCCTGTGACCGGCAACGAACTATGGAAAGTCCGACATCATGGTTTTTCAAATGCTCCACGTCCGATTGCTGGTCATGGTTTACTTTTTACGACCGTAGATCGCGACAATCCTGAACTGTGGGCCATACGACTGGGAGGCTCGGGAGACATAAGTGATAGTCATGTCGTCTGGAAAGAAACAGCTGCGATGCCTCCTCGCTGCTCTCCTCTGTTGGTCAACGACTTGTTATACCTAATCAATCGTTTGGGGATTATTACGTGCATCGACGCGAAGACCGGTGAACAAGTGTGGAAGAACAGACTGCCGGGATCCTATTCAGCCTCACCAATTTATGCGCATGAACGCATCTATGTGTTTAACGAGGATGCTGTTTCCTTCATAATCAAACCTGGCCGGGAATTCAAAATTACGCACGAGAATAAATTGGATGAAGATATCCTGGTTGCAACACCTGCTGTTTCGGGGAAAGCATTTTTTGTGCGTACAGAGAAACACATTTACCGAATCGAGAATCCCGATATCAGTTCGAAATAGCAATTCCCTTCCACTCTGTATCAACAACAAATCAGATAAAGCATAACTTCATGAATCGTTTCATTTGCCTCCTGCTCCTATCCTCCCAATTGTCAATCAGCTCAAGTTATGCGCAGGAAACAACTTCCAAAGCCATTAAATCCAATGAGGAATCCGTCCAGATTATCTCGCATGAATACGAGCGAGAAGTCCAGGGACTACTCAAACAGTTTTGCTTTGATTGTCATAGTGGAGAGACGATTGAAGCGGATTTGGATATGAGTCTATTCAAGTCGCTGGACGACATCCGAGCCAACATTAAACCATGGATTCGCATTTCTGAGATGCTAGATAGCCGTCAGATGCCTCCTAAAGAATCAGCGCAGCCTACGGATGACCAACGTTTGTCATTGCAGAAATGGACCAGGACACTGCTGCAGCACGAGGCTCAAAAACACGCTGGTGACCCGGGGCCGGTTGTTCTCCGCCGCCTGAACAACTCGGAATACAACTACACTGTCAGAGATTTGACAGGGTTAGTCAATTTAGAGCCGACCAAAGAGTTTCCAGTGGATGGTGCTGCTGGTGAAGGGTTTATTAACACTGGAGATGCACTATCTATGTCACCTAACCTAATCCGTAAGTATCTCGATGCGGGCAAGACTATTGCTGAACACGCCGTATTTACACCTACCGGTATGCGTTGGTCAGAATCCACTACACGTCGTAATGAAGTGAATCGATTGATGGAGCAAATTCGGGAATTCTATCGTATAACCAACCGTGCCTCTTCCGAGCAATCGTATGAAGAACAAGGAAATCTGAATCTACGTGGTTACTTAGAAGCTCTGGCGGTAGAGCG
>PBCP01000004.1 GCA_002717145.1 Planctomycetaceae bacterium | reverse complement strand
TCGCTCGGTCAGACTTTCGTCCATTGCCGAAGATTCTCGACTGCAGCCACCCGTAGGTGTCTGGGCAGTGTCTCAGTCCCAGTGAGACGGGTCATGCTCTCACACCCGCTACCCATCATAGCCTTGGTAGTCCGTTACACCACCAACAAGCTAGTAGGACGCGGAGTTCTCTTGAGGCCAAAAAGTTTGGTCCGGAGACATTATTCGGTATTACCAGCAGTTTCCCGCTGCTATCCCGATCCTCAAGGTAAACTTCCACGCGTTACTCTCCCTTGCGCCGCTGTCCATTCAACTAATCATTCCGTAGAAATCAAAAAAGAATTTCTCGCTCGACTTGCATGCCTAATCCACGCCGCCAACGTTCATTCTGAGCCAGGATCAAACCCTTCAATTAAAGTATTGAGGCTGACTTCCGAAGAAATCAGTTATCCGTCAAATAACTCAATCGGAGTTCGATTGGAGTCAAGGAGTTTTGAGTCACTATGGTCATAAGTGACTACCTTGCCAATTAAATAATCCTGAGTTCCTAAAGTTGACTAAAAATATAGTTATTCCAAAGGAATAAGTACGAGGTCCACCAAATTTTCAAAGATCAATACTTAGGATATTTCCCTAAGTGGGAAGAATCAAATATACAGTGTCTGTCTTGACCGTCAAGCGGTCAGATAACACTTTTCTTCGGTTTTTTTGAGAGCCTGACATAAATCAAGCTCTCTTGGCAAAACCTAACGATTCTGCCGACTGAATCCTCAAAAGGACTCCCGAAGAAGTGATGAATTATAGGTAAGCCGCTCTCAGCGCATAGGGGGGAGCAAGTAATAATGGGAAAATATCCTTAAATACATCCTTGCTTTATAACCCCATAGCCCAACAAGCACTTTCCACCTCGCGTCTGATTCCTTTTTATCTGGTTCAAGGTTATGCTAGAGCAAGCAGTGGATTGCACCCTCGCTGCCGATTCATTCGCTGAAAACGCTTTCTTTTCGGTGTATGGAAAGCCTCCAGAACGATTAATAATACAGGTAGATTCAGCATGATTTGTCGAGGAGTACGTGGAGCAACAACCGTTGACGGTAATGACAGGGAGCAAATTCTGACTGCAACCAGACAACTGCTCGCACTCATGATCCGACTCAATGACATCGAAGCTGAAGACGTCGGCAGTGCTATCTTCAGCATGACCCACGATCTTAACGCCGAATTTCCAGCCCTCGCGGCCAGACAACTTGGCTGGCTCGATGTCCCACTCATTTGTACGCATGAAGTCAATGTCCCCGGTTCACTGCCAAACTGTATTCGCATTCTACTGCACTGGAACACGGACAAACCTCAATCCAATATCCAGCACGTCTACATAAAGGATGCCATTAAACTGAGACCGGACCTGTCCGATCTGCCTCCTGTCGATTTTCAGGAACTCGAAGAATGGATTCAAAACGCGTTAAATCAATAAAACACTACTCGATCCAGCTCCTTCAAATTACCCCCCACCACTTCGAAGTCGCACACTGCTTTGCGTTCACACTCACCGTTACTGGCAAATCATCTTTTCCCAACGTCATCGCCTCTGAATAATCCTATGCCCAAAATACTCACATCGATCCTGCTCGTCGTCATTTCCACTTTTACCGCGTTAGCCGTTGTTCCAACGGGAGCCCCCCAACCCGAAACGCCAAAAATCGCCGAGGCTTCTGCAGATGCCGAAAACCAAATCCAGTCCTTTCGGACCCCGGATGATTTCTCCACGCATCTGTTTGCAGCCGAGCCGTTACTAGCAAATCCGGTTGCCTTTACTGTCGACAATAAAGGTCGGGTATGGGTTTGTGAATCCTTTCGTCAGAACCGTGGAGTAACCGATAACAGGCAACACGATCAACAATGGCTCGAACGGGATATCTCGGCATTGTCGGTGCAGGATCGTATCGACTATCACAAGGAACTACTTGGAAGCAAGATTTCCGAGTACACACGCTACGATGACCAAATCAGATTGCTCGAGGATACCAACCAGGATGGTAAAGCGGATAAGTCCGTTGTCTATGCAAAACATTTCAATCAAATTGAAGACGGTACAGCTGCCGGCATTTTGGTCCGTGGCAACAAAGTTTACATGACCTGCATTCCGCATCTTTGGCAGCTGGAAGATTCAAACAACGATGATTTAGCAGACAAACGAATTTCACTGCATTATGGGTATGGAGTCCGAGTTGCATTCCGTGGGCATGACTCGCATGGCCTCATCATGGGGCCTGACGGCAGACTCTATTTCTCCATTGGTGACCGGGGTTACAACATTCAATTCGAAGGAACTCAACATTTTGATCCACGCAGCGGCGCCGTTTTTCGTTGCGAGCCGGACGGAAGTAAACTGGAAGTCTTTGCCACTGGCCTGCGAAACCCACAGGAGCTGGCATTCGATCAATACGGCAATTTGTTCACCGGCGATAACAACTCCGACTCCGGTGACAAGGCTCGATGGGTTCACGTTGTTCAGGATGGAGATACCGGCTGGCGCATGGAATACCAGTATCTTTCAGACCGAGGCCCCTTTAACCGTGAAAAAATCTGGCACCCTTACAACAGTGAGCACACACCGGCATACATCATCCCGCCAATACGAAACTTCGCTGACGGCCCATCCGGACTGGTGTATTATCCCGGCACCGGAATGCCTTCAAGATTTGACAATTCGTTCCTCCTTTGTGACTTTCGTGGAGGTCCTAATAACAGCGGGGTTCGCAGCCTAAAAATGGAGCCACATGGAGCATCATTTAAGGTTGTGGAAGACGGCCAGCCATTTTGGAAAGTACTGGCAACAGATATCGCCTTTGCTCCTACCGGCGGAATCTATCTCTCCGATTGGGTCAACGGCTGGAATGGAGAAGGAAAAGGACGTATCTACCAGATAAAACCCAACGACCCAAAAGTGCAACAAGCCGCTCAGCAGACAGCCTCCCTTCTTGGAGGCGATTGGTCAAAACTGACGGTTGATCGACTCAAATCTCTTCTCAGCCATGCCGATTACCGAGTCCGTTTGGAATCTCAGCTTGAACTGGTGAGTCGTGAAGATTGTATTCCATTTGCTGAAGTCCTTGAAGAGTCCGACAACCTTCTCGCTCAGCTACACAGCCTTTGGGGAATGGGGATACTCGCGCGTCATGGAATCTTCGAAACGGAAATCAAGAATGCTCTACCTGACTATCTATCCGAAGACTATCCTGTTGAGTTAAGAGCTCAAGTTCTTAATCTTCTGGGAGACCTTCAGGTTAAATCTGCAGAAGATGTGATCTTGAGCCAAATTACTGCTGACGATTCACGACTGAAATTCTTTGCAGCCAAATCACTTGGCAAGATTAACAGCCAAAAAGCGATGCCCGCGTACATTTCGCTGTTGGATGAAAATCAGGATCAGGACCCCGTATTACGCCATGCGGGCGTGATGGGACTTGTCGGTACAAACGATGTCGACCAATTGGTCGAATTGAAAGATCACGCATCCCGATCTGTTCGCATCGCGGCCGTAGTGGCACTTCGCCGACTGGCAAGCCCGTCGATCGCCGCGTTCCTTCAGGACACCGACACCAACATCGTCCTTGAGGCTGCTCGAGCCATTCACGATATCCCGATTGCAGGGGCATTCGAAGATCTGGCGAATGCCCATTCCAAAATCACCACACATCTTGAAACTGGTAGACGAATACTCAATGCCAATTTTCGTTTAGGCACAGCCGAACGAGCAGATTTGGTCGCGAGAATCGCCGGGGATTCACAAGTCGAGGACGCCCTTCGCCTCACCGCAGTTGAAATGCTTGCCAACTGGGCCAAGCCTTCCTCCCGAGACATTGTTTTAGGGTTCTGGCGACCTTTAGAGGGCCGTAACCGAAACATAGCGCGAACTGCCATGATTGATCACCTGGGCGGAATCCTCTCGGGTAGTAATGCCGTCCGCTCCGCTGCCATTAAAGCTGCAGCCGGACTCGGTATCGAACAAGCAGGCCCGGTTCTACTCGAAGTTCTACTCAACGCGGAAGCCGATGGGCAGTCTCGTGCTGATGCGTTATCTGCTTTGGGTGCTATCAAACATCCTGACTTTGAAGCGATGGTCTCTGAACATCTCCGGGATGAAGTTGCTGTAGTCCGTATCCAAGCAAGGCATGAGCTAATATCTCTTGATGTCACGGATGCCGTTCAAAGTCTTGATAAGGCCACCCAATCTGAAAGCATGCTTGAACGACAGGCCGCTTTTCGTGATTTGGCTCTGATCGACACTCCAGCTGCGGCAGATATTCTCCTGGCAGGCGTCCGGCAATTGGCTAGAGGAGAGCTGCAGGCAGATACCCGTGTCGACGTCCGAGTGGCTGCTAAACTTTCAAAATCTGCTGCCGTTCAGAAAGCAGTTGCCGATTATGAAGCCTCACTCGACCCTAATGACATTACAACTAAGTTCCTCGATTGCCTGGAAGGTGGCAACGCTGAGCGAGGAATGAAGATCTTTTACGAACGAACTCAAGTTTCATGCGTTCGCTGTCACAAGTATGAAGGCCGGGGAGGCGACGTGGGCCCCATTCTGGATAAACTTGGTGGCGAAAAGGATCGCAAATATCTATTGGAGGCAATTGTTAAACCAAATGCGGCCATTGCCAAGAACTTTGAAAGTCTGACGGTCGTTGATCTGAATGGTCTGATTACAACAGGGGTCGTAAAAGCTAATAATGATGAATTCGTTGAGCTTTTAACTGCCGAAGGGAAACTAATACGGATTACTCAAGAGGACATTGATTTTCAAAAACAATCAAAGTCTCCGATGCCGGAGGATCTGATTAAACACTTGTCTCTGGACGATGTAAGAGACCTTGTTGAATTCTTAAAGGGATCTGTGTCTCCTTAAACCCGGCGGCTTTGTTACTCACCAATTACAGGCTTGCGACTAAATTCTCAGTGTCGGACAGGGGCAGTTTTTATTAGAATGAGGAAGGTTTAGCTCATTCCCGCATTCGCCTGTAATTAGTATGACGCTCCTTTCAAAACTAGTGATAATCTGCTCCGCTCTGTTCACAAGCTGTGCCCAGGGGGTACTAGCAGACGACAGTGACAAAGCTGGCCATGCATTCTTTGAGAAGAAGATCCGGCCGGTTTTAGTACGTTATTGCTATGAATGTCATGGCGACGAAAAGCAAGAGAGTGACTTGCGTCTGGACAACTACAAGGACTTGATGCGTGGCGGTGCAACCGGGCCTGCGGTTGTTGCTAACAATCTGGATGAAAGTCTGATAATCCACGTATTGAAGTACGAGGATGAAGAACTACAGATGCCACCAGAGCAAAAGCTCAGTAGCGAAATCATTGATGATTTTGTGAATTGGATAGAGATGGGAGCTCCCCATCCTGATGCGTCCAGTGTGAAAATCGAGCCTCGGAAGGATCGTGTCGACTGGGAAACCGAGCGAGAGTTCTGGTCTTTTCAACCCGTCAGTAGTCCGGCGATCCCAACCTCCAAAAATACCGACTGGGCAACACAGTCATTGGATCACTTCATTCTTGCCGGTCTAGAAAAGCAAGGCTTGACCCCCGCTCCTAAAGCAGACCGAACTACCTTAATTCGACGCGCCACCTTCGCATTGACCGNACTTCCACCCACCCCGGCACAAATCGATCTTTTTCTAAAGGACAAGTCGGACAACGCCTACGCAAAGCTAATCGATCGGCTTTTGGATAGCCCTGCCTACGGCGAGCGTTGGGGGCGTTTCTGGCTCGATGTCGTAAGGTATGCCGACTCAAACGGCCTAGATGAAAACATCGCACATGGAAATGCCTGGCGTTATCGCGACTACGTCATCAAAGCCTTTAATGATGACATGCCATATGATCAGTTTATCACCGAACAAATTGCTGGGGATTTATTGGAAAGCTCCAGTGACAAACAGACGACTAATCGAAGGCTTATCGCCACCGGCTTTCTGGTGCTAGGCCCTAAAGTGCTGGCCGAGGGCGATGAAGCCAAATTGGCCATGGACATTATCGATGAGCAAATCGATACGATTGGCCGAGCCTTGATGGGGATGACCATTGGTTGCGCTCGGTGTCATGACCATAAATTCGATCCTGTTTCCACTGAAGATTATTACGCACTCGCGAGTATCTTTAAAAGCACTCAAACCATGGAATCCTATAAGAGGATTGCCAAATGGAATGAGAATGAGGTTTTCACTCCCAAAACCAAAGCATTGTTTGACGATTTCAATGTCCGGATTGAAAAGCTTCAGCAACAAGTCAAAGCGGCCACGGATGTCGCGAATAAAGAACTGCTCACTCGTTTGAAAACAGATTCGTTACCTGAGAAGCCGTCCGAACAATACAGTGACAAGCACAAGCAACTGCTTCATGAATTGAATCAGCAGGTTGCCGAACTTACCAAGCAACGAGGTGAGGTTCCCACAGCCATGGGGGTGAAAGAAGCTGAACCGGTCAATTTGAAAGTTCACGTTCGAGGCTCTCACCTGACGTTAGGTAAACAAGTAACACGCCGCATGCCTCAGATTTTTGAACACTCTTCTGAATTTACCATTCCCGATTCCCAAAGCGGCAGACTACAGCTTGCCCATTGGCTGACCAATGAATCTCACCCACTGACTGCTCGTGTTATGGCAAACCGTCTTTGGCGATGGCACTTTGGTAGTGGTCTACAGCCATCCACTGACAATTTCGGAAATTTGGGGGATAAGCCTGTTAATCGGGAATTGCTAGACCATGCAGCACAACAGTTAATCGAAAACAACTGGTCCATTAAAGAGTGGCACCGCTGGGTCATGAACTCGTCAACTTATAAAATGAGTAGCCAGTTTGAGGCATCGAATAGCCAGCAGGACCCTGCGAATGCCTTGCTGTGGCGATTCCCTGTGAGACGGCTTGAAGCTGAGAGTATTCGTGACTCTATTTTGGCCGTGAGTGGCATGCTGGACCGGGAAATGGGAGGCAGCATGCTGCATGTCAAAAATCGCGAGTTTCTGTTCGACCATACCAGTAAAGACTTAACCGATTACAGTTCATTACGCCGCAGTGTGTATCTACCGGTCATTCGAAATAATCTATATGACTTCTTTCAGCTGTTTGACTTTAATGATGCTTCAGTTATCAATGGCAATCGTGAAACCACGACCGTGGCTCCGCAAGCATTATTCATGATGAACAGTCCACTAGTAGAACAAGCAAGTCGCCAGCTTGCTCATCAGCTGGAATCCCTCCCCGAAAAACAACAAATCACCCAGCTGTACCGAATTGCTCTGGGACGCCTTCCCACCAGACAAGAACATGCGATGGCTCGGAAATACATGCGTCAGTTCCTTATGACACCGCTGCAGACGGTTTCTGTGAATACTGAGCCTGCCAAGAGCGACACCGACACGATCTCCGGGGAAGTGACGACTGTCGAGTTTCAGGCACTAAAGCTGCTATGTCACAGTGTGCTGGCCAGCAACGAATTCATCTACATCAAATAAGATCACCAAATGTTCAGTTCTTCACACGAAATCGACTATCGCCGGCCTGCAAGCCGCCGCTCGTTTTTGAAATCCTCGGCTCTGAAATCTACCGCACTTGGATTTGGTCACCTGGCCCTAAGTTCTCTGATTCAGGATAGTGCTTTTGCTGATCGCACAAATCCTTTGTTCCCCAAGCTGACACGCAATCCTGCCCGCGCGAAGCGTGTCATCTTCCTGTTTATGAAGGGAGGCCCCTCTGGTGTCGACACGTTTGACTTCAAACCGCAACTTCAAAAGGACGATGGAAAAGAACTTCCCTTTGATAAGCCTCGAGTGCAATTTGGAGCAACTGGGAAATTATTGAAATCACCTTGGAAATTTCGTCCCTATGGCGAGAACGGGATCATGGTGAGTGATCTTTTCCCTCATGTTGCGAGGTGCATTGATGACATGTGCATTCTCAACAGCGTGCACGGAACCAATGCGNCACATGGCGGAGCCTCTCTTAAATTGCACACGGGTAGCGACAATTTTGTTCGTCCAAGCATGGGTTCCTGGGTAACCTACGGCTTGGGTACAGAAAACCAAAATCTGCCATCTTTTGTAACCATTTGTCCGACATTGGCCCATGGTGGATTGAAAAACTGGAGTTCAGCGTTTCTACCGGCAGATTATCAGGGTACTCCATTGGGGGTTGCCAGTCAGCCCTCAACAAACGCCAAAGTAAAGTACACTCAGAATCAACGCGTCTCTCGCAGACAACAACGAATTCAGCTAGACTTGCTTCGGCAGATGAACCAACAACACATGGATGGTTTGGGCCCGAATCAGGAGTTAGAAGGGCGAATTAATAGTTTCGAATTAGCTTTTCGCATGCAAAGTCAGGTTCCTGAGGTGCTGGATATCGCTGACGAAACCGAAGAAACCCAACGCTTATACGGGCTCGATGGCGAAATGACGAAAGATTTTGGTCGTCAGTGTCTGCTTGCCCGCCGATTTGCCGAACGAGGTGTACGTTTTATTCAAATTACGCATAGCGATAGTAATGTCCAGTGGGATCAACATGCTGATCTGGTGAAAGGCCACTCCAAGAATGCACTCGAAGTTGACCAACCTATCGCAGCTCTGCTTATCGACCTAAAGCGTCGGGGATTGCTGGATGACACACTCGTCATGTGGGGTGGAGAATTTGGCCGAACTCCGGTTGTACAAGGATCCAACGGACGGGATCATAATCCAGAAGGTTTTACTATGTGGATGGCCGGAGGGGGTGTAAAAGGGGGTTATAAGTACGGTGCCACGGATGAATACGGATACTATGCCCAGGAAAACAAAATGCACGTTAATGATTTGCACGCCACTCTGTTACATGCAGTCGGTCTTGACCATACTCAGCTGACCTATCGGTATGCCGGACGAGACTTTCGCCTAACCGACGTAGGCGGTAACGTTGCTACCGACATCTTTGCATAAACTCAAGCCGGTTCTGACACTTCAGAGCTTGATCAGGGCCCACCGATAACGACGAAAGCACTCACTATGCCTGCCATGTTTAATTCAACCCGACTAGAACGTCTTTCAGCTGTCGCCCAATTGGAAATTGATCGCCAGCTAATCGCCGGGTGTGCTGTGGGCGTAGGAAATGAAAATGGCCTTCAGCTGGAAAGTTATCTGGGACTTGCCAATCGCGAGGAGTCGATTTCGGTGTCTGCCGATACAATTTTCAGAATCGCATCCATGACCAAGCCCATCACCAGTGTAGCAGTCATGATGCTATACGAACGAGGTAGATTTTTGCTCGACGATGCAGTCGAAAAGTTTCTCCCCGAATTTGCCAACATGCAGGTTTTTAGTGGCCAAAGAGACGAGGACGGCAATCCAATCACACGGCCTGCCAAATCATCCATCACCATTCGACAATTGCTCTCGCACAGTTCTGGTATTGGCTACAGTTTTTCCCACCCTAAACAATCAAGCTATTACAAAGCAGCTAATATTAGAGACTGGGGATATACCGATAACACGACTATCGCTGATGTCGTCCTAAGAATTGCTGACCAACCACTGGCATTTGACCCAGGAACACGCTGGCTATATGGACTAAATACAGATATTCTGGGCAGGTTGATTGAAGTACTGTCCGGAAAAACATTTNCTCAATTCCTTAAGAACGAGATTTTTGAGCCGCTCGGCATGAACAACACATCCTTTTATCCGAGTACCGAGCAAGCGGAGCGATTGTCACGAGTCTATACTCCCGATGTCCCGACAGGCAGATATGATGACATTAGTTTCTGGGCCGCTAAACAGGACTTCAGTGTACCGGATGGAGTTGGCCTTAGGCGATTAAGCCGTACAGAACTTGAATGTCTCGTGAACGTAGATTTTGATGCTGTTAACGCTCCTGAAATTGGTGAACAGAGTTATTTTTCCGGCGGGGCAGGACTACATTCGACATTACAGGATTACAGCAGATTCTGTCAGATGATGGTGTCCGCAGGTAGCTATCAGGGGGATAGAATTCTCAGCTCAACCAGCATTGACCTGATGCGGGCCAACAATATTGGCAACTTAAGTATTACTCTCGGCGGCAGCCCAAGTGACAAATTCGGACTCGGCTTCGGAATTATACAGGACATTGGTGCTCAACCATTTTTAAGCGTCGCCGGCAATTACTATTGGGGAGGCGCCTACAATACTCGATTCTTTCTTGATCCGGTCAACCGACTGTATGCAATTTCACTCACACAGCTATACCCCAACTTTCATTGTGATATTAACAATCGTCTGATGGGTTTGACCTATCAGGCTCTCGAGTAAACTCTCAATGAAAAACGTGGCATGGCTTGACGGACATACCTTGTGAGATATTCTTACAATACGTCCAAGATTCAATTCATTGTTTCAACGATGTCCCAGTAGCTCAGGGGATAGAGCAACGGTTTCCTAAACCGTAGGTCGGAGGTTCGAATCCTCTCTGGGACGCTTTTCTTAGAGACTTTTCCAAAGCGCAAAAAAACAGAGTCAATACCTCAAAACGGTACAGCTCTGTTGTCATTTGTAGATTAAGCGCGTCCGAACCACTCTTAGAAGGGTCGGTCAACCATCGGATGTTTGCCTATGCCGTAGCAACACCTAGCTTTTGACTTTCTCGCGACCCTGAATCACTTTTTGCTCTTCGCGTCGTAAGCCGTAGAACATCGTTCCTGCTACAGCTAACTCAATCACCCAAGCAGTGATTCCTGCATACAATGGATCCATCAATTCACCTTTTTACTTTCTGTTCTCGTTACCGCCCCAAAAGCGAGCACTTTGAGTTCCTTCTCATACAGTTCTGACATATTTATCTGACTTTACAAGCCATTTCTATACCAGAATCCCGCATTTACTACCCTTCCAAACACAACAAAGGTACTATTTACAACATTAACCGGCAGTTTTGAGACGGCACTTATGACGTTAACAAAGCCATAAAAGACAATTATATTATTTTAATGTGAAAATACCTTCCCTAATAAGCTTTGATGTGGGTGCCAAGCATTGTGAATAGTAGCTACGTAAAAAAAGAACACTTTTTTGTGGAGCTGATCGCAGAGACTTATTTTCAATATAACCGTTAAAGCTTCATGGAAAGAGGAATGAAGCCAGCGAGACAAGAATGACAAGCTGGTGTTTCAGAGTGATCCTGGAAAGAGCCCTTTTGCATAGGCGAGCAATCACACACAGACTGCCGTCATAAAAGTTGCCTATAGCAATTCGGCTAGCTACTCTTTGTCGCTATCGCCTTCATATTCATTCAACGGAGTAAATCTATATCCAACTCCACGTACCGTCTGTAATAAACCAGCACGTGCCTCGAGTTTACGACGGATCGATCTGACATGAACATCAATTGTTCGTTCGGTCGAACTATTATCTTCACCACGACAGGCTTCCAGTAATTCAAGCCGACTATAGGTGCGTTCAGGTTCTTTCATCAAAAACCACAGCAACTTAAGTTCTGTTGGCGTGAGAACAATTTCACGCCCTTCAATCCAAGCAGCATAATTCAAACCATCAACTCGAACCCCACACTTCTCGACTACAGAGTTTTGTTTCAAATTCGTTCTGTCACGACGTAACAATGCTTTGATACGGTGTAACAACGGGCGAAGTCTATATGGTTTAATTACATAATCATCGGCCCCCATACTGAAACCAACTACTTCATCCACTTCTTCCTCTTTGGCAGTGAGCAACAGGATTCTGATATCCTGAGTTTGTGAACTACTTCGTAGTTCACTACAGATTTGAAGTCCGTCGAGCGAGGGCAGCATGATGTCGAGCACGACGAGATCAGGCTGTAAAATCCGGGCTTTATCTAGGCCTTCTCTGCCATCTACTGCTGTAAAAACCTGATATCCTTCACGAGTCAAATTATATTCGAGTACTTCACTCAGTGACTTCTCGTCCTCGATGATTAAGATTCTCTCTTGAGACATTTTTCAGCAACGGATAATCGATTTCGGCTGTATTGAACCATTTTAACTACGGCTATTTTTAATANCTTTCTAATGATATGAGCTATTATTAAGAAACCTGCCAAACACGTATTAATTTTTTATTAAGGGACTTTTGTCCGACCGAAACCCTTAGGAATAGAAATTCGCAACTGGCCCTTTTAGCAAACTGACAGACCGGCATGACTGAATCTGACTTAGAACATCAACTTGAACGACTTCAACGAAGGCTTGAGCGGCAATACCAGGCCAGAATTGCAGCTGAAGAGATATTAAGTTCAAAGGCCACTGAATTATATCAGCTCAACAAAAGCTTATTAGTCGCAAAGGAAAAGGCGGAAGCCGCGAGCATGGCGAAGAGTGAATTTCTGGCCAATATGAATCATGAGCTTCGTACTCCACTTAATGCTATTCTGGGGTACAGTGACTTATTAATTGAGGACTTTGAAGACGATCCCACTGTGGTTGCTGATCTCAACAAAATCAAAGAAGCGGGTAAGCGTCTACTCACGATGATTTCGGAGATCCTTGACTTAGCGAAGCTCGACGCTGGTCGTATGCAGGTTCACGTGCAGCCGATTCGTTTCAGCGAGCTACAAAATCAATTGCAGGCTCGAGAGCATGATCTCGTCACCCCCAACAACAATACGTTGATTTTTGAGGACCAACTTCAGGATACATTGTTTCATACAGACGTGGCTCATCTCAACCAGCTACTTCTCAATCTGTTAGGGAATGCCGGCAAATTTACCAATAACGGTATGGTCACGGTGACGAGCCAATACAATCCCGAATCGTCACTGCCGATAGTCATTTCCGTTGCAGACACAGGTATTGGCATCGACCTCAATGCAAATCCTGACATCTTTAATTCCTTTGTGCAGGTAGATAATTCAAATACCAAACAGCATCAAGGCATTGGGCTTGGACTCAAGCTGGCTCATGAACTTGCCCTGCTAATCCAAGGTCAACTTGACCTGGAAAGCACTCTCGGAAAAGGCTCCGTTTTTACATTGCGGTTACCAGTTCAGGTTACGATCAAGCAATAGACGAGATGCGGGAAAATCGATACAACCGTTTCATTACATCGACTGCTGTAGGCCGAAACCAATAAAGGTTGGGATCAGAGATAACAAACGCTTGAAAAATCGGCGTGGAACTGCAATTATTAAGCATGTAGGATAAAACCTCAACTATGTAATAACCTCCACTGATATAGGTGTGTGATATGGCTTCGGATGTAACCCGATTCAATATTCAAACAATTGATGGTGTTACCATCGCTAAATTTATTGACAACCGTATTCTTGATGAAGCAACAATCCAAGTGATCGGCGAGCAAATGTATCGCTTAGTGGATGACCATGGATTACGCAAAGTTGTATTGGACTTCGAAGCGGTTGAACATTTGTCGAGTGCAGCGCTTGGCAAACTAATCAACATGAAGAAGAAAATGGACGCTGCAGGCGGCCAACTTGGGATGTGTAGCCTACGTCCAGAACTTCTAAAGATCTTCAAAGTTACGAAATTAACCAAGGTCTTTAACATTTCAGCATCGGTTGAAAAGGCCTTGAAAGGATTTTAAGGCACCTTACCTAATGGGCTATTCGTCTGGACTGACGTGTACCCTTTTTCGCTAGCTACAGATTTCCAGAGCTCTCAAATACGACTTTTCTCCTGAGTGCTCGCGTCTGTAAAGTTTAACATGTCCGAATTGATGATTTACAACCAGACTTTCGCAAGTGACTTGCATGTATCTGCTGATATCCAAAAGGAGATTCAGGAGCTATGGCTGGCTCGCGGTATGAGCGACATGGACCTACCGGACATGCAGCTTGCACTGGAAGAGGGGCTAGCCAACGCAATTAAGCATGGCAATAAAATGGACCCCAATAAACAGGTAACCGTCGAATGCTTCATGAATGAGGATGTAGTTCGGGTTGTCATCAAGGACGAGGGGAACGGGTTTGATCTTAATGAGGTTCCTGACCCAACTCTTCCGGAGAATCTGGACAAACCAAGCGGTCGTGGTGTCATGCTGATGAAAGCTTTTATGGACGACGTCCTCTACAATGACATCGGAAACCAGCTTACCTTCATAAAGCGGTGTACGTTTGACAGCTAAACAGCTATCGCTGACCAATACTTAAAGGTTTGAAAGCAAACTCTTAACTGCGTGTTGAATGTTACAAGCATACCTTACGCCTTTGTTCAGTCCCCCTATGATTGACCAACTTCTTCTCTGACACCTACTTTCGCTAAGGTAACGACGATAGGTGCCCAATCCTTATGATGGCGACACCAGTGACCCACAAACTGAACGCGGTCCATTGCAGGCATCAATACATCGAGGATCGTGTGAAACTTTGGACTTTCAATCTATCAGCGGTTCAACATGGATTTCAATTTGAATAGATCGCCGACTATAATGTTGGTGTTATCGCGCTATTTTGTCTAATTGTAGCCAAGGGGGGGAGATGGCCCCATGCAGGGAATCATATTCAATTTACTGGAAGAAATCGTCACCAGAGACCTTGGAGCTGATACCTGGGACGATTTACTCGACGGGGCAGGCCTGGATGGCGTCTACACGGCTTTTGTAAACTATCCTGACGACCAACTTCTAAGTCTGGTCTCAGTGGCTGCAGGTGCGTTAGATAAACCCGAATCTGACATTATCAGATGGTTCGGTCAAAATGCTATTCCTTTGCTTGCTGAGCGTTATGCCAATTTTTTTACAAGTTGTGAAAACACCCGAGCGTTCCTGCTATCACTAAACGACATCATTCACCCCGAAGTACGTAAGCTTTACCCCGATGCTGATGTACCGGATTTCGACTATGAGGCATCTAACCCGGAATTTCTGATCCTGAGATACACTTCGAGCCGGCAGATCTGCGCATTGGCTGAAGGATTAATTATGGGAGCGGGCAGCTACTTCGATGAAAAGATTACACTCGAGCATGGAACATGCGTCCATAAGGGGGGTGATACATGCGAATTCAAGGTGACTTGCAACTAAGTCATTATCCGATTTGAACGGTTATCCGTTTGTTGCCAATCACAAAGCAGCCACTCCACGACGCCCTCGAGCCTTTGCTGCCCGACATTATCTTTCGTCAGGAGGACTTCCACTGCACCATTAAGTCGTTGGCGATCTTGAGCAGTTATCTCCTTAGCGGTCATCACAACAACGGGCGTCCACTGCTTATGATGTTCGCGTAGGTACTCAACAAATTCAAACCCGTCCATTTCAGGCATCATCAAATCGAGGATGATTAGGTCTGGGCGTTTTTTCCCATACTCCTCAATTGCCCGCAAACCATTTTCGCATTCGCGAATGGAACACTGCAGATCTTCCAGATTTCGCCTCAACAACTCACGCATGTGAGGCTCATCTTCTACAACCAAAACGTCTGGTTTTAGATTGCGATCAACATATTTATCCAGCAATGTAACGAGCTCTTCACGCCGTATCGGCTTTCGCAGGTAGCCTCCCACTCCCATCGCATAGCCACGTTTCTTATCATCGACCATGGTGAGCATGATTACAGGAATTCGAGACAGTGACTCATGGTCATTTAGTACCTTCAACACATCCCAGCCATCCATGCCAGGCATCATGACGTCCAAAATAATCACTGCAGGATTTAGCTTTTCAGCCTGATAGATCCCATCTCTTCCACTGTAAGCCGATTCAATATTGAATCCCATTTTCAGAAGATTTCGCCGCAGTAAATCATGGACCGTCTTATCGTCATCAATAATTAGTACAAGGTCTGAGGCCTTGAAACCACGTTGCGTTTCCACTTCGGTTCGCGACTCCATATTGGTTGGTAGGCGAACTGTAAATGTCGTCCCGGCGTCCGGTTGGCTCTCAACCGTAATTTCACCACCCATCATATGAGAAAATTCCCAACATAGAGCCAGCCCCAACCCGGTACCCCCATATTTTCTGGTTGTCGAACTGTCTGCCTGCGTAAATTTCTCGAAGAGTTTATCCAACTGCTCTGCGGTCATTCCAATGCCGGTATCCACCACAGAAAACAGGACCCAATCCGAGGAAATACCGACTTGCCGACTCACCTGCAAAGTAATATCCCCCTGCTTGGTGAACTTTGCCGCATTGCTGATGAAGTTAAAGAGAATCTGACGAGTCTTGGTTAGATCCCCTTTCATTTCCCCGACATCTTCTGCCATCTCCACTGTAAACTGATTTGAATTCTTACTTATCAGGCTTTGAACCGTTGCCTCAACTTCCTGGACTAATCCGCCTATGGAAAACTCTTCTTCGTAAAGCTCCATTTTCCCGGCTTCAATTTTAGACAGATCGAGAACATCACTAATTAATGCCAGAAGATGCTTTCCAGCACCTTCAATCTTTTGCAGATCTTCCACGAACATCTCTTCCCCGAGATCCTCCGCATCCTCCATCAGCATCTCGCTATAACCGATTATGGCATTTAACGGGGTACGCAATTCATGACTCATATTGGCCAGAAACTCCCCCTTCATTTTACTGGCTTCCAACGCATCATCACGAGCTTCTTCCAGCGAAGCGACAAACCGGTTAATACTATGTTCCAATTCTCTGACTTCGCGAGGCCCACTTTGTCTTACATTGAATTGTTCGTTCTCTTCTGTCGCCATACGTGCCGCATCGTTAAGTGCTTTTAATGGCGACGAAATCGCTGACTGACACCACCCCCAAACACATATGACCATCAATAAATAAAAGCCAGTTGCAATTGCGAAGTTTCTCCGAGTGGCAACTTGCCGTGTCTCGGCAATTTGCTGAGAATGCATCGAATTCAATTCCATCAAAACGTCTAGCTGTTCGGTAGCAAAGAACAGAGTATCTGACGAATCAAGAGATTCGTCATACAACTGAGCTAATCTGCGACTCCGTTCTATAGCCGACATATCTCCCAGACGCGATGTGCTTTGCACAATTTGACTTAGTTGCGCAAGAGCGGTACGAACGGCATAGAATTTGTAACGCAACACCTTCGACCGCTGAATCAATAACTCAGAAGCTTCATTCGTTTTCAACAGGTCCAGCGTTACTTCGTGATTCGGTTTTAATACAACTCCCTGTTGCTTGCTTAATACCAACTCTTCCAGCAGCTGCTCGATAGACTCCTGCTCTGATTTGGTAGCAGGGTTCCCCTCAAGAAATTGGGCCAGATTAGAATCACACAGATCTATCAGTTCTGTAAACTGGCTAAGTGTCGACGGAATGATGAACTCATTGTCGCTACCTAAAATTTGATCGGTATTTAGCAGCAGAACGCTAATACCATCATTTAAGCGAACAATATCCTTTTGGATGAGTTTGTCCACAGATGCCAATCCGGTCAATTCAGCATTTTTATTGTGCTCAGAAAAGAAATAACCAGCGAGGGCCAAGCCACCTAGCAGTGAAGTAAGAATAACGAGAGTAAGGTAGCTTCCGATTCGCACGTATCGTACTCTAATAACGCCATTAAATCTTAAGGGAGCTGAGCGAGCTCACGGCAAATCAACAAAACTTCTAAAGCAGACAACTCAACTGTTGTCTTGCAATTGGTGAGTTCTGTTAAGGACTTACCAGTCATCACTCCAAACGCCTCCGCAACTTCTTTACTAGGCCACCCGTTCGAGGCTCCTATACGTGTAATAGTTCCTTCCGAAACATACCACCGCACCAAGGGCTCAGGCTTCGCCGCCAACCAACGAGTTTCAATTAAGAATCTTTTTTTTTACTGCTATCGACAACACGAAACACTTTGACACTCTTTCGGTCAATGTCTTCATTGTCTGCAATAAACATACGTTCCAGTGCCTGTTCTACTGCTGGTGTGTAAACATCAGCAACTTGCTCAAGCTCACCGTTAGCAGGCAGCACCATTGCTGTCTTTACTTCATCGTCCCAGACAATACCGGTCACTGCAATCGTTTTCAAAGCGCATCGGACAATCGCTGCCGCGAATTCAGTATCCTGCGAATCTACATTCAGCCCATTTGCCCTCAGATTGGAGCCATTTCCATTGAGCAACTTTAACAGTTCGTCAAAAGACTTTCCGCGAAGTTGTTGTTTGAAGTCATCACTTTCGAGGATCGCCCGACGTCGATTACGGCAGCGTTGGAATGCAAAATCACGAACTCTAAGATCTGCATCNAAGCTCCAGGTNATTTCCATGATTCCCCANCGGGTAATTTCNGGACGCACATGTACATAACCGACCTTGGTATTATCTTTGGCAACAGCATAGAGCGTATGCGAACCAAGTTCATTGAAGTGAAGTGTAAAAGGAAGCCGTGCTCCAACCTCTTTGCGGGCTTCCGTTGTGACCACTCCCACGTGCGACACATAGGAATGTCCGGGGAATAGCTCTCCAATCTGACGCACAGGATCTCGTAATGCGCAGTACGCCTGAGCCTGCACTGACTGAGNAATGCCACTGACTACAAGCAGCGTCATAAGTTTGACGACTAAGATTCGTTTCATCGTGATGATCCTCTAGCTTAGATTCGAGCCCTCTAAAAGGATTATTTTTTATTTTAGAATCGATAACGTAATTGGGCAATAAATTTTGAGCCCAGTCGTGTACTGGCATTGTCAAGCTTCTTGGCTGACACGTCCTGCACATACATCATGCTCAGTGCCCAGTTATTGTTTGGAGTCCAACGCCATCCTAGAGAGCCGTCAATTTGTGCTTCCCAGCCCCCCAGGTCCGCATCATATTGTTCTGAGTAATAGTTCCATTGGGTAAACCACATTGTGCTCTTTGAAGGATTGTAGAAATCAAGTTCCAATAACGTATTGAAAACATTCCGGTCGAAATCTTTACCCCAGTTGAATTCTGCCAACAAGGAAATAGGGCGTTCAAAGTGATATTGTAAATCCAATCCATAGCGTTCGCGATCAATCACATTGCCGGTCACTTCGGACGCATCTACTAATCCCCTTTTGTAGCCTCCTAAGGCTCCTGGGTTCCAAATAGATCCTTTGAGAAAAGAAACTCCCACAATAAAGTTTTCTATATGCTTCGTGCCAAAACGCCCAGCCATGACGTAAGGGTCTTCGGAATCAAAGAATTCGTTCCCTGTACCACGACTAACACCGACTTCATATTCATAATCTGTTAGCTGGCCGTTGAGAGTGACTCCCCAGTCAGCCTTGACTCCGAGGTTTCTAGGGTGCGTCATGTCCCTTAGCGTACCATTAGTATTCAACGGCTGTTCCAATCCGTATGGGACTTCAAAATGCCCTACCTTGATGTTCATCCTCTCATCAAAGACGCGCGTAAAATTGATGTTCATAATTCGGTTCACCAATTCCCAGTCATTGTTTCCTTCAAAGAAATGAGGCCCCTTAACACTATTGAGTTTAGTTAAATATGGCTGAGCAATCAGNGTCGCGAAGTCACCGTGATCGTCACTAAATACTTTATGAACATCTAATCCAATGAAGGCAACCGATCCCGATCCTGAGTTTCCGCCTTTATGTGGCACAATCCCTCGCCCCGCCAGATCGACCGTCATCCGAAGATTGTTACGAAATCGGCTCGCCGTTGAATCAGGGTCTGCTAGACGATCCGGATCTCCATAAGTAAGCCAATCGTCAACACGCTTCAAAAGGCCAGAATCTGCCTGTTCTTCCGGAGTTCTATTCCAGGGAAACACTGGCTGTTCCGCCAATAAACTGGAACATACGAAAAAGAGTGCAGCGAGTATAAGAAAGGTAAAGCGACGCATGGTACCATTCCATTTCCAAACGACTGGTTGTAACTTATCTAGGCTTTGGTGTATCGCACGTCCTGAATTAAAGCTGGTCCAAGCCTATGCGTACTACGTCGTCGACATGAAAATACAAGATGAGCTCTTAACCAAAAGCCCGAATAACCGGAATCGTATAAAAAGAATATTCGTTACAAACCGAATATTGACGGCAAACAATGTTAGTAATGGCTATACGACACTACGATTGTCGTTGAATAAGGAGGGCAGATACATCGTCCTGAATACCAGTCGAACCACACCAATCCCGGACTTCCAACTCCAGCAATCGTAGTAACTCAGACACCTCAGTTGAAGACTCGCATTGGAGAAATTTAATCAGTCGCTCTTCTGAATACAATTCACCATCCTCTTCACGAATCGCTTCAATGATTCCATCGGAGTATACGATGATGGCTTGCCCTTCTAATAATTCCAGACAGTTTTCTGTGAATTCCATCTGCGGCATCACGCCTACCGGCAAATCAGACTCTTCCTCTACTAGTGACGTATCTGTTCCCGTGAGAATCGGAGTTGAATGAGCCGCATTAACATACGTGAAGACATGCTTCTTGCAATCATAAACTCCATACACCATCGTGAAGAATTGATTGGACTCTTCATTAATCTGAAAGCGGTCATTCAATTCTGCAACGACTTGCGCAGGTGACACCACTGCATCAGTCCCAGAGTTGAGAACCACATTGCCAGGGTTTTCCGGATTCAGCAGATGAAGCAGCGTCACCGCTAATAGTGCTGCCTTAACGCCATGACCGGTAACATCGAGCTGGTATACGAGTAGAAAGTCCTCTTGTAGGGGATAAACTCCATAACTATCTCCTGCCAATTGATCGCAGGGACAATAGAGCCACCCGATATTTAAACCTGTTACCGAAGGAGGGGTTTCCTGCAGCAAAGAAAGCTGAAAACTGGCTGCCGACTCCAGGCTCTGCGTCATGTAATCATTTGCCGTCTGCAATTCTGCGTTACGTAACGCCAAAGATTTCTCGAGTATTCGTACACGATCCATGGAATCTTTAAGCTGCATTTGAGTGTTCACCCGAGCCAATGCCACCTGAAAATCGATCGGCTTGGTGACGTAGTCATTGGCACCCATTTTGAGAGCTTTCACAATATCATCGGACTCCGTTTTTGCGGTCGCCATGATGATCGGTAATTCTGACGCGTCATACGTACGCCGAACGGTCTCTAAAACATGGAAGCCATCCACCTCGGGCATCATGATATCGAGCAGGACCAGGTCGTATTCATTCGCAGCTATGGCATCGATCGCTTCCCGGCCACCAACCGCCGTATTCACTTCATATTTCTTTCGCTGCAACCGACGAGACAGCATATCGCGATTCATTTCATTGTCATCCACGACAAGAATACGTCCACGATATTCATTTGCTTCGCACATAGGTAAGTCATTTTCCAAAGATGACATCAGGAATGATCACGCAATATTCTCAATATGATTTCACTCAATTAACTAAGGAGGCTATTCATTAGCTCCGTCAATTCCTTAAATTTAATCGGCTTAACACTAAAACCATCAGCACCAGCAGCAAGTGCTTTCTCCCGATCTTCAGCCATCGCGTAGGCTGTTAAGATAATAATGGGTATGCTGGCAGTCGTTTCGTCAGCTTTCAGCAGTCTGGTTGCTTCCAGACCATCCATTCCGGGCAAACTTACGTCCATTAGTACCATGTCAGGAAGTTCCTGCTTAATCAGGGTAACACCTTGCTCTCCGTCCACTGCGCACTGAACCTCGTAGTCCCGACGGGCCAACCGTCTGCTGAGCATATCACGGTTTAACTCGTTGTCTTCGACCATTACAATTCGAGTCATTTTTGCCCCTCCCAATTCATCTCATTGTTCCTAACGTGAGTATACCACTCAAGGTTGTTTGATTCGAGAATTACTCGAGAACCTCCAGTTCACGCCGAAAGCCACCGGACAAAATCGGGAAACGGCACCAGGTCTTAGGATCCAAATTCTCATCATCAACGTGAAATGATGGAGCAAACCTTTCGCGTTTCCACTGATTTCGTGACCACAACTGAAAGAATCGCTTAATCCATGTGATAATTTGAGATCGATTTGGCTGATAGGAAACAAGCAATTCATGATCAACGAGAACTTTCAGAATTTCTTCCGGCATGTATTTATCACGAATTGCCAGCCGTTCGATCAAATCCAGGATTTCATAAGGCATGAGATCCGATTCATCGGTTTGCTTATCTTCCGGTGGTCTGAGTTCTGCAGTAGGCTGCTGTTGATTTACCTTCCTTAGAGCAGGAATCGGTTTACCGCCATTCGGTCCTTCTTTTTCCAACCATCGAAGCCATTGCCGCAGGAATGCCTTGTCAATTCCAGCAATCGGTGAAATCCCTCCGCAGGTATCCCCGTCCATCGTCGTATATCCCACTGCAGCCTCGGATCGGTTACTCGTAGCAAGCAGCAATCCACGTTTAATGTTCGCTAACATCCAGACACTTGGGGCACGCCCCCTGGCCTGGATATTTTGTAAGGCCAAATCGTCCTGTTGCCAGGACAAATCCCTTTCTAGCACGCCACTCACCAGAGATTTGTACTGTTCGACTACAACATCTACGTCGAGTTCATAGAATCTGGCACCAATTGCTTCGGCAACAGCTTGGGCAGCATCACGGGTGACTTCACTACTGTTACGTGTTGACTGATAGACACACCACAGCAATTCCTCCATCCATTCTGAAACCGTCTCGGGCATATCCCCGGCGAAACAACCATTCAATCGCTGGGCTACTTTCGCAAGACCAAGTTCCTGAACGGAAAACTCAATCATCAATCGGACCAACACGGCCACCGTCGCTGAATCAGCCCCACCGCTAAGTGAAAGTACAAATCCCCGAGAGTGTGATTTTCGCATGTAATCAAACATCGCGAGCGAAAGTGCACGAGCAAACTCTTCTTCTTTCAGCACCTCGCTCGATTCCCAATCGCAAAGATCTACTCCTGTGACACATGCTGATTCGGAGTGATTCGCGAATTCGAACGCTGAAACAATTGCTTCCACTGATTCCGATTCTTTAACCTCAACTACGGCAGTCGTTAGCGATACATCCTGGTAGGAAAACCTTGCGCCCGAAGCGACCACAGTACCATCTTTGCCTATCATCGTATCGCCATCATAGATGGCTCGCCCCGCCTCATTGCCAACCAGGTTGGCATAAACATAAGCGCCTTGAACCGCCTGACTGCCTGCGATCAGTAACTCGCGACGAACCTGATGTTTTCCAAAAGCAAAATGTGAAGCGCTGGGATTTAGAATAACTGCAACGTCTCGCGATGCTAAGCGACTGGCCGGGCGATCTTCAACCCATGCATCTTCGCAGATTTCAAATCCGACATGCACTTTACCAAATTGAAACGTGATATCGCCGAAGGGAACTAACTTATCCCCAACATGGATCGATGTTTTCTGATCGACCTTCCACGGAGTAAACCATCGGGGTTCGTAATGAAGCCCATCTCCTGCCAGATTTTGCTTGGCAACAAACCCCAGCAATTCACGATCTGCCAGCATAGCCACCGCATTATACGTCTGTCCATCGACTGCCACCGGCAAACCTATGGCCACAGCGATATCCTGTGTATGTTCGATCAATGACTCTAGAATATCCAGCGACGTATCGAGAACTCCACGTGCCATAAAGGCATCTTCGCAACCATATCCCGAAATACACAATTCCGGCAAACAAAGTAGATCCACACGCTGCGCCTGAGCCTTCTGAATCGCCGACAGAATATTCTCGCGATTCTGGTTCCAGGCAATGGGAGTCTGATTTAAAGCTGCAGCAGCCAGCTTAATACGCTTCATCTTTTACTCCACCAGCTGACCGCTTCACACCACGAGTTTGCCCTGTGTATATGAACTCAGTACTACTCTTTCGCCCGAAGTTCTTTAATGGCTTTAGGAAGCAGTTTATCAACAAACCCTCGCGCCCCCCGTCCCTCTTCATCAATACGAAAATTGACATCATCGACAATCATCTGAACATCAGCTTTCCAGAATTCTTCCTTGTCTTTCATGGCCAAGCCATCCTCTAGTGGCCGGACCAGACGCATTCCGACTCCCAGTGCTGGACCACTAGTAAACCACCATGGACTCAGTGGGATATTTGGGTCTTCTCCTCGCCATTCATCGTCGCTGGAAGGCAACCGAGATGCACTTCGGCAATCTTCAGGATCCAGGTCATAGTAACCGCCGCGAACTACACGAGGAAACAGTTCCTTGGTCCTTACCAGAGCATCTGCGGCTGAGACTCGCTTCCCACCGAATTTTGTATATCCATCCAGCAGCATACTATCTAACACCCATTCACAAGCATTACCATACATGTCATAAAGGCCCCAAGGGTTGGGCTTTTTCTCCCCGACATAGTGAGTCGTTTCATTGGAATTTCCGTAATGCCAACCGTAGTCATCGAGGTCGGCAGGGTCATCGCCGAAGTGATAAGCAGTCTTCGTCCCAGCGCGACAGGCATACTCCCATTCCGCTTCGGTTGGTAATCGGTAGAATCTTTCGCTCATCAGCGACAACCATTTGGTGTACTGTTTAGCGGCATACTGGCTCATCGAAACAGCCGGCAAGCGTGGCTCTTCACCGTTGCGATAAGTGAAACTCGTATCGTAAAGATTTGAAGGAGCCGAAATCACTAGTGGACTCTTTTCGTCAGAAAGAGGCCTCAGTTTGTGCGTTTCAAATCCTTTGAAGATATCATGCATGGCCATATAAGATTTGTACTCTGACCAGGTCACTTCATACTGACCGATCCAGAAGGGCTTAATCTCTACCTCAAACTGAGGTCCTTCATTTTCCCCACGATTGGCTTCGCTCTTGGGACTGCCAACCGTTGCAATACCACCGGGAACTGGAATCATTTTGTATTTTACATCCGTCCCCGGAATAACAGCTTCGTACGGCACCATATAGCCACGATCAGTTTTTACAAAGGGGCCGTCTGCCGGCTTGTCATTAACAAGGCCCAGAGGATTCTCGTCCTGAGCCATACAAAGATTGGCCAACAATACGAATAGGACGATTCCGGCGGTAGTACGCATTTTAGTCATCTTGTTCAATTCTCTTTCTCAATTTTCTATCAGAGTGACAAAGGTTTACCAAACAGATATCACTCACTCTTAGTGAAGTATCGTTTGACTTGGCTTCCCTGTAAAGGCAACGAGGACGCTCTAGCTCAAGATTCGGCTATCGTCGGCGATAATTGAGATGCTGTTGTAATTTGGCCATCACTTGAAGGCGACTTCGCTTGAGATTTCCAAGCTGATGCGGAGTGCGTATGAGAAATGCTGAGGATTCCAATCGTGTATGCCATTGAAGGCGACAAAACGCGCCTTCTGCCCACAGATCAAGTTGTTCCCACCTGGTATACCCATCAGCGAGTGATTGGCTTACCAGACGCAAACGCCTATCTTTCCATGCCTGAATGATTTCCAAACCACACAAAGGAGGTCCGGTCACTTCAAATAAAACCTGCCCAACACCGGGCTGACCTGTCGTGACGCATGATGAATTTACTTCGCCATCCCATTGCCACCAATTCGCAAGATCATGAAGTTCTGAATATACAGTGTACGTCGAGAAAGAGAGCGAATGAAAAGTCGTTAATTCGATGACATGGCGCCGGCGCTGCTTTTTCAAATGGCGAATCGCCAACCCTGCCACAATCAAAAAGCCAACGATCCACCACACATCCTGATGTTGCAATATTCGATCTCCATTCAGCATTCTGATACCGTCTGGTAAACATTGTGACAAAGAATAAAGTTCTGTCACGCGTTTGGCGTGCTTTAAGACCGTGAACTCTATTCTGTGGCCAGGCTTTCCTCCAGCGATTGCTCAGCCTTCGGTTGCTCATGTTTCGGCATTAAGTAGACTGCCAAAATGCCGATTAAGTACCCATAGCCACAAATGCGTCCAACTGTGTCGTAACGACCTTCAAACTTCTCCTTCAGAACTAAAGAAGTCGCCAGTATTAAAATACCAACAACAATCCGACCAAAATTAAAACTCACCCCGCTTCCAGTCGACCGAATTCTAGTATCAAACATTTCAGGCAGGCAAAGTGGCAACCAACCAAAAAAGAAACCGCTGAAAAAACCAAGACAACCTGTCCAAAACAAAAAGTCTTCATGCCCGGGATCGGGTAATGCATAGAGAAATTGAGTACATACAAACGCTAGCACACACAACCCGGCGTAACTCATCCTGCGTCCCAACAGAAAAGCCAACGCCCCGCCCAGCAGACTGCTAATACTACCCGGCCAGGCACGATGGAAAGCGGTCTCCGCCTTTAAGTTTGTTTTCGTCTTTGTAGAGGACACTTCCTGCTCAGCTTTCTCAACCTGAACCTGAGCTGTCTCATTTTGCCTGTCGTAATCGGCTGCCCAGTAGTTAGCCCAATTGGCAACTCCCCATCCACCAAACAATGGAACAAAAGCGAGAGTAATCCCGATCGTTGTCAATCTTGCATTTTTCCCTCGAAAGACTTCTCCCAATGTTACCGGATGATGTGCTTGATGTCTCTCCTCTAAATCGCTTGCCTGTTCGGCCAACCAGGACGGTGATTCCGGAATGAAAAACCACGTAAAGATTGCCAGCAGGACAGGAATGGCACCGACTTGCAAGGTCCAGTGCCAGTCAGTGGAGTTCACATCTTTATACATACACAAGAGTGAAAACAACATGATGCCGACATTTGCCGATGTACCAAGTATCCCTGCCAGGATTGGTTTCGCCGTGTTAGGCCAGGCTTCCTGGATGAGTGCCATCCCGTTGGGCCACATGCCGCCAATCCCCATACAGGTAATAAACCTTAATATCCAGAAGACTTCGACGGTTGGTGAATAGATAGACAAAAAGGAAAACAGACTATAACAGGCAATACTGACGGCCATAGCTTTTGAACGACCATACCTATCACCAAGCCAGCCAAAAACATAACCNCCCGCGGCTGCACCGAAGAGAAAAGCACAAACAAGATAACCAGCCCACTGCCCGGCTGAATCGCTCAGCGTTTCAGCTNGCTCGGCTGAATCGCTCAGCGTTTCAGCAAGGAGATCAGCGGCTGCAGGAAAGTGTACGATCCCATTGATACTCAGCTGAGTTCCAGCAAACATCCAGCCCAAAAATGCCACGATCAAAATGAGCACTCGTTGGTTTGTTGTGAGCATCTGTTGGGGGCTATTCTGTGTAGTCGTATTCATTGTGTTCATTCCCATTTCTCAATACATAATTCGTATCGTTCTCTCTTATCCTCTAGCGGCTGCCTGCTGGATTTCTCTGGCTTCAATTCTAAAATTTCACGCAACGCCATTCATCACGATCAGCAGTAACATCGATGACNTTGCCATCCGGATCCAANACCTTAAAAGACCTTCCGGGACCTTCGGAAAGATCAACTTCAGTACGGTCCTTCACATCCCCCTTTGAGATTTCAGCCCCCCATTTTATCGCCCGGTCCCATATTTCCTGTAGATTATCAACAATAACGCCAAAATGAATGTACTCATCGCCTTCTTCAAACCCGGGGCGACTGCCATCATAAGGCAGCAGCGTAATGTTAATACACCCATCGGTGATATCCATTGAATCGCCTTGCGGTCGCCATGCAAAAAATTCGAACCCAATTACTTGGGTATAAAAATCGCGAGATTTCTCCAAATCGGAACACCGAAGTGCCATGTGAGCCATGCGTGTAATCGCCATTAATAATTCCTTCAATCCGGACCGTTGCACTCGAGCAATGTGAGCTTTGCTTGTAGCAGTTGGTCTCATTGTACTGACTTCATCAGTTTCACACCAAAATCAGCTACGTATTGCAAGTTCCTTCTGATGCNCGAAGAACTGCCGACACTTTTTGACGTAATTAGTAGCCGCTGCCAACGTTTCAATTCCCTGAGCCTGATGGATTGTAAAACTTCCTTCATATCCAATGGTACGTAACCCCTTAAACACCTGGTCAAAATCCACTCCTCCCTGCTCCCAGAGATCGAGGTGATGAAATCTAACAGGTCCGCGGCAGAACGTATCCAAAACTTCAGGGCCAGCCGGATCGAGACGGTGATTTTGGACATACACGTTCATTATGTGAGGAGCTAGTTGCAGTAGCGTTGCCATCCCGTAGTCCTGACCATTGAGTAGCAAGTTGGCGGGCTCGTAGATAATGCCAAAATTATCCCGATTAATCTCTTTTAAAACTCCAAGCATCGGATCTACTTCTTCAAACAGGCTCGTTGTATGACACTGATGTGCCAACCGAATTCCGCGTTCAGCAGCCAAATCGGCAGCCTGCCTGGCAAAGGCAATATCATCGTGCTTTTTCATACAAACCCGAATGAGATCACAGTTGAACGCCGCCGCGACATCCAGAGACGGTCGGATATTGCGTAGACTGGCCGGCCCGTCTTCATTATTGAGAGGCACATCGTAATCTGCAGTCACCATCGTAACCGGAAGATTAGCGGCAGCGATCTCCAAGGCCAATTCTTGTAACCGAGCGGGGCTATCCGTTACGCCTGCCCCACTGGCGCGCATGCAAATAGCACCGGCTCCGCCTTGCTGAACAATGCCGATAAAGTCTTCCAAAGGTACATTGAGCTTAGTCTTACACGGTGCTTCGACGATTCGTACAGAAACAGAAAGGTCCATCAGAGTCATTCCAGAATTACTATAGTCAGAAGTGATCGGTGAACCTTTCATTGTAAGACATCGGGTGAAAGGTCTGGTGAGGGTAGCCTAGCAGATTGAAAATTGCGCATAAAAAATACCCACCGGCCAAAGCCGATGGGTACCTGTGAGGGTGCAGGGACTTGAACCCTGGACCTACGGATTAAAAGTCCGTTGCTCTACCGACTGAGCTACACCCTCAGTATGGACTTAGTTGAATGAGAAATCCTCTGTTTGTCAACTAGGCTAATACTCTATCCATTCGACAATTTAAGCTTGTCACAGTGAAGAAAACTGGAAAAACCGCTAGGATTACTTCTGCCTTAGACTGTAAAGTCGTTCAGCCGTCCGGATAATCAATTGCTCTCCGGCAAACGAAGGTGTCGCCATGGCCATATCTTCCACATGTAACTTGTTCTTTCGAACTAATTCAAATTTATCACCTGCTTTGATGACATAGGTTTCACCAAACTCGTTAATGCAAAATATATGACCCCGATATGCCCACGGTGAACTCGTGAACGCGCGGCCGGCGTTAAGCCGTTGCTTCCCGTAAATCTCTTTACCTGTCCGGGCATCGAAACAGGCAAAAAAGCCTCGGTCATACAACACATAGATTCGTCCGTCGTACAGCACAGTACTAGGGTTATAAGGTGCCGCTTGTTTTTGGCACCAGGCTATATATTCGTTACTGTTTTCACGATCCTGTAAACTGATATCTCCACTTGCGCCCGGCCTGATCGCAAAAAGAGGTTTCTTTTGGTCCAGTACATAGCCGCTACTGACGTAGAGTAAATCATTTTCTGCGTAAGGGGTGGCAATGGTGATACTTGAGTTGCCACCGAACTCATAAAGCAGTTCACCCTCAAGACTGTAAACCCGATTCATGCCTGTGCCAGGAGTCACCAGTTCGGTCCGTTGAGAGTTCTCCCAAACAAACGGAGTTGCCCAATTGCTTCCCTCAGGGCGTTTAGCCTGCCATAATTCCCTCCCGGAATTCTTGTCCAGAGCCAACAGAGTCGACTGTTCTTCGTTGTCATCAACGATAAACAATTGGTTTTTATACAGAACCGGAGAAGCTGCAGTGCCCCAACCATTACGAGTTTTTGCATCCTTGCCACGACGTTCCCAAATCACTTTCCCGTCAAGATTCAAACAAAACACACCCAGATGCCCAAATGAGACATAGAGGCGTTCNCCATCGGTGACTGCTGTTTCCGATGCATAACTGTTCTTGATATGAATCGAACCACCTGGAATTCCCTTGTGGACCTCTTTGGTCCAAACTAGTTTTCCTGTCTTCAAATCACGGCAGACTACCATCCAGTGATGAACCCCGGCCGGAGGTTTGGAACGGTCCCCCCCAAAGTACAACCCCTTACGAGCCCCTTCAGTATCACCATCGTTGACAACTGTGGTGTAGTAAATACGACCGGACGTGATGATCGGAGACGACCAACCTCTCCCTTTCGTTTCCACTTCCCATTCGATTCCTTCCCGACTTTCATAATCCCATGTGACCGGCAGATTAGTACTTTCACTAATTCCGCGTGAACCGGGGCCGCGAAACTGATGCCACTGTTGAGCGTAAATATCACTGCCGACTAGTTCGATGACGGCAAGGCTAAAAAGAATGATTACATAGTGTTTCATTTGGCTATTTCTCTTCGTTGAGTTATTTCCTGAACTTCTAGCTTACAATCGCCGATTAAATATGTCGAAAAGACTATATATTGCAGATAGTCGTATCGATTAAACCTACTGAAAATATAACCGAAAGGACATTCCGATGAAGCGTTCGATCACTAAGATCTGTGCCATACTGGCTCTGCTGGCATCGTTTGTCGCGCCGTTAAATGCCGAAGTTAAGATGGGTGAGCAAGCCCCGGACTTCGCATTAGCTGGCAGCGATGGAAAAATTCACCGATTGTCGGATTACAAGGGAAAGGTGGTTATCGTCGCCTGGTTCCCAAAAGCATTTACTGGTGGTTGAACGGCCCAATGTGATTCGCTGCGTGTCAGCGGAGTTGAAAAAGGGTTTGAATTGTCATTGTTAGGCGACCGAAAGTTTAGTGTTGCGGCTCGCGACAGCGGATCCGGACTCGACAAGTTCGATGTCGCCTTTTTTACTGCCAGCTGTGACACCGCTGAAACCAATAAGCGATATGCAGAATCGCTCAAACTAGATTACCCGATCCTTAGTGATCCTGAAAAGAAAACAGCTCGTGCTTACGGCGTTGTCACGGACCAACGCCCCGTACCGTTCCGGTGGACCTTTATCGTTGGTACAGACGGCAAAGTTCTTCACGTGGACAAACAAGTCAGTGCCAAAACTCATGGAGCTGACCTAGTAAAAAAGCTCAAGGAACTTGGTGTAAAACAAAAGTAGCCTAGGCTTCACTAGCGGTCTAATCATCCTCCCTACTCATTGGCCTCCGTTGCTTACTGATTGGGGAGGATTTTTTATGCTCTGACCTAATGACGCGAGATTAAATTACGCACAAATTCAGGCGGAAAGACGAGCGATTGAACACGGCCAGTCTAGAAAAGTAAGTTTTCCGGACCACCAGGTTGCTGATTTTCTGTGCTGACTAATTGTTCAAAACCTTCTTCACTAAGAACCTGAACTTCCAACTGCTGAGCTTTTGCCAGTTTGCTACCGGCATTTTCACCTGCCACGAGATAGTCTGTTTTGCCGGAAATACTGGTACTTGTTTTTCCCCCGTGCTGAACTATCAAATCGTGAATCTGGTTACGTGTGTAATTAACAAGTGTTCCGGTAACGACAAACGTCTTTCCAGCGAATAAATCGCTTTGTTGTGCGTTGCCGGAATCTTGCTGAATCATTTCAACCCCAGCGATTTCCAGTTGTTCCAGTATCTCTTTACCTGGCGATTCGTTAACAAAACGATAAAGGCTTTCGGCAATGACCCCACCAATTTCATTAATTTCACTCAATTGTTCGACGCTGGCCTTACGCAATCTCTCAAGTGTCTGGAAATGCTCCGCGATCGTAGCAGCCACCTGAGCGCCCACGTGTCGAATTGAAAGCGCATTCAAAACTTTGGCTAACCCACGAGTTTTACTAGCTTGAATATTTTCAACGACGTTTTTGGAAGAGAGTTCACCCATACGCTCCAACTCGGAGAGCTGACCGATAGAGAGTTGATAAAGATCGGCGTATCCTGAGATGAGCCCAGAGGAGACTAATTGCTCAACCAGCTTGTCTCCTAAACCTTCAATATCCATCGCATTTCGCGTTGCAAAAAAACGAACCCGTTCTCGCAGTTGCGCGGGACACTGATAATTCGGACAACGGATATACACTCCTCCTTCGTCCTTGACCACTGCCGTCTCACATTCGGGACAGTGAGTCGGGAATGGAAACTCGGGGAGCTTTACCTTGCGTTCGTGCTTTTCGACACGGACAACTCGAGGAATAATCTTCCCTGCCTTTTCCACTACCACGACATCTCCGATACGAATATCCTTCCGCTTGATTTCATCTGCATTGTGCAAACTTGAACGACTTACAGTCGTGCCTGCCAATTCAACGGGCTCCAATTCTGCCACCGGGGTAATCGCTCCCGTCTTACCAACCTGCACGGTGATATTGTTGAGTGTGGTAATCGCCTCGTAACGCTCCCATTTGTAAGCAACGATCCAGCGTGGACTTTTCGCTGTATTTCCCAATGCCTCACGTTGATGAAAGTGATTCAGTTTGAGAACGATACCGTCGACTTCAAAATCAATATCCTGAATCTCCTGAGTCAGGAATTCGCAATGAGTAATGGCCTCTTCAAATGTTGGGAAACTACTTACAAATGGAGAAGCCGGTAACCCGTAACCACGAATTTCATCTAAAAACTCCATATGCCCGGAACTTCGGATCCCTTCGCAATATCCGATCCCATGGCAAAACATTCTTAGTTTCCGTTCGGCACAAATACGTGGATCTAACTGACGAATACTGCCGGCAGTTGCGTTACGGGTGTTTTTAAAAGGGGATTCTCCGCGAAGCCGTTGACGTTCATTAATTTGTGCGAGGTCGTGATTGGTCATGTATACCTCACCTCGGACCTCTAACACGTCGGGACAATCGTCACCTAAGAGCCTTAAAGGAATGTCTGCAATGGTACGTATATTGTGCGTAATATCATCACCCTGCACTCCGTTACCGCGTGTCAGGGCGCGGGCCAATACACCATTTTCATAGATAACCGAAGCAGCCACTCCATCAATTTTCAATTCCACAACCCACTCTGCTTCACGGCCGTCGAGAGAATCACGGATACGCTGCCCAAACTTTCTCAATTCTTCCAGATTGTAGGTGTTGTCAATCGAAAGCATTGGCAAGCGATGATCAATCGTGACCAAATATTCAACCGGCTGCTCTCCGACTCGCTTGGTTGGACTATCCGACGCGTCATATTCAGGATACAACTGCTCCAGTTTGTGAAGTTCTTCTAGGAGCTGGTCATATTCAAGATCAGTAAGCTCAGGTTTTGCGTCGATATAGTAGAGTTTGTTGTGACGTAACAGGTCCTGACGCAACCGTAAAATCTGTTGTTGTGCTTTTTTGCTCACCGCTGGCACTCCTCGCTAAGTATTCTTTACCGAATCTTCACCCAGCCCCTGTTCACCTGTAGCATCAGAAGTTTCGACGGATTGCCCTTCCAACTTCGATTCGGCAACCTCGTTAGTTTTTACACCTTCTACATCGTGCACTTCGTCATAAGCAATTGCTGCAAATGTCAAAACTCCGAGCATACCCAACTCAGCCAGCATCAGGTCAAACCCATTTTCATCCAGGAAATGGAACAGCGGGTGATAATTGTCCTCCGGACCACTTGCCTCAGTGATTTCCTCGGACGCACGCAGAAAAGAAACTGTCATGACTCCATACGAGGTCGCAGTCACCGCGAATAGGATTCCCACCCAAATCAACAACGTATAGAAAGGATTCTTCTTTTTCCGTTCTTTTGAAGACACAATAATCGGCCCTCGCTTTTCTTAGATTCCCCGAGCATACCTGTCCGTATACGTATGAACTGGATTCCGGATTAGTCCTCTGGGATTCCAACTCGTCTGTGTGCCAGGCTGGCTCATGCGATTAACATTCTTGCCAACTGGATGTTAGCGTATCCAACCATTATCGAAAATCCCGCTTATCCCGGCCATTCGTCGCAGAATCAACTGGTATTCCCGATTTGAAAATTTTATCATGAGGGATTATCTGTCTGCCAAAGTACTTCACCGTATGTATCGAAGATTGAAGAGCACCGGCGACAATTGCTAAAAATTACTGTTTAGATCTGAGCGG
The DNA here is from genome assembly GCA_002717145.1 of Planctomycetaceae bacterium. Classification (GTDB taxonomy): domain Bacteria; phylum Planctomycetota; class Planctomycetia; order Pirellulales; family Pirellulaceae; genus UBA721. The sequence goes on along the minus strand of PBCP01000004.1, from coordinate 5,239 downwards.
AGCTCAATTTGGCAGCGACTAATGAAACCACGAGCGATCGGCAGACGACTGAAGCCACCGAAATTCAGCTTCGTGGAGTCCACGTTCACAATCTCAAAAATGTGGACCTGGATATTCCTCACAATCAGCTTATCGCGTTTTGTGGCGTCAGCGGTAGCGGCAAAACGAGTTTAGCTTTGGATACGCTCTATGCAGAAGGCCAACGCCGCTATATTGAGAGCTTTTCAGCTTATACGCGTCAATTTCTGGATCGTCTGGAAAAGCCTGCAGCCGAGCGAATTGATGGAATTCCTCCGGCGATCGCTGTAACACGGGGCAACAATAGCCGTAGCAGTCGCTCCACCATTGGCACAGCCACGGAAACAGCCGATTATCTACGTTTATTGTTTGCTCGTATTGGGGAAATCACTTGTCATAGCTGTAACAATCGCATTCAAAAAGATTCTCCTCAAACGGTCACCGAAGAAGTTTATAATCTGCCCGATGCGACTCGTTTCATGGTTGGGTTTGCCACCTCGATATCTGCCGAAACTTTGGAATGGGGCGACGAGAAAAGCGACACGATTGACTCTGCCTCCATTCTTAAAAACTACCTTGGTCATTTTTTAGAAGATGGCTTTGTGCGCGTTATTGTCTCGAATAAAACCTATCGGCTGGAGGATGAGCATTCGGGTTTAATTGAATATTGCAGTAGCCATATCTCAAATAGTGCTGACCCGCTTGAATTGTTGTTTATTGTAGATCGACTTTCTTTACAACGAGATGAGAAATTCGATGGTCGCTTACGAGATTCCCTTGAAGTCGTCTTTAGTCAGTCGGAATCCACATGTGTGATTACGATCGAACACAAGGACGAGTTTGATGACTTGGATTCTGTTACCAACACTCTGGAAATTGATGGTAAGCCATGGATTCAGCGTCGATTCAGTGCTGGATATCGTTGTGACCAGTGCAACATTGAATATGCAGCACCTGAACCCCGCCTTTACAGTTTCAACAGCCCTCTGGGAGCTTGTAGCGAATGCGAGGGTTTTGGAAATATCATCGACAATGACATGGAACTGATCGTTCCAGACCCGAGTAAATCCATCCGCGAAGGGGCTATTGCTCCCTGGAAAACGCCTGCTTATGAGCATGAGTTGCAGGAACTCCTGGCATTAGCGGAGGACTATGACCTGCCCGTCGATATACCATTCAGTGAATTATCTGAAGAACATCTGAAGATTATCCAGCAAGGAGTTCCAGCTCGTGACTTTGGCGGACTCGAAGGTTTTTTTGCCTGGTTGGAACGGCGTAAATACAAAATGCACCTACGTGTGTTTTTAAGCCGCTGGCGGAGTTATCGCCAATGCCCTAAGTGCCAAGGGGCGCGTCTTAAGCCTGAAGCACTAGCAACCAAAATTGGCGGCTTAAGCATTGCAGAGATATGTCAGTTGAAGATTCGTGACGCAATCGAATTCTTCAGTAATATTGGATTTACCGAATGGCAACGCGAAGTGGCTCGGCATGTTATTGAACAGATTCATTCCCGGCTTCATTACTTAAACGCTGTTGGTCTCGGCTATCTCACCCTAGATCGTACACTACGGACACTCAGCGGTGGAGAAGCACAACGAGTAAGCTTAACCACAGCCTTGGGCTCCAATTTGGTAAACATGCTATACGTACTTGATGAGCCAACCGTTGGATTACATCCAAAAGATGTTCGCCACCTTTGCAAGGCGATTGTCGGTTTACGAGATCGTGGAAACACCGTTGTCGTTGTGGACCACGAAGAAGAGATGCTACGCAACGCTGATCAATTGATTGAAGTCGGGCCAGGTGCCGGCGACCGCGGAGGAAAAGTAACATTTCAGGGCACGATCGACGAAATGTTGTCGCAGGATGATAATTTGACCGGAAGTTATATGACAGGCTCACGAGGTATTGTCATCCCGGAACGACGCCGACCGGCAAACCGAGGCTGGCTGAAGCTCAAAGGTGCCAGCGGAAACAACCTCAAGGATATATCCGTCGAGTTTCCTTTGGGAGTCCTCTGCCTAGTCACAGGGGTTAGCGGATCGGGCAAGAGCACTCTTGTGCAAGACACACTTTATGGTGCGATTTGTCGACGAAAACGTAAAGATGCACCGAAGCCCCTTCCCTACAAAGATATCGTCGGCGATGGACAAATCGATGACGTCGTAATGGTCGACCAAAGCCCGATCGGAAGGTCTCCACGTTCAAACCCTGTCACATACATTAAAGCTTTTGACCAGATTCGCGCGGTTTTTGCCGACACACTCGAGGCCCGAACTCACAATTACTCTGCCGGCCATTTCAGTTTCAATGTCGACGGCGGTCGATGCAGTGTATGCAAAGGCGACGGCCAATTGGAAATCGATATGCAGTTCTTAGCAGACGTGTATATGAGCTGCCCACAATGCGGAGGCTCGCGATATCGCAATGAAATCCTGGATGTCACATACCGTGGCCTGAACATTGCAGATGTCCTGAGCATGACCGTACGCGAAGCATTTTCTTTTTTCCGGGGCCAAAACAAAGTTCAGGAAAAACTGAAACGGCTCATCGATGTTGGATTGGATTATTTACAACTAGGACAACCTGCCAATACACTTTCATCCGGTGAAGCTCAACGCTTGAAATTGGCAGCCTATATGTCCACTCGTAAACGCAATCGCACGCTGTTCATTTTAGATGAACCCTCCACAGGCCTTCATTTCAACGACATCCTGCAACTTCAGGACTGCTTCGACACACTGTTAGCCTTGGGGCATTCACTGATTGTCGTCGAACACAACCTACAACTCATGAAGGCTGCTGACTATATTATCGACATTGGCCCGGGTCCTGCGGATGAAGGAGGCACGGTCATTGCTCAGGGAAGCCCTGAAGATTTAACTCACATCGAAGAGTCATACACAGGGCGTTTTCTAAGGGAAGTACTCGATGTTGACTGATCCTCACATGCCACAATCAAAACCACCACTCACGCCCAAACTTTTTTACACGAATCTCAACAGCGTTCGAGTTTCCATCTATGCCACGCTGGAAGGTGAAAACCTCTGGTCTGACGGCTGGCGCATGGAAGGAAATATTTACGGACCCGGTTGTAAACTTAGTGACACACTGCCGGCCAGAATCCAATTGAAGGATTTAGGAAACGGGAGCTCTTTATTATCCTCTGCCGTTGTGCCTGACCCCTGTCCCTGGTCTGCAGAACTTCCGGCAACCTACGAAGTTACTACACATGTCACTCAAAACGGTGAGACCATTCAGTCGGAAAAGCAACTGATCGGATTTAAAACTTTAGCCGTCAAAGCCAATAAATTTGAACTTACGGATCTCAATGGATTTACAAAACGATGGGTTCTGCGAGCGGCAGCCGGAAGTATCGATTCGGCGTTGAGTGACGACGGAGAAGAATGTCGGGAGTTACGATTATCCAGATTGATAAGAAATCCGTCGCGTACGGATTGCCAACGTGCGACCAGAGACGGGCTGTGGATTATTGCAATTCTGGATCCAAATGCAGCTGATTTTCAGGATAGTCTGTACGCAATGACCCGCTGGCCATGTGTGGCCTGCTGCGTTTTACCCGCATCGACTGAGCTGACATCCGAGGCATTGAATAACCATCTACTAATGGCAGCACATGTCACCAGCGAATCACATGTACCGGATTGGGCTGATCTAGTGATTGCCGAAGTCAATGATCCCCATGAATTCAATAACCGTTGGGCCTCCTCCGAGATTCCCGTCGTTGCACTAGGCTATTCACAATACAATAATGATCAAAAAGCACGCAAAATATGTGCTGCTTTGCAGGCCAGCCTTGCACCTCACACAGACTATGCAGGCTACGTCGTCAGTACTGAAACTCTATGCTGAGAATATAGGTAAAACAGAATTGAGCCAGGACATTCCGGAAGAACTGCAGCGATATGTTCGTCAAATGCGATTTGCGCCCCTTGGTTCAGACGGGCAGCAACAATTGGCTCATAGCCGTATCCTGATTTGTGGTTGCGGAGCCTTGGGCAGCGTATTGGCGAATACTCTGGCACGAGCCGGCGTGGCATCTCTTCGTATCGTGGACCGGGATTTTCTCGAATGGAACAACCTGCAACGTCAGGTTTTATATACCGAACAGGATGTCAAATCCGGCATTCCAAAAGCAATTGCTGCCAAGGCTCATCTGGAAAAGATCAATTCGGAAATCGAAGTTGAAGCTGTAGTCGCCAATGTATCTGCCGAGAACATTGGTGAGCTAGTTGATTCGGTCGACTGCATCGTGGATGGTACCGACAACTTTGAAACTAGGTTTCTGCTAAACGATGCCGCGGTCAAACATAATATCCCATGGATCTATGGTGGCTGTATCGGAAGCGAAGGTCAAACAATGACCATCCTTCCAGGAGAGACTCCGTGCCTACCCTGCCTCATGCAGGGCGGGCCGCCTCCGCCCGGGACGACACCAACCTGTGATTCTGCCGGAATCCTGTCACCTGTGATCAATGTCATTGCTTCGATTCAGGCGTTAGAGGCGATCAAGATAATCAGTGGGAACCGAGACAAAATCAGTCGCGATTTACAGATCTTTGATCTATGGGAGAATCAAATACGTCAGGTCAAACTGTCTCAGCTATTGGAGAATGGGGATTGTAAAACGTGTCACCAAAAACAATTCGATTGGCTGACAGGCAAACGAGGTAGTCAATCTGCTATTTTGTGCGGGCGAAATGCGGTGCAATTATCGTTTTCAGGTGAAACGCATATCGATCTGGAAAGCATGCAAGACAAACTCAGTGTACTGGGAACTGTTGACAGCAATCCGTTTCTGTTACGCGCATCGATTGAACAATTTGAAATTACCGTTTTTGCAGACGGCCGAGCGATTATTAAGGGCACGGAAGACGAAACGGTAGCGCGTAGTGTTTACGCGAAATATATCGGCAATTAAGCGATTATGACGGTGAATTTGCAGCGATGGAGTTGCCCCAATTTGGGTTACTTTACCTTGCTAGTATCTAATTCTCAAAATAGAATCGATGGTTTAGGGAATAACCTTCGGTTGCCCCTACCGCATCATTTGATTCACAGAAATTTACAACAAGGAACGCGGAATGAAACGCTTCTTTTGCTCTACTATTCTCATATTGACTGCAGCCGTGATTGGGTGTGATTCGAGTGACACCGGAGGAGGTTCAACGACAACCGTTGCCTATGTTACAAACGGCAT